>CAXUIM010000296.1:0-5355 GCA_964250885.1 uncultured Acidobacteriaceae bacterium | reverse complement strand
GTGTCGTAGTCCGAGTACAGCAGGAAGTTGAACCGGCGCACCTTGTACACGCAGTTGTTGGAGCAGTAGCGGGTGCCGACGCAGCGGTTGTACACCATGGTGTTGATGCCTTCCGGCGTGTGCACCGTGGCTCCCACCGGGCAGACCTGCTCACAACCCGCTGACTCGCAGTGCTGGCACAGCATGGGCTGGAAGTGAGCCTTGGGCGCATGCAAGTCGCCTTCAAAGTAGGTGTCGATGCGGATCCACTGCATGATGCGGCCGATCTTGACCTGCTCCCGGCCGACCACCGCCACGTTGTTCTCGGCATAGCAGGCCACGACGCACGCGTTGCAGCCCACGCAGGAGTTCAGGTCGATCGACATGCCCCACTTGTTCTGCAGCTTGCGGCTGGACGAATCGACGTGGTCGTAGCGCCAGGCATCCGGGAAGAAGCTCTCCTCGTGCGGCACGGCCTCGCCCTGCGGGTTGTAGCCCACCTTGTCCACCAGGGTGCCGCTGGCGCCGTTGTGAGCGTACTCCGGATCCTTCATCGCCTCGTTATAGGTGGCGTAGCGAATGATGGAGCGCTCCATGGCTTCGTGCCCGGCGAGCGAATACGCTCCCTCGGTATCGAACTCCTTGCGCTCCAGGTCATGCTGGGCGTACGCCCCGCGATGCTCGATGTTGTGCACCTTGGTGACGCAGAGATCGTAGATTCCCTTGCCGCGCGTGACCTTCAGCCCCGCCGCGGCGAGTGGCTGATCGGCCGTACGCAGCGGATAGGCATCGAAGCCGACACCCGCGCCCACACGGCCGCACTCGGCGCGCCGGCCCAGCCCGATGTGCACGGTAACGCAGTCGTTGGGATGGCCCGGCACCATCAACACCGGGGTGATGATCTTGCGGCCGTTCAGCTCCAGCTCGATCGCCTCGTTCTCGTCGATGCCGAGCTTGTCCATGGTATCCATGCTGAGCAGCGCCGCGTTGTCCCAGGAGATGTTGGTCACCTGCTTGGGCAGCTCCTGCAGCCAGCCGTTGTTGCCGTAGCGCCCGTCGTAGAGCGAGGGATCCGAGTGGAACCGGATCTCCATTGCGCCAGCGGCCGCAGGGGCCGGAACCGGAGCCGGAGCCGCCGCCCTGGGCGCACCCAGCGTCTTGGGAGCAAAGGCCGTGTTGGCCACCCAGCCATCGTGCAGCGCCTTGCGCCAGGCCGCCTCAAAACCGTTCTCGCCGCCCGCCGTGGCCTTGGCGGCGGCGGTATCCGCCGCACCCACACTGGCCGTCTCGGCCATGGCCCCATTTGCCCTGGCCGCCGGAGCTTTGTCCGCCGGAGCTTTGGCCGCCGCCGTGCCGGCTGCGCCCGCGCCCCCTTTGCCGATGTAGGTCCTGGCGGTTGCCAGCACCACATCGTAGGCGCTCTGCGACGGATCCAGCAGCGTCTGCAATACGTCGTGCGCGGTCCGGCCGCCGTAGAGCGGGTCAATCATCGGCTGAACGATCGAAATGGTGCCGTCGTAGGCCCGAGCGTCGGTCCAGCTCTCCAGATAATGCGCCTGGTTGATGTGCCAGGTGGAGTAGAACCCGGTCTCATCCAGATGCGATCCCAGGTGGACGCTGTTGGGCACCATGTTGAAGCCCGCCGCAAACTCGAGATCCACCGGCGCATTGTAGAGCGGGTTAACACCCAGCATCACCAGCCATCGCACCTGCTGCGCGTTCATGGCCGCCACCAGCGCCTTGAGGTCGGCCGTCTGCTCACTGGGCAGGGGCGCCACGGGCTGGGTATAGACCACCGCCTTGCCTTCGGCGCCCATGGAAGCATTCACGGCCAGCGCCGCGGCCTGAGCCGCTGCCGAACTTTGCGGCCCCACCACCACCACACACCGGCCACCCGCCTGCTTCATGTCGGCGAGCACGGCCTGCAGGAACTTCTGCGAGCCGGCGTTGAGACCGGCGGAACCGCCACCGGGCTGGGCACCGGCGGTCAGGGCGCCGGCGAAGGCATCGAGTTCGCTGGGCTTGAGCGCCAGCCGATGGTCGGCCTTGAAGCCGGTCACCGAAGGCATCGTCTCCACGACGTACATCCGGTTCATCGGCTTGTCTTTGTCAAAGCGATGCCGCTCCGCGTAGGCCGCGGCCATGGGCAGGAAGCCCGGAAACGCGATGCCGCCCAGGAAATCCGCATCCAGGGCCAGGATCACATCCGCGTTTTCGAGCTTGTACTGGGCGTCGTAGAAGTCGCCGAAAGCGGCCTTGGAGGCCGCCCGGCCCGCATCGTTATTGACCGGATCGTACTGCACCAGCTGGGCCTGGGGGTACTTGGCCTGCACCTGCTTCCACTGCGCCGCCAGCGTGGGCGAGGTGATGGTTTCGGACAGGAAGTAGAGCCCCTGGCCGCCGTTTGTCTGCGCGACGCCTCGGGTGAACGTCTCCTGGAAGTCCGCCCAGCTGGCCTGCTCGCCGCGCAGGCGCGGATGCTGCGACCGGTCCGGATCGTAGAGGCCCAGCAGAGTGGCCTGCGTGAACGCGTCGCTGCGGCCCTTGGACATCGGGTGCTCCGGATTGCCATCCACCTTGATGGGCCGGAAGGCATCGGACTTCACCAGAACCGGCACCGCTCCGGTAGGAAAGGGATGCGCCGTGGCGAAGTACATCGGCTTGCCCAGCACCAGATCCTCGGGCTGCTTGATGTACGGAAAGATTGGCTCATCCGGCTGCTTGGTGCAGCCTGCCAGTCCCGCCAGGGCGAAGCTGGCGCCCATCACCTTCAGGAAACCACGGCGGCTCACGGAGTCGACCCACTCCCCGGCCGAAGCCTGGCGCGGGAACTCCTCCTGCATCAACTCCTGGAACGCCGGCGTGTCGGCCAACTCGTCCAGATTTTTCCAGAACCGCTTGCCGGACTTGCCCTCCAGCCTGGCGCGCACCTGCGCCAGCGTCAGCTTCGATTCACCGCGGCCTGCCGGGGCGATGGCGGCGACCACCTGCGCCGCCGGAACGCCCGCGGCACGGGCCGCACCGGCGGTTGTCTGCTTGTCCTGCTCGCTCATCGGCAACTCATTGGGTTTGGTAGTGATGTTCATCGGTGGCAGGTCTCGCAGCTCGAAAGCTCATTCGCTGTGCGGATGTGATACTGCTGCGTCAGGTACCGGCCGAGATCCGTCTGGCTGGTGAACTTCTGGTAACTGGACGGGGTTGCGACCACCGGGACGTCCGAGACCGTTTGTTCCGCGCCCGCCTGCGGTGGAGTCGGCCCATACATGGTCCCCCCATGTGTCCCCGTATGGCCCAGGCCATTCGGCGGGGCCACCTGCGCCACCTCCGGATTCGGCGAGGTGGGATCCTGGGTCACGCACGACACACCCTGCGCGGTGGGCACGTTGGTCCCATTGGTGTTCTGGGTCGTCGCGCACCATACCGGCTTATCGGTCGAGGGGCCGGCCCAGGCCATGTTGTAGATCTCGGCGGTGGGCCGCAGATTCACGCCCGGATTGCGGTGGCAGTTCAGGCACCACTCCATCTGCAGCGAGTTCTCCTCGTACATCAGCGGCATCTGGTCGACGCGGCCATGGCAACTGGCGCAGCCGATGCCTTTGTTCACATGAATCTCATGATTGAAATACACGTAGTCCGGCAGATCATGCACCTTGATCCACTGGATCGACTCACCCGTCGCCCAGCTGTTGCGCACCGGCTCAAGCAGTTGCGCATCCGTCCAGATCTGCGAGTGGCAGTTCATGCAGGTCTTGGTCGGCGGGATCCCCGCATAGGCGCTCTTCTCCACCGAGGTGTGACAGTACTGGCACTGGAGCCCAAGGCCCTCGACGTGGTGCTTGTGACTGAAAGGTACGGGCTGGTCCGGCCGCTGTCCCTGCCGGGTCACCCAGGGCGACCGCTGCAGCGAGTTCAGCGCCACACCGAGCGCGATGACGATCAAGCCCGTTAGCACCAGGCTCATGCGAGCCAGCGCGTTCGAACTGCGGTCAAAAACTTGCGCCATGAGTGCGTTCCTGCTTCCTCTGCGTCGAAACAACTGTGGACGTTGGGGCGCTCGCGGCGGCGGCTGACCCTTCGTTCATCGATCTGCTTCCCCGGCCAGTCATGGCTGTGGAGCGAACACCGACAACCCAAAACGTCCGTTTGAAATTCTGAGTATAGCAGCCAGGATTTCACTCACCGGCCCGGTCGCCGCGCATGCGGCACGATCCCCGCGAGTGCCGTCGATTATCGGCCGCACTCTGCTGCATACCCGTCACAAACACCGCGTGAAACGCCGCATGTGCCGGGGACTTCGTTGAACACCATCATCCTCCATGAAATGTATCAACCTTGTAAACTCCGTCCACGCGAGTCCGATATCAGGCCGAGGTGTTTTTTGGCGCGGCACAGGGTCGGCCAGCGGTTTATCGCAATGCCGAAACAGTGCGGCTCATGCCACACTGGCTGCATGCCCCGCAACTCCGGCCCGACGCGCAGGCTTCCCTACTCCGCGGAAGAGGCTGTCGCCGCGCTCTCGGCCGCCGATTCCAAGCTGGCCCGCCTGATCGCCCGCGCCGGCCCACCGACGCTGCGCCTGCCCGCACAGCAATCTCCCTTTGAAGCCCTGGCGCAGTCCATCATCTATCAGCAGCTGCATGGCAAAGCCGCGGCCACGATCCATGCGCGCCTGCTGGCCAGCTTTGCCCCGGTATGCGGTCTCGGCAATCATCCTTCACCGGAGCACCTGCTCGACTGCCCGAACCAGCAGCTTCGCTCGGCCGGCCTGTCCCACAACAAGGCGCTGGCCCTGCGCGATCTGGCCGCCAGGACCCTGGACGGCACCGTTCCCACGCTGGCGCGCATTCGCCGCATGCCGGATGAGGCGATCATCGAACATCTCACGCAGGTCCGGGGCATCGGCCGCTGGACCGTGGAGATGCTGCTGATCTTTCGCCTGGGGCGGCCCGATGTGCTGCCCACCAGCGACTATGGCGTGCGCAAAGGCTTCGCGCTGACCTTCCTCGGTCTGAAACCCTCCGACAAGGTAACCGCGGACCGGCTCGCCACCCCGGCGCAGATGGAGAAGCGCGGCGCGAAGTGGGCGCCCTGGCGCTCCCTGGCGAGTTGGTATCTGTGGCGCGCCTGCGATCTGGCCAACCCCAAACCGGCAAAGTCCTAGAGCGGCTTTCATGCAGGGGTACAGCATAGCTCCAGAGTTGTGGGCGTTTTCCCCGAATGTGAACGTCACTCGAAGATCCCTGTCTCCGATCCCTGTCTCCGATCCTTGTCCCCGATCCTTGTCCCCGATCCTTGTCCCCGATCCTTGTCCCCCCGGAGCAACAACCCTCGTTCCTTTCACAACAACAGGGGAACTGCCGTAAACCTGCGCCAACT
>CAXUIM010000295.1:0-5408 GCA_964250885.1 uncultured Acidobacteriaceae bacterium | reverse complement strand
TTCGTACTTGCCTCGCGGACATCCGAGGTGCTTTTTCAACAAGCTCCTAGGGCGACAGGAGAACGGCTCTAGTGACACAGATCCGTGCAGCGGTGGGAGATGGCGAGGGCGGCTTTCGCGTGGAGACGGTTTGGCTGGATCCACCGCGGGGGCGCGAGGTGCTTGTGGAGATGCGCGCCAGCGGCGTGTGCCACACGGATTGGGATTCGCTGCGCTGGGGCCGGAGGCTGATACTCGGTCATGAAGGGGCCGGCGTGGTTCAGGCCGTTGGCGCCGACGTGAAGGCCTGTAAGCCCGGCGATCGCATCCTGCTGAACTGGGCGATTCCCTGTGGGGTCTGCTTCCAGTGCCAGCGGGGCAAAGAGAACATCTGCGAACAGCGCGGCACCGTGCCCGATGCCCGCTTCCATGAACCTGTTGCCGGCCTATATGGAGACGCGCGGTCCAGCGATATCTCCCCCCGCAGCGAGACCGAAGGCACGAGTGCACGCAATACCGGGGGCGCCGGACCGGGCGCTTTCAACGCTTCGTTCTCGCTGGGCACCATGGCGACGCACGCCCTTGTGCCCGAAGCGGCGGTGCTGCCCCTGCCGGAGAGTGTTCCCTTTGAGATCGGAGCCATTCTGGGATGCGCTGTGATGACCGGCTTCGGCTCCGCGGTGAACGCCGCGCAAGTCGCCCCGGACAGCACGGTGGTTGTGCTGGGGTGCGGCGGCGTGGGTCTCAGTACGATCCTGGGGGCGCGCTTCCAGGGCGCCGGGCGGGTCATCGCGATCGACGTAAATCCGGCACGGTTGGCGCTGGCCGAACAGTTTGGGGCGACGGAGACACTGCTGGCCGATCGCCAGGACAAGGGCCTGAAGGCGGCGTCGGAAGAGATCCGGGATCGCACCGGCGGCCGCGGTGCGGATTACGCCTTCGAATGCACGGCGGTGCCCGAACTGGGGCCCGCACCGCTGGCCATGGTGCGCAGCGCCGGCACCGCTGTCGGCGTCAGCGGCATTGAACAGGTGGTGCCCGTGGATATGGAACTGTTCGAGTGGGACAAAATCTACATCAACCCGCTCTATGGTGCATGCCGCCCGCAGCGCGACTTTCCTCTCCTGCTCGAACTGTATCGCAAAGGGCAGCTTCCGCTGGACGCGATGGTCACGCGGCGCTACCCGCTCGAGGCGCTCGGCCAGGCCTTCCACGATATGCACGCCGGCATCAACGCCAAGGGAGTGCTCCTGTTTGGCTGACTTCTTCCACACCATTGAACTCTCCGACCCTGCCTTCGAGCGGGACGGGCTGCGGCTCGTCACCGTAAAGAGCCGAGCGCTGGGCCGGCGCACGGACGTCACGGTGTGGGTGCCCGAGAAGGAAAGCGTAGGTACGTTGCTGATCCTGCTGCACGGCGTCTACGGCAGCCATTGGGTGTGGTCCCTCAAGGGCGGCGTACACCGGACCGCACAACGGATGCTGACTGATGGCGAGATCGAACCCATGATCATCGCGATGCCTGGCGATGGGCTGGGCCGCGATGGCAGCGGTTATCTGCCCTGGCCGGAGGCGGACGTCGAGCGATTTCTGCTGGACGAGGTACCGGAGATAGCCCGGATCGCGGCGCCCGCACTCAGAGCCGACGCGAAGCTAGCTCTTGCTGGACTTTCGATGGGGGGCTATGGTGCGCTTCGACTGGGTGGCAAGTTCGCGGATCGGTTCAGCGCGATCAGCGCTCACTCCGCCATTATGGACATCGAGGACCTCGCCCCGTTCATCGAGGAACCCCTGAGCGACTATCTCGCATGCGCGCCGCGTCAGGAGCTGAGCGCGCTGCATTGGCTTCGCCTGCATCGCGAGCACTTGCCGCCCCTGCGCTTCGACTGCGGCGTGGAGGACAGTCTGCTTCCCAATAACCGCCGGCTGCACGAGGCCCTGCAAAATGAGGGCATCGCGCACGACTATACCGAATTTCCCGGCGGCCACGATTGGCCGTACTGGCAGCAGCATGTTGCGGAGACGCTGCGCCACGTGGACCACTCCAGCCGCCAACGAGGATCACGATGAGAGAAGCTGCTCTACCGAGGCAAATTTCCTGTTGCTGTGAAGCGGATCAGATCGTGCAGTGCCGGTTTTCCGGCGGGAAAACCGAGGACAGGAGCTTTGACTCGCTCTTCATCTACAGGATGTTTGCGTTAGCCGCCGCGCTTTTGTGTGCGCCACTGCTGCATGCACAACAGGCTGCCCCGGTCGCAAGCATCCATATCGACGCGAGCCGCGTGGAAAATCACATCAGTCCACGCATGTATGCCGCTTTCGTGGAGATGATGGCCGAGGATGTGAAGCGTGGCTTGACCGCAGAGATGTTGCTGGACCGATCGTTCGAGGCTGCGACCGGTTACCTGGGATTGCCCGCGCACTGGCAGCTCGAACCGGATGAGCGTAACGACAACGTGGGCGCCATCAAGTTCGAGCAAACCACCGCAGAGGCCTACCCCGCTATCGATCAGGCCACTCAGCAGCCGAACCACTCGCTGCGGATTACGCTCGCACCGGGCGATATCACGGATATTCGCCGGGGCTTATCCCAGGGCCGGCTCTCGATAGCCGCCGGCACAGCCTACAAAGGGTATTTCTGGGTCAGGGTTCCGGAGAAGGACGGCTACACCGGGCACATACGCGTGGCGCTGGAGGAAGATAACACGGACGGCAAGACCTATGCCGAGAGCACCCTCAGCGGTTTCCAGGGGGACTGGCGCCGGTACGAGTTCACCCTGACACCCGACACGACGGACCGCTTCAGTAAGCTGAGTCTGCTGTTTGATGGCCACGGGTCTCTCTTCCTCGATCAGATCTCGCTGGAGCCAGCCGCGGCGCAGGGGCAGGTCCGTCCCGACTCCGAAGCGATGATCGCAAAACTTCATCCCTCCTTCATTCGCTGGCCTGGTGGCAACGTGGCACAGGATTATCACTGGCAGTGGGGCATTGGACCCCGTGATCTGCGGCCGGTGTGGATCAATAAGAGTTGGAGCAATGCGCCGGAGCCGGATGATCTTGGTACAGACGAGTACCTGGCCCTGTGCGATCGGCTGCACATCGAGCCCTCCATCACGGTCAATGTGAACGGCGCCGGAGCGACACCGGAAGAGGCCGCGGCCTGGGTCGAGTACGTGAACGGTCCGGTGACATCAAAGTATGGAGCGATGCGCGCGGCCAACGGGCATCCGGCGCCATACGGCGTGCGTCAATGGGAGCTCGGAAACGAGATCTTCGGCGGCTGGGTGCGCGGGCATGTCACCGCCGAGCAGTACGCGCAGGAGGCGGTGCGCTATGCGCAAGCCATGCGCGTCGTGGATCCGCGGATACAGCTCATTGCCGTGGGTGAAGGTATCTTTGGCGGCAGCGACGCGTGGAACTCTGCTGTGCTGAAGATTGCCGGATCCGAGATCCAGTTTCTCGCCGTGCACGACTACAGCTCTGTCACGCAGAATGCAAAAGCGCAAAACCCTAGAGACGCCATGATGGGCCGCCCCAGCGAGTATGAAGCCAACTACCGGCACATGGCTGACCTGATCCGGCTGGATGCTCCCGGGCGCAACATAAAGCTGATCGTGAACGAGTGGAATCTCTTCTATGACGCCGCTACGATCCAGTCGATGGACGGCGCCGTCTATGCCTCGCGCATGATGAACGGCTTCGAACGAGACGGCGACATCGTGGATGCGAATTCAATTTCGGATCTGCTCAACGGTTGGGTGGGGGGAATCATCCAGGCCAGCCGTGACCGTGTCTACGGCACGGCTGAATACTACGCGGTACAAATGTATAGCCATGCCCTGGGCACAGACCGCCTGCATGCCGACGTGGTTTCGCCCGAGCTGGGTCAGACGAAGGCCGTGGACGCCATCGCGACGCGGTCCGCGGACGGCAGAGAGCTATATGTCAAAGTGTCGAACGCCGACCCGTCGCAGAAGGTTGCAACGACCATCAGCCTGGACCACTTTCGCTACGCGAAAGAGGCTGAAGCTCTTGTACTCGCCGCCAGTACCCCCGGGGAGCGCAACTCCTTCGAAGATCCGAATCGTTTGCTTCCGGTGGAGACACGCCTTGATTGCAGCCAGACCTGCACCGTGGAGCTGGGACCTGATTCGGTCGCCGTACTTACCTTTCACGCCACACACTAGAGCAGTATTGCTGCCGTTGCGCCCAGGTTGAAGTGTGCGAGTGTTGTTTTTGTTGGGAAAAAACGGCGTTGAGACCTGAAGCCCTGGGTACACCTACAGTAATACTGCTCTAACGTTGGGAAAAACCCGTGCTCTCTGACGGGCGACGGTATACTTCTGCGCAGACCGCCGGGAGGCGTGGGGAAGATATGCCGAGGCTGAACCGTCGTGACTTTGTGAAGGCGGGCGCCGCCGCTGCTGTAGCCGCGGTAGGACGCAGAAGCTCGGCGGCAAATCCGGCCGCCATGGCAGGCTCGCGGCCGAACATCATCCTGATCCTTGCCGACGACAGGGGCTTCAGCGACATCGGCTGCTTTGGAGCCGAAGTCGCGACGCCGAACCTGGACCGGCTGGCGAAGAGCGGCATACGCGTCAGCCAGTTTTATAACAATCCCCGCTGCTGCCCTTCGCGCGCTTCGATCATGACCGGGTTGTACGCGCAGCAGGCGGGGATGGGGATGATGGTCTCCGATCACGGGCGCTATCCGTATCCAGGCTATGCCGGCGAGCTGAGTACACGGACGATCACCATCCCTGAGGCGCTGAAGACGGTAGGATACAACACGGCGATGGTCGGCAAGTGGCACCTGGCGACGGAGGATCCGGAGGGCCGGCATGACTGGCCGCTGCAGCGCGGCTTTGATCAGTTCTGGGGCATGATCGCGGGCGCTTCCGTGTACTGGGAATCGCCGCATCTGATGAGCGGCAACGATCGGCTGCCGCCGCCGCCCGCGGATGAATATCTAACCGACCTCTGGACAGACCACGCGGTGAGCTATGTTGAGCAGCTATCCGCGCAGAAGAAACCTTTCTTTCTATACACCGCGTACAACGCTCCCCATTGGCCCATTCAGGCGCCAGAGGCCCTGGTGCAGAAGTACGCGCAGCGCTATGCGACCGGCTGGGATGCACTGCGGGAAGAGCGGCATCGCAAGCAGATCGAGATGGGATTAGTGTCTACGCGGTGGGCGCTGACGCCGCGCGATCCGCGCGTGCCCGCGTGGGAGACGGTGCAGAACAAGATGTGGGAGATGCGGCGCATGGCGGTGTACGCGGCCATGATCGACCGGCTGGATCAGGGAATTGGCCGCATTCTGTCCGCGGTAGAGAAAGCGGGTGTGGCGGACAACACGCTGATCGTCTTCATGTCCGACAACGTACTAACACAGGAAGGAAAAGCTGTAGAGAAGAGAAGGTCCCTTA
>CAXUIM010000294.1:0-5445 GCA_964250885.1 uncultured Acidobacteriaceae bacterium | reverse complement strand
TTTTGTAAGTCGTTCATTCTAAACACCAAAAATTCTATCCCCGACAGACTCCTAGGGCTCTCCTCACCTTTGCGGCGTTGATGCTCATCAACATCGCCTTCTTTCACGTGCTGCCCGTTGTGCGCTCGTGGCCGCTTCTCTCCCGGTCTGCTTACAGGGATTCTGCTCTTTACCCAATTGGGATTGCGGAGTTCGTTCGGGCTTACGCCGAAGGACGCCTGAGCCCCCTGATCGGAATCGCGCGTTTGTCCTGGGATCCATACTGATGGCGTTCCCCCTCGTGTTGCTTCAAGTAAAAGGACGCCCGTACTTCCGGCAAGATCGAAACTGAGACGCTACCTTATCTTCTGCGTCCTCCGCCTGCCGTCGGGTTAAGAAAGCCCGAACTGCGTGGGACGGCGGGCAGCGGTGAGACTTCGCCGTACCTTTGCAGGACAAATGCTCGGAACGAAAGAGAAACGAAAACGGAGGCCGTCAGGCCTCCGTTTCTGTGCAGCCAGTGAATCGTGTTTGAACTATTGCCGGGGCGGCGTTGCGGGAGCCGGGCGGCGGGCCGGGGTTGGCGCCGAAGGAGCCGGTGCGGCAACGCCGGAGCTGACGTTGTATGCGTTCACAACCGCCTGGGAGATGTCGGTCGACGGGTTCCACCAGAGAACGGGGCTCGGCTGTTGCTGTCCGCTGCTCTCGTTCACCAGCAAAGTAAAGCCGTGATTCTGGGCATATTTGACTGCCTCAGAGCCCACCTTCTGCGCCACTTTGCCGTAGGCTTCCTGGAGATCGGTCTGGTATGAGTTGGACGCATCCTCGGCATCCCGCTGCAGATTTTTCTCCTTGGTGTCGATAGCCTTCAGGCGGCTGGCGCGCTCCTCATCGGAAGTTCCGGCCGGCATCGCAGATTCCTGCTGTTTGAGCGAGTCGATCTCCTTACCCTGAGTGTCCAGGGCCGCCTTGCGAGGCGCATACTTCTTTTGGACGTCCGCGAGATCGCGCTGACCCTCGTTGGTGGCGACCACCACCTGTTCGAAGGCGATGATGGCGATTTTTGCCGGGATAGCCTCCGGAGCTGCGGCGGCGGCAGGTGCGGCAGGAGCTGGGCTGGAGGCAGCCGGAGCAGTTTGTGCGGCAAGGATAGAGGTGGCGAGGCCGGCGGCCAGCGCGGTGGCAAGGGCAACAGAGCGATTCATGCGGTGTTTGAGACTCCTTACAGGGGATCCGATTAGGGAGATTGGGCTGGGACGTTCCCGGAGCAAACGTCGCTGGGAAGGCTGCCGCTCCGCATTTCTGACCGCGAGGACACCGTTGGGGAGTGTCGTCGGCTGCTCTGTCTCGGTGGAAAGGAACGAGCTGATCGCGGGCACGAGGAGGAGTCGGCTGCCTCAAATTATAGGAGAGGCCGGAGAGCGGGTCAATCGTGGCGCCGGACAGTTTTTCCGGTCGGGGTGGCTGGGTGGAGGAGAAGACCGCTTTCGAGGGTCGCGCGGAGTTTCTGAAAAACGGAGGATTGCGGGAGGGCGGCTTCCGTTTTTTGTGTAGTGAACGGCGCCGGCTGTGGCTATCTTGTAGCAAATGAAAGGCCGGGACTTTGGTACGACGATTGCACCACACGAAGGCATTCGGAATCCGGCTCCGTGCTGCGGAGATCAGGGAACGAAGTGAGCAGGCCAAGAGAACGTGCCCGAAAAGAGGAGCGAGTCTTTGCCAGGCTGGTTTCACGTGGATCTTAGGTTCACGGAGGAGCCGTTTTCGGAGGCCAGTGATTGGCCGTTCAGGGCTGAGGGCCATCTCCCGGGGAGGGGAGATTGCCCTCAGCGGCTATATAGGCGGAATTCAGCGCGGCATATATGCAGGATCCCGCGCGGCACGGATGCATGAGTGTAGGCTTCCGCGTGCGGTTCTGCTGGCGTGAGCTTCTAATGATCGACTGGATTGATCACCCCGCTCGTTGGAGCTTGCACTTCCCGCCGCGGTGGCGTAGAGTGGGGTAGATCGAAAGGCAGAGAAGTCACCCAAGCCGTGGATTAGTCCGGCTGGTCGGTGTGACGCGAGAGCGCCGGGAGCAGAGGCCAAGTCTTCGGGTCCAGTCTACGCGGGACGGACAGCCGAAAGTCAGTTCCAGAGTGCATAGGATCACCAATAGAATTCAGCGCGAACCACGAAACAGAAGGATGGGTCCGGCGTCGGAGCGCGGAACCATATAGAGAGCTCCGACAAAGCTTGCGACGCTCCAGGTCTGCTCTCCAAAGCAGTAACGACGCATAAGTTCAGAGCAGGAGATCTGCCGGTGTGCGGTCTGGAGTAGGAACGCTCGCGAATCCACCGGGACCGCAAAGTGGTATGCCGCCAGGCAGGACATGACGACCATCTTCAGAGTTACCGCTTGAGACCTTCACCGATCGAATGGCTCCGACACTCAGCCGTTTCCTCCCAACTTTGGGAGCTAAAGCGTGCGGCCAGATGTGTCCGGAGGGTTGAAAGCACCCAATTGTAAGGGGAAACCACAGCACCATGTCAGAGCAGAACGTAGTAGACGCGCCATCGCACAGTGCGGCGGCGGAGTTCGGCGGAGACGATTTTGATGGCTCTTACGAACCATCGGAATCCGACGTAAATAGCCACGGCGGTGAGCCGGGCCCGGGACTGGGCCAGAGCAAGAGCAGTCGACGCAGACGCCGCAAGCGGAAGAACAAGGTTGCGGGGGATGGATCGGCTCTTGCGGAGGTCGAATCGACCCCGGCGGCTCCAGCAGTTCCTTTCGTTATGGAAGGGGAGAGTCTGGCTTTGGCCACCGCCGTTGTTCCCCAGCCGCGCAAACAGCCACAGCCGCAGCCGCAGCCCGGCCCGTCCCAGCAGCCCGGACCGTCACAGCCCGGTGCGGGTCAAGGTCCGGGCGGCAAGCGGTGGAAGAAGAAGTTCCGCGATCGCGAGCGTCGTCCGGGGCGCAATGAGAATCCGGGCAACGAATTCCGGCCCGAGTCCGGCGCCTCCAGCAGCAATGGCGGCGGATTCCGTCAGGACTATCGGCCCGACAACTTCGGCAACCAGAACGGCGGCTTCAAGCGCAAGAACAAAGGCAGCCAGCCGAAGGAACGCGGTTTTGTCGGTCCCATGGACCACAGCTATCGCGCCACCGGGGAGTTCGGAGATACGCCACCGTCCACCATTCAGGTGCATAACGGTCATGGACGGCGTGGAGGACATCGTCACCAGGGAGACTCCCAGCCCATCGATCACTCCATGGCACGGGCGGTTCCTATCCCCGAAGGCGCTCAGACCCACATCTACTTCTTCATCCAGGAACTGTTCTTCATCGCCAAGATCCAGGAGGCCGCGCGCAAGCTCGGCGTGAAGGTCGCGTTCGTAAAGAACGAGAAGGAAGCACTGGCCGAGCTTATCGAAAGTGAAGAGAACCGGCCCGCGCTGATCGTCATCGATCTGAACAACGCGAGCGCCAAGCCGTTGACGCTGATTCCGAAGCTGAAGACCAAGCTCAAGCGGTCGGCCTCGATCGTGGGCTTCCTCTCGCATCTGCAGGGCGACCTGAAGGCGAAGGCCGTTGAGGCGGGTTGCGACGTGGTGATGCCGCGCGCCGCGTTCTCGCAAAACCTGCCCAACCTGCTCCGTCGCTACGGGGTCGATGAAGAAGAGGAAGTGAACTTCAACTACTAGAGCATCTCTCCTGTTGCTCTGACGCGGACAGAAGGTGCGAGTGCCATTTTCTGTGGGGAAAACGGCGTTCAACCTCGGCCACCTGTCAACGACTCAAGCGAGAGCGCTCGTCGTTCGGGCCTTGCATCTTCCGCAGTCCAATTCATTCTTTGCCTTCACTGAATCGTAACTCGGCTTTCGGCGTGTCCCGAAGTCCAGGATCAGTCGCGACTGCAGCTGCGTGTCCGTGCGGCTAAGGTCTGAGGGCGGCCAGATCTCAGGGCGGCCGGGTCTCCGTGCGGCTTCAGATGGCATCTTAGAGGCAAGGAGAAGGATCATGCCGACCACCCAACACTCCGCCGCGGCTGAGCGCCACATGCAGGCAGCGCACGCCCACGAGGCGGCCGCAGCTTCCCACCATCAGAACGACCACCTGGCGGCGCACGAGCAGTCCAGGCGAGCGCAGGAGTTTTCACGCGAGGCGCATCAGCACAGCGAGCAGCTGGCCAGGGAGCACCCGAAAGAAAAGGCCTGAAGTATCTCTCCTTTGGAGTCAGCGAGACTCTCTGTCCGTTCTAGTTGAGCAACAGGAGTAAAAGCTCTCGAACATCGCAGCAGAGCAACTTCTAACCTGCGGCGGGCGTCTTACTGGGCGAAGAGAAAGCGAAGAAATCAAGGGGGTGTGACATGGCAGAGCAAGCGGTGGTGGAACAGGATCGGAACCAGGATTCGGCCAGCGAGTCGAATTCTCAGAATGCTGAATTGCGCGCGGCTACTGAGCGTGCGGAGCAGGCCGAGGCGGAGCTCGCCCGGTTGAAGTCGGAGCGTTCCGGCGCGTCACCGGCAGCTGACGGGCAACGCGACTCAACACCTTCTGGCCCGTCCTCCGCGCCAAACTCCGAGGCGCATGCGGCGCAGTCCGTCGAGTTGCAGGGAGTCGAGGCTCTCCGGCAGGACTCGATGATGAAGTACCTGCTGGATTCACTGCACGCGGGGAAGGACATCGGCCACTATGGCCGGCTGGTCTTCTGTATGGTAGCGCGTCACTTCATGGGTGAGGACGAGGTAATTGGCGAGCTCACCAAGGATCCGGACTTCTCCGCCGAACAGGCCGAAGCCATGCTGCGCCAAGTGAGTGAGCGCGACTATAACCCGCCGCGCCGGGAGCGCATCCTGGAGTGGCAAAGCGAGCAGGAGTTTCCGATCCTGCCGGAGCCCCACGATCCGGACTGTGGCAATGTGTATCGCAGCCTGCGCTTTCCAACTAAAACCTACAAGCACATCGAGCACTATCAGGAAGAGCGCAGCGAAGCCTGAAGCAATAGCAGGGTTGTTCTACCCAGGAGCCGTGGACCTCAAGTGGCTTTTCCCCAGGGAAAGGCCACCTTGCACTACGTTTCCCGAGGGCACGGTTAGCCTGCTATTGCTCTAGAATGGCACGAGCATGTCTCCTTTCGCCGTTCGGCATCTTCATTACATCTGGCTTGTGGCTGCCTCAAGCATCGCCGGTGTGATGAATGCGATGGCGGGCGGCGGTTCCTTCATCTCATTCCCGGCCATGCTGGGCATGGGAGTGGCTCCGGTGCAGGCTAATGCCACCAACACTGTGGCCCTATGGCCCGGACAGTTGACCTCGCTGGCGACGCTGCGGTCCGACATTCGCAGGGATTTGCTGCCCACCATCGCCGCCACCTGCATCCTGGGTGGCGTGACGGGAGCCGAGGTGCTGCTGCACACCCGGCAGCGCACCTTCCTGCATATGATTCCGTGGCTGATCCTGGGCGGTACCCTGATCTTCGG
>CAXUIM010000293.1:0-5475 GCA_964250885.1 uncultured Acidobacteriaceae bacterium | reverse complement strand
ATCTATCGCGCTCTCACCATTCGTGCCGGTCATCCCTACCACTCCGGCCATTAGGCAAATCGCTTGGTCATACCCGGGGCCGCGGACCTCAAGTGGCTTGTTCGCCAGCCGTCCTGCACACGGTTCCCAAGGGCACGATTCCCCTGCTGTTGCTCTAGAACAGGACTTTGGCGGTGAATAGCAAGTTGCGCGTTCCGGTGCCAGGGGTATTGAGATTCTGGCTTCCGGAAGCGGCGGTTTGGGAGAAGTTGTTGAAGTAAGACCCGCCGGAGTAGGCGTAGTCGGCGAGTTCGTTGCCGGGAGTGCCATAGAAGGCGCGGTTCAGTACATCGAATGCGTCGACTTCAAGGCGGAATGTAACGCGCTCGGTGATCTTCGTGTTTTTGATGATGCTTAAGTCGACATTATTTGTAGTATCGCCGCGGAGGGTATGGCGTCCTACACCGGGATACGGATTGCCGAGCAGATTGGCGGCCAGTTGGTTGTTCGCGATGAAGTGGACCTGCGACGGGCTGATCGTGGCGCCGGTGGCGAAATCCTCAAGCACGGGCGCGGAGAAGGTTGGAACGCCGCTGGCGCTGACTCCGGTCGTGGTGTCGGTATAGATGCCCAGGGTGCCAATGGGGGCCCTGGGATTGGAGAGAATGGGGCGAGCTGTGTCCAATAGGATGAAATTATTTTCGAAAGGTATATCGCCGTAAGAATTATAGGTAGTTGGATCGCCCGGGTTGGCGAGGCCTAATGCACCCGAACCAGCGGTATTAGCCACCGGAGAGCCATTGTTGATTCCCTGGTAATCCGTGTAGGTCTGCCCACTGGCATAGCTCCAGATCGTATTGGCTTCCCAGCCGCTCACCAGCTTATTCAAGAAGCCCCTTCCCGTGTGCAGGTTGGGAAGCTGATAAATGAAACTGGCGCTGGCAACATTGGGGAAATCAAGCGAACTGTTGGCGCGCTCGCCGAGATCGGTGTTCAGCGGATTCTGAGCGTATGCGATCGTGCTTCCGCCAGAGTTCGAATAGCCGGCGTTGGAATAGACCTCATCGGCATTATCGATGTTATGGCTCCAGGTGTAAGCGAAAGTCGCGGTCACGCCATGGTAGTTCTTGGTCGTCAGGTTCGTCTGCAGCGAGTGGTATTGCGAAAAGGCCGTGTTCTCCGTGTCATCCACTGTGGTCTGGCCGCAATGGAGATAGCCGATATCTTTCCCGCCCGCGAGAGTGCTATCGGCCGCTGAGCACAGGCTCGACGGATTGACCAGATTCGGGAAGTTGGCCGCGACGGGTGCGAGGTACGGGTTGGCATCGATCGACTGGAATTGGCCGCTGGTGTGATTGCCGACGTAGCGAACTTCAACGACGGCGGAGTTCCGGATCTGATATTGCACGCCCAGGGTATAGGTTTGGCCTACCGGAAAGCGGAAGTTGGAAGGGACGAATGATTCGGAATCCAGACCCGGATTACCACCGGTCGGAAGCTGCGTCGCAATCTGCTGCTGAATCGAAGTAAACGTGGCTCCGCCCGTGGGAAAGCAGTTGGTGCCGCCGGAAACGCAACCGACGGACCCGGAGAGCACGGCGGGCGCGCTCTGAGCGACGTTCTCAACGATGTTCTGAAACTGTGGATCGACGTTGATCGCGTAGGCGCCACGGATCACCAGCTTCCTGTTGAACCCGGGATTGTAGGCGAAACCGATCCGAGGCTCGAAGTTCCTGTAGTCGTCGTTGACGTAGGAGGCTGTGGTCTGGGAGAGCGGGAGCGCCGTGCTCCAGATGGGATTCGGCCCTGTTTGTTGAGCCACGGTGTCGCTGTGGATCTTATCGATGGGTTCTCCGTAGAACTCCCAGCGCAGACCCAGATTCAGGGTGAGGCTGGGGGTCGCCTTCCAATCGTCCTGGAAGAAGAGGGCCACATCATATTCGTCCAGGGGAATGGTAGGACTGCCCTTGGCGACGTCGACGGTGCAGGTCATGCAACCGCCGCTGATGAAGTCGTCCAGCGTATCGAAGTTGTAGCTTCCCGCAGCGTAGGGAAGAAAGACATTGGGCGCGTGCGTATCGTCGAACTCACCGCCGAAGGTGATGGAATGCTTGCCTATGGTCCAGATGGCGTTGTCCTGCAGCTGCCCAACCTTGACCACACGCCCCTGGGGAAAGTCAGAGTTGAGACCCAGAGAGGTGAACGTGTCACCGCTATCGAGTGCGAGGCCGTTCTGGTTCAGGTTGGTGGGGCAGTTGGCCAATGAAGTGATGGTGCAGTTGGCGAAGCCGCCGCCCTGGAAGCCCGAGCTGCTCTGCTGGAAGCTATAGCGGAGTTGATCGACCCAGCGCGGCCCGAAGGTGTGGGTTATGTCCGCGCCAACCGATTGAGTTGTGCCCGTTACGTCAACGTAGCCACCATTCGCCACGGTCTGATACGGCGTGGTCGGATTGTTTTGATACAGATAGCGCAAGAAGAAATGATCCTTCGGGGTAACCTGCCAATCGATGCGTCCGAGGTCTTCCTGATCGCTTGAAAGAGAGGGGATCTGACGGCCGAATTCTGCCATTGGGACCGTTACCGTGACGCCCCCACTGGACACAATCTCATTCGTGATTCCCCCAATCTGGCGTGGAGCGCCGCCCGGAACCGCATACGGGCTAAGTTGCTGCAGAAGCCCAATGGCTGGACTGGCCGGGAATGCAGCTGCGAGTGCACTCAGACCCGCTGGTGTCGGGAAGACCTGCCCCGCGCTGGTGGTGAGAGCGCCAAATTCCCGGTCCTTGTACCAGTAGGTGGATCCAAAGGCAAAAAGCTTGTCCTTGATGATCGGGCCGCCAAGCGTGCCGCCGTAGTAGTTATCCACGTAGCGGGGAACAACCGGGACAGTGCACGGCGTGGTGGCTGTGGACAGCTGTCCCGGAGTGCAGAAGCCGAACTGTGGGCCCTTGGAGATGCCTTGCGAAAGTGAGCTCGTAAAATCGCCGGAATACTTATAAATGGCCGAACCGTGCCACGTGTTGGTACCGGACTTGGTGATGTAATTGACCACAGAACCTGCGTTGCGTCCATATTGAGCGCTAAAGCTGTCCGTAATCACCTGGACTTCCGCGAGGGCTTCCTCGTTGCCGAAAAATACCTGCGGACCGGCGATGGTGGTGTCGTTATTGGACTGGCCATCAATCTGGAAGTTGTTGGCGCGTCCCCGCTCGCCGTTGACCGAAAAGCCGACGCCGTTGGCGTTGGAGTCCCGGTCTGCACCAGTATTGACGACTCCGGGGATCAGCAGGGCCACCTCATCAAAACCACCCGCCAAGGGAAGTTGTGAGACCTGCTGTGCGTCGAATGTGGTGGTGACCTGCGCCTGTGCTGTCTCCAGCAGATTCGAGGCGGCGGAGACTTCAACCACCGATTGTGTACTGCCGGGGTTCAGCTTCTCAACCCCCAGACCCTGATCTTTGGCAGATGATACCTGAATGTTATTCAGGGTGAGTCCGGAGAAGCCCGAATAAGAGATCACGACGGTATACGTGCCGATCGGAAGGTCCTTGAAGGAAAAGCTGCCGTCTTTCTCCGAAGCTGCCGTGTGGGTAATCCTGGTAGCCGTGGCGGTCGCGGTCACCGTCGCGCCGGGAATCACTGCACCGGTCTGGTCGGCCACGGTCCCTGAGATATTTCCGGTGTTGATACCCTGACCGTGCGCAAAGTTGAGGATAAGACCAAAGATGGCAGCTAACACGAGAGGCTGAGTAGCCTTCCGCAATGACGACAATATCATGATGCACTCCAGGAACCACGGTCATTGCGCAATGCTCTTCAGGCAAAGGACCACTTAAGCAAAGAACAGATACTGCTAAGCAAAGAACAGATACTGCGAGGATCGCCTTTCCACGCACGAATTTGAAGCAACTGCTTAGATTTCAAGATTATACGCTCCACTCACGAATGAACCGTTGCCGGAGTGGTGACCCACGATGGCCCTGGTGATGCCGCTGCCTGCGACTCTCACTCTCATCGAGCCAATTAGCAACTGACCACTTCTCGTGTAGGAAGGCTTCTCTGGACAGGTGAGCGTCTGGACACCGCACCGGCTTGAGTTTGGCTCCGCACCTATGGAACGAATACTCTAAGCTCCCAGACAGCGCCCAATCATGCCCGCACCGCGCTCAGACACAACACTTCCGGACCAGAGCCGCTCCCCGGCGGAGCCCGACACCATCGTCGCGATCTCGACGCCGCCCGGCCGCGGGGGAATCGGCATTGTGCGCCTGTCCGGTCCGCGGGCTCTGAGGGTGGCCTCCCAGCTGCTGGAGTTGAGGGCGCCGCTCGATCATGCGCGAGCGCGCTTCGCCCGGGTCCGGGATCCCCAGCAGCCGGCAGCCGATCCCCAGCAGCCGGCGGCCGATCCCCAGCAGCCGCTGGCTGGGCCCGGGCAGCGGGCAGCCACGATTGACGATGCGATCGTCACCGCTTTTCACGCGCCACATTCCTATACGGGCGAGGATCTGGTTGAGATCGGCGCGCATGGGGCGCCCGTGGTGCTCGAAGCAATCGTTGTTTCCGCGCTGAGCCATGGAGCGCGCCTGGCCACTCCGGGCGAGTTCACGCAGCGCGCCTTCCTGAGCGGGCGCCTGGATCTCACGCAAGCCGAAGCAGTGCATGACCTGATCGCATCCCAGACCCTGGACCAGGCGCGGGTTGCGGCGCAGCAATTGGGAGGCGCTCTCTCCCGCCGCGTCGCGCCGGCCAAGGAATCCCTGTTGCACCTGATTACGCTGCTCGAGGCCGGCATGGACTTCGCCTCCGGCGAACTCGATGACGTCGACATCGTTCCCGCCACGCAGATCGCAGCCGGCATTGAGGCCGTGCGGCTTCCCCTCGAAGCTCTGGCGGCCAGCTATAGGGGCGGGCAGATCCTGCGGCGCGGCGCGGCGATTGCGATCGTCGGCCCGGCCAACGCCGGCAAAAGCTCGCTCTTCAATCGTCTGCTGGAACGCGACCGGGCTATTGTCACCCCAATTCCCGGCACAACGCGCGACACCGTCGAGGAGTCGCTGTCTCTGGGCGGCATTCCGCTGCGCCTGATCGATACGGCTGGGCTGCGCGATCTGGAACACTTTCCCGGCGGGTTTCCGGCTCGCGAAGAGTTCCACCCCGGTGCTGCCGAAGGAGCCTGGCCCGCGGCCTCGAAGAATATGGAATTCAGTGCTGCGGCCGGGGGTACCTCATCCGCGAAGAGGGCCGCATCGCCTTCCGTGCCGGGGCGCGTTGCAGAATCCGCTGCCGAAAACAACCTCGACCTCGCCGAGCAGCAGGGGATTGCGCGTTCGCTGGAAGCTCTGGCCGACGCCGACCTGGTCCTGCTGGTGCATGACGCGACCCGGCCGCTCGCTTCCGCCTCACGCTGGCTGGCTGTGTCGCTGGCCGGGCGTCCGCACCTGGTCGTCGCCAACAAAGTGGATTTGCTGCCGCCGCAAGTAGAACCCCGGCCATCCC
>CAXUIM010000292.1:2394-5481 GCA_964250885.1 uncultured Acidobacteriaceae bacterium | reverse complement strand
CCGCGGAAGATCTCCTTCGCCGAATCGAGCGGTGTGCCGCGCTTCCACTCCTTCACGACGAAGGGGTAGCCGGAGTTGGTCATCGTGCCCTGACCCCAGTCGCGGGAAATCAGCAGCGTATCCTTGTCGACCCAGGTCACATTCTGCTTGGAGTGTGGGGCGACAAAACCGCCGCGGACGAAACTGCCGGACTTCAGGTCAAACTCGCGGTCGGTGGTCGCGTCCTCGCCGCCAGCGGAGAGCGCCACCATGCAGTATCGATCGCCGGGATACAGGCAGTCGAGGCCCTTGGAAACCCAGCCCACGCCCTCGCTTTTGCCCAGCGCGTCGAAATCGATCACCGTCTTCCAGTGTGGGTCGGCGCTGCTGTAGTCCGCGAGTGAGGTTTTGCGCAGCAGGCCGCGCGGATTCTTCGCATCGCGCCACTGGTTGTAGACCTCGTCACCGAGCAGGTTTGGCATTGGCAGCCGATGCGGGTCCTCGGCCACGGTGAGCGCGGCATCGAAGTTGGCCTGATAGCGCGGATCGGCTTTCAGCACGGCGTCGGTACGGGCGTTCTCGGTCTTCACCCAGGCCATGGAGCGCGGGCTGGAGACGTCCTCCAGCCAGGTGTATCTATCATCCGGTTGGCCCGGCGATGGGGCCAACGCGTTTGCCACAGGTCGGTCGCTCTGAGCGAAAGCGTGCGGTGTTCCGATGAAAATTGCCGCGAACGCGAAGATCGCTCCCGCCTTGCTTCCCCGTACCCGCATCGACGACTCCTGTGAAGTGACTGAACGCCACTGTACAAGAGAGCCGAAAGAAACGCGATAGATTCCGCCGCCAGCCGTCCAGCCCATCCGTACAGCCGGAGTCGTCCCGGGCCGGCGGCCGTCCCATTGCGCAGGAGATCTGAACCTGATGACTCTTGTCTCTTCGCGGGCATCCAATCACCAGCGCATGGGAGCCTCGCGTTGAACGCCCGATCGTAGGCCCACATGAACGCTGCATGGTAGTTTGACATTCTCGGGAACCTGTTTCTCCTGTCGCCTTCTTGGCGGCGCCCAGTGGACGAAACAGAAAAGCCCGGCGACTCAAACCGTGAGTGCTCCAGCTTAGAGAACCGGGTAAGGGGCGAACAGAACAGCGCTACTCGGTCTCAGCAAGAATAACCACTTATCGATAGCCGACCAGCGACAGTTCGTAAAAGCCGATGTGTTTGGCCCATGCCGGGCGAGGAATCGTCAGACGCCTCTTGTTTACCTCCCCGGCTGGTTTACACTCCTCTAACAGTAGAGACGAGCAGTAGAGACGAGCAGTAGAGACGAGGCGGCTACAGCCTCTCTCCTGCTCGTGTCGAGGGGAGCTCCGGGTTCCATGGCTGTTTTCCCCCGGAGCGGTTCTTCGCGAAGGAAGCGGCACTTGCACGATGCATCCGCTGTACAGCAACAGGAGAAGGCTCCAATGGCCAAAAAGAAATCAGCGGGCACGAAAAAAACGGGGAGCAACAAGAAATCAGCGGGCACGAAGGGAGCGGCGGACAGCAAAGGCCTGGTCGATCCTACCCGCATAAAAGTGTTTACCCGGAAGGCAGAGGAGAGCACGACCGGCACCGCCGAAGCCGGCGACCAGTTGCTGCAGGTGGTGATCGAGACGCCCAAGGGATCCCGCAACAAGTACAGCTTCGATGAGGAGCAGAAGATCTTCGTCCTGAAAGCCGCCCTGCCGGCCGGGATGGTCTTCCCGTACGACTTCGGGTTTGTGCCCCAGACGAAGGCTGACGACGGCGATCCGCTGGATGTTCTGGTGCTGATGGACGAACCGGCGTTCCCGGGATGCGCCCTGATGGGGCGGTTGATCGGTGTGATCGAAGGCGAGCAGACCGTACCGGGCCAGGAACCCGTACGCAACGACCGGCTGGTCGCGGTCGCTGAGACCACCCACGTCTATGCGAAGTTTACCAAGCTTAAGAACTTGCCCAAGCAGGCGCTACGGGAGATCGAGGAGTTCTTCGTAAATTACCACCGGCTGCAGGGCAAGGAGTACAAGCTGCTGGGAATCAAAGGCCGCAAGACGGCGCTGTCGCTGATCGAAAAGGCCGGAGCGAAGGCACCGGCATAGATCCGGTTTGCAATGTTGAAGCTTCAGGGTGGTTCCACCTTAAGGTGCGTGCTTCCAGTGTCCTGCAGGTGCACGCACACCACGGGCGGCAGACCTGAAGAGACGCGGTTCAGATGGCCGGAGCTCTTCCCCATCTACCTTCCTGCTGGAGATCCAGGTCAAGCGGCCGCTCGCCGCGGTTTGCGGCTCACGGCCCTTCGATCTCGTTCCAGCAACAGCATCAGCCGTGCTCCGATAAGCGGCTGATAAGCGGTCTTCAGGAACCGTCAGACAAGGACTTGCTGAAACGGTGAGAAGTGGATATGCTCCCCTCAATGAATGAGGGGACCCGTGACCAGATCCAACGATCTTCTGCAGGGCACGCTGGATCTTTTGATCCTGAAGGTGGTGAGCGCCGGGCCAATGCATGGCTGGGCCATAGCGCAACGCATCCGCCAACTCTCGAACGAGATACTGCGCGTTAACGAAAGCGCCCTGTACCCCGCGTTGCACCGCCTGGAGCAGCAGGCCTGGATTGCTTCCGAATGGGCCGAGTCGGAGAACAGGCGCCGGGCGAAGTTCTACAGCCTGACCAAGGCGGGCCGCAAGCGTCTGGAAGCCGAGGAAGAGTCGTGGGACCGATTGTCCTCCGCGGTCAGCGGAGTTCTGAAGACGGTGTGAGCCAGGAAGGTGCGGCATGCGTTTTCTCGATAGCCTGCTTCGTCGTTTGCGTTCGCTGTTCAACCGGGATGAGAGTGACCTTGCCCTGAGCGAGGAGCTGCACTTTCACCTGCAACGGCAGCTGGAGGAAAATATCGCGCGCGGAATGTCTCCGGAGGAGGCGCGGACGGCCGCCCGGTCGAGCTTCGGTAACTTCGCCGCCGCCCGCGAGCAGTGTCATGAAGCTCGCGGCGTCGCGTGGGCGGAAGATTTTCTGCAAGACCTTCGCTACGGTGTGCGAACGCTGGCGAAACATCGCTCCTTCAGCGCGGTCACGGTATTAACGCT
>CAXUIM010000292.1:0-2294 GCA_964250885.1 uncultured Acidobacteriaceae bacterium | reverse complement strand
AGATGTGCTGGGCCACAGCCTGCGGCTGGACGGGAGGCCGTTTGAGGTGATCGGCGTCATGCCGGGTGACTTCGAGTATCCGCGCAAGACAGAACTCTCTTATGGCGACGGAGCGATCGAAGCGACGCAGCTCTGGGTCCCGCGCCCGCTGACGCCTCAGCAGGCGCTGGAAAGAGATGGCTCGACCGGCGACGCGGTTGCGAGATTGAGGCCGGGAGTGACGGCGCGGGAGGCGCAGGCCGAGTTGAGCGGAATCGTGGCGCGTCTCGCCCCTCTGCATCATGGGCTGTTCTCGGGAAGCACCGGACTGATAGAGCCGTTCCGCGAGCATATCGTCGGCCCGGTGCGGCCTCTGATGTTCCTTCTCCTGGGGGCGGTCGGGTTCGTGTTTCTGATTGCCTGCGGCAATGCGGCAAATCTACTTGCGGCGCGGGCGGCCAATCGCACCCAGGAACTGGGCGTCCGCGCGACGCTGGGCGCACGGCGGGGACGGCTGATCCGGCAGATGCTGACCGAGTCGCTGCTGCTCAGCGTTGGGGCCGGCGTCCTGGGCGCCGGATTGGCCTACGGTTTCCTTCACGGAATGCTGCGGCTCGATCCCGGAGATATTCCCCGGCTGGGAGACGCGACACTCGACCTGCGCGTGTTGGCGTTCCTGCTGACTCTCACATTGTTTACAGGGATTCTCTTCGGTATCGCACCGGCGGTCTCCGCGAGCCGGATCAACCTGGCGGAGTTCCTGAAGAGTGGAGGCGTTCGCGGGGTGGTAGGAGATCGGCGGCGTGCGCGCAATGGGCTGGTGGTGGTGCAGATTGCGCTGGTGCTGGTGCTGCTGACCGGCGCCGGCCTGCTGCTGCGGAGCTACGCCCGGGTTCTGGCGGCGCCGACAGGGTTTTCCAACTCGACCGTGACTGTGAATGTTGCATTAACGCCGCAATACGACACTCCGCAGAAGCAGCATGAGTTCTTCGCCCAGCTGATCGAGAGACTGCGAGCCCTGCGTGGCGTTGAGGATCTCGGCCTGGCCAATCACGTTCCCCTGACCGATTCTGAAAGCCTGACCACGTTTTCGGTGGAGGGCTACGACAATCGAAAGGACCAGCTGGTCGAGGAACGGCGCATCACACCGGACTATCTCTCAGCGATGCAAACTCCCTTGTTGCAGGGACGCGACTTTACCGAGGGAGACGGGAGGGGCACAGCGCCGGTGACGATCGTAAACGAGGCGTTTGTGAAGCAGTACTTCGCGGGTCGTGAGGCTCTCGGGGGCCACCTTCGAGAGTCGGACAGGGATCCCTGGTCCACGGTAATCGGGGTTGCCGCCGATGTTAGGAACGAAAGCCTGGAGGCCGCGGCGGTTCCGCAGATGTACACGCCCTTCTTTCAGGGCGCAGGCGTCTCCCATGGGAATGCGTTCCTCATCGTACGGTCCTCCTGGACGCAGCCGGCGATCGTGGCGGAGATACGCGCGTCCGTGCGAAGTCTCAACCCAAACCTTGCGCTGTCGGATGTGCATGCGATGGGCGACCTGCGATCCAAAGCGGTAGCCAGGCGCCGCTTCCAGACCACCCTTCTGACGGCATTTTCGGGAGTTTCGACGTTTCTGGCCATGGTGGGTGTGTACGGGTTGCTCACCTACTCCGTCCGGCGAAGGACGGGAGAGATCGGCTTGCGAATGGCGCTCGGATCGTCGCGGACCGGGGTGGTCCGGCTGGTGTTGCGCGAAGCTCTGGGGCTATTTGCAATCGGCCTCGCACTCGGCATCCCTGGGGCGCTCCTCCTGGCCCGCCTTCTGCGCAGTTTTCTGTACGATGTGCCGGTTCTCGATCCCGTGACATTCGCCGTGGCGCCGCTACTCCTTCTGCTGGCCATGCTGGTGGGATGTGTCATCCCAAGCTGGCGAGCGGCGGCCGTCAATCCGTTGGATTCGCTCCGGCACGAATGAGTGGGACTCTCGCCGGCGAGGCAGCGGCGGCGGTGAAGCAGAGCCGGACTGCCCTCTCCGGCCGGGGTCAGACCGAACGCCCGGCCTGGGCCGCCTCGATGGCGCGGCCTACGCGCAGCATGGCGGCCTCGCCGAAGTGCGGACCGAGCACCTGCACGCCGATCGGCAGGCCGGCCTCGGTTGCGCCGCAGGGCACGCTCATGCCGCAGATGCCGGCCAGCGAGGCGGCGACCGAGTAGATGTCTTCCAGATACATCTGCAGTGGATCGTCGGTCTTTTCACCGAGCCGGAACGCCGGGGTGGGAGTGACCGGAGCCACGATGGCATCCACCGCTTGGAAGGCGGACAT
>CAXUIM010000291.1:0-5501 GCA_964250885.1 uncultured Acidobacteriaceae bacterium | reverse complement strand
GGAACCTGAAGGCCGGCGAGGTTTCGTATGGTAGCGGAAGGCGCCGGGCTTGTTCTACAAATGCGCCCCGGGGCGGCTTCTAGGCAAGCGCCGCGAGCGGGGCTTCGCTCAGCGCACCTTCCTCGGCTGCCCTGCGGATCGCCTCGGGGAAGGGCGCCCGGAGAACGCCGCGTTCGGTGATGATGGCGGAGATGTATTTCGCGGGCGTGACGTCGAACGCGGGGTTCTCGATGCCCACGCCATCGGGCGTCATCTGCCGGCCGTTGGAGTGCGTCACCTCCCGGGGGTCGCGTTGCTCGATGGGGATCTCGTCCCCGGTGGCGGTGGCCCGGTCGATGGTGGCCCAGGGCGCGGCCACATAAAACGGAATGCCGTGTTCCCGGGCGAGAATAGCCACGCCGTAGGTGCCGATCTTGTTGGCGGTGTCGCCGTTGGCCGCGATGCGGTCCGCGCCCACAATGACGGCCTGGATGCGCCCCTTGGCCATCAGCGCCGCGCTCATGTTGTCGCACAGCACGGTGGTGGGAATGTTGTCCTTCATCAGCTCCCAGGCGGTGAGCCGTGCGCCCTGCAGGAAGGGGCGGGTCTCGTCGGCGAGAACGTCGATTTTGTGGCCGCGCTCCACGGCGGCCCGCACCACGCCCAGAGCGGAGCCATAGCCGCAGGTGGCCAGCGCGCCGGCGTTACAGTGGGTCAGCACCGTGCCTTCGCGGGGCAGCAGGCCGGCGCCGAAGGCGCCCATCTGGCGGCAGGCCGCGATGTCTTCGTCGTACAGGCGCCTGGCCAGCGCGACGACCTCGCGCCTGATGGCCGGGATGGGGGTATTGCGGGCGGCGAGCTCGTTGTAGAGATCGCGAACCCGGCCGATGCCCCAGAAGAGGTTCACCGCCGTGGGCCGGGTGGCGGCCAGCGTGGCGCAGATCACGGCGACTTCAGCCGTAAGCTCCGGCAGCGTCGCCGCCGTGCTGCGCTCAATCCCGATTGCCACACCCATGGCCGCGGACACGCCGATGGCCGGAGCCCCGCGGACGATCATGTCGCGGATCACGGTGGCAACCTGCTTGTAGTCGGTGGCGAGAACGTAGGTCTCTTCGAGAGGAAGCCTGGTCTGGTCAAGGAAGTTGACGCCCGCCGGCGTCCATTCGAGGGTCGGAATCATGTCTCTTCCAGTGTAGTCTGTCTCCGGTTCGCGGAGCCGGAGACGGACGTAGCCCTGTCGGCTGCATGGCTTTTCGGAGCCGTGTTGCTGTCATTGCCGCTTGATTTGAAGCGCACGGACGCCGGCTCTTGATTCTTAGCAACTTGATTCCCAGGGACTAGGAAACTTCGATGGAGCAGAGCGGAGCTGCAGCCGCCTTCAGGATGTCCGGTCTCCGGCTCCCAACATTTCGAACACCAGAAAACGATGCTGGCAGTCAAGGCAGCGCATGGGCTTGAAGACCAACAGGAAACGTTCCAGAACCCTGCGATGTGATCGTACGATGCCAAGATAGCCACAGCGGGGACATTTGGTGGTGCGGGACATACGAGAACCTCGGCGAGAAAGTGATGCAAAAAAGCATTCAGACGGCGGACTGGAGCTTGTTGAAGGATACCTCGGAAGGTCCGCGAGGCAGATACGAAACCCGCAATCAAAACGGGTTTCGCGGAAGCGAGCGAGGCCACAACGGCCGATTTCCAACAAGCTCCTCGAGCAGGATTGCTGTCCTTGCGATCCAGCTTGTAGTGTGCCCCAGCTTGTAGCGCGCCCCAGCGTGTAGTGCTACGAGTGCCGTTATTTACGAACGGCCTTCAGACCTGAAGCCCGGGCGCATCTCCAGCCGTGCGGCTCTACTGCCCCAGGTGATCCAAGTGCCGGAAACCCGACGTAGAGAGAGCGATGGCCACAAAGATCGTCAAATTGTAAGTGGCGTGCATGATCGTGGAGCACGAAACCGAGTGCATTCGAATCCGGACGAAGCAGAGAGCCAAGCTTACGAAGTAGAGTACACCCACAACTCCCCAGGCATGTGAGAGTTGCCCGGCGTGGAGAAGAGCGAACGGCACGCTGGAGAAGATGGCGGCGAAGATGAGAGCGGATATGGAGTGCAGCGAGCTGCTCTGCCATCGCGCCAGCCCCGCGGGAGTGCGCTCCAGCGCCAGCCAGTCATAGGCCGTGGCCAGTGCCGGCAGAAGGAAGCCGCGAAAGGCAACCTCTTCGGTGACCGGCGCCAAAAAGACGCCGAAGGCGGTCGTAAACCAGGCGCCGCGGGTGGTGTTCATAAGCTGCTGGATGGGATCGTTGCTCGGCTGCGGGATGAAATGCAGAATAGCCTGGGTGACCACGCTGAGCAGCACGCCGCCACCGATGATCCAGTACCAGCGGCGGCGCAAAGCCAGCCCGTTCCACTCAATGCCTTGCAGGAATGGCTGGCGCCAGAGGCGCGGGAACAGCCAGGCGGCGGAGACCAGGGTGAGCGCGTAGGCGAGCGCCTGCGCGCCGAGGGCGATTCCAGGATGCGCGAGCGCCGCCTCGTCCGTATGGATATGCGCCAGCGACCACACCGCGGTGAGACAAAGCGCGAGCGCCAGCGATGCCAGCAAGAAGAACAGGATGGCATGTCCCAGATGCGGTATGTGCCGTGCCGTCCCATGGTCCTGGGCAGGATGCGGGTCGTGCTGTATGTCCAGCACCTCGGGTTCAGCGGCACCGGTCAACGGAAGGTCGTTCATCGAGGTCCTGCTTCAGCTGCGCCGCCTCTCCGCTTCGCAGCTTACTCTAGAGCAGTATTGCTGTCATCGCGCCCAAGTCTGGAGTATACGAGAGCCATTTCCTTGAAAGAACAAACTGAGTCGAGATCTGAAGCCCTGGGTGCATCTACAGCAATACGGCTTTTGGTTGAGAGCAATACGGCTCTTGGTTGAGCATTCCTTCCGGGGCTGTCCAACGAAGCCTTAAGGAGCGCGCCGTCAGAGCGTTTCGCCGGTGCGTAATGGAACCAGAAGCTCCCTTCCAGACCTGCCGGAAAAGCGCCAACGCACCGCGCCTTTCAACTTCTCCGCTGTCCTATGCCCAGGAGAGATGCTCTTGACAGCTTACGTCAGCAAAGCACGCTTGTTGTGTTTATGACAGCGAGGCCGGCTTGTTTCGCGGCTTGCGGGTTGCAGATCGGGAAACCTTCTCTTCCGTCCGGGTTTGCGGTCGCGTCGACGACGCCTTGGGCACGCCCGTCTTCTTCTCCGGCTTCACGAATTTGGGCCTGGGCGCCTTCTTCTCCAGATCCGGCAGCTCGACCGGGGGCAGGGAAGCGGTTCCGGCCGTCGCAAGCTCGGAGGCCTCGTAGTACCGGGCCAGGAAGCGGCCGGTGTGGGACTCCGGTATGCGCGCGACCAGCTCCGGCGGCCCCTGGGCAACGATACGGCCGCCGCCCTCGCCGCCCTCCGGCCCCATGTCGATGACGTAATCGGCATTGCGGATGATATCGAGGTTGTGCTCGATCACCATCACCGTGTTGCCCAGGTCCGTGAGCCGGTGCAGCACCTCGAGCAGACGGCGCACGTCGTCGAAATGCAGGCCCGTGGTGGGCTCGTCGAGCAGATACAGGGTGCGGCCGGTCTGGCGCTTGGAGAGCTCGCGGGCCAGCTTCATACGCTGGGCTTCGCCGCCGGAGAGCGTGGTCGCGGCCTGGCCCAGATGAATGTAGCCGAGGCCGACATCGACCAGTGTCTGGAGCTTCTGGTGGACGGTGGGGATGTCTTTGAGAACGGGCAAGGCCTCCTCAATCGGCAGGTCGAGCAGGTCAGCGATGGAGTAGCCGTTGAACTTCACCCCCAGCGTCTCCTGGTTGTAGCGGCGGCCGTTGCAGACCTCGCACAGCACGTAGACGTCGGGAAGGAAGTTCATCTCGATGCGCCGCTGTCCTTCGCCCTGGCAGGCCTCGCAGCGGCCGCCCTGCACGTTGAAGCTGAAGCGGCCCGGCTTGTAGCCGCGTTCGCGGGACTCCGGCAGCATGGCGAAGAGATCGCGGATCGCGGTAAAAACGCCGGTGTAGGTGGCCGGATTGGAGCGGGGCGTGCGCCCGATCGGGGACTGATCGATCTGGATCACCTTGTCGAGCTGCTCGGTCCCGTGGATCGCCTTGTGCGCGCCCGGCTCCTCGCGCGAGCCGTACAGCTGCTTGGCCAGCGAGCGGTACAGGATGTCATTGACCAGGGTGCTCTTGCCCGAGCCGCTGACCCCGCTCACGACGGTCATGACTCCCAGCGGAAAGTGCGCGGTGACGTTCTGCAGGTTGTGCGAGGTCGCGTCCTGCACCGAAAGCCAGCGGCCGGTGAGGGGCCGGGGCGCCCGGTCGGCTGTGGGCCGCAGGACGATGTCAATCTCGCCCGCCAGATAGCGCCCGGTGATCGAATTCGGGTTGGCCATGATCTCGGCTGGCGTGCCCGCTGCCATAAGATGTCCGCCGTTTTTGCCTGCTCCGGGGCCGAGGTCGAGCACATAATCGGCCTTGCGGATCGTGTCCTCGTCGTGCTCCACCACCAGCACCGTGTTGCCCAGGTCGCGCAGATTCTCCAGTGCGGCGATGAGCCGCTGGTTATCGCGCTGGTGCAGGCCGATCGAGGGCTCGTCGAGCACGTAGAGCACGCCGCGCAGGCGCGATCCGATCTGGGTGGCCAGACGAATCCGCTGGCCTTCACCGCCGGAGAGGGTGGCGGCGCTGCGGTCCAGCGAGAGGTAACCAAGGCCGACGGCGTTGAGAAACTCCAGGCGTTCGATGATCTCGCGCTGCAGGCGGTCGGCAATCAGGCGCTCGCGCCCGGTGAACTGCATGGTGCGGGCGCCCAGCAGAGCGCGCTCCAGCGACAGCGCGGTGAAGTCGGCAATGGAGGCGTCGCGGCGCGCGTTGGAGACTTCGATCGGCTCCGTGTCCGAGTCCTCCTTGTGTACGGGAGGATGCGCCGCCGCCGCGGCCAGCGGAATGGTGACCGCGAGCGACTCGGGACGAAGGCGGCGGCCGTGGCAGCGGGAGCACTGGGTGGCGGACATGAACTGCATCATGTACTCGCGGTAGCCTTCGGACTTGGTATCTTCCAGAACGTCGCGCAGCCAACGAATGATGCCGTAGAACCCGGTGCGGCCCACCTCGTGGCGGGGTGGGCCATACAACAGGATATCCTGTTGCGCCGGGGTGAGCTCGCTGAAGGCAATCTTCAGGTTGATCTTGTACTTGTCGGCGGCCAGCTTGATCAGGCGCAGCAGATACTGCGAGGTGGAGCCGGGCCCCATCGCCCCGTCCAAGAGAGGCTTGGACCAGTCGGTGATGACCTTGCCGGGGTCGAAGTCATAGATCGAACCCAGACCGTGGCACTCCGGGCAGGCTCCGTAGTTGGAGTTGAAGCTGAAGCTGCGAGGCTCCAGCTTGGGCACGTTGATGCCGCAGTCGGGACACGCCATGGAGGAGCTGAAGAGCGTCTCCTGATAACTGCCGCCGGGCTGCTGCAAACCGACCAGCACAAGCCCA
>CAXUIM010000290.1:4307-5510 GCA_964250885.1 uncultured Acidobacteriaceae bacterium | reverse complement strand
AGTGGCCCGCGGTGAAAGGCCACCTGCAGTGGCAGATGGAGCGGCCCCATTAGGACTAAACTCTACTGGGCCAGCGGCAGCGTGACTGTCTTGCCCGTCTGCGCCGAGCGCCTCGCCGCGTCGAGAATCTCCGCCACCGTCACGTTCGTCTTCAGCGAGGACAGGCTGTCGCCCTCCTGAACCTGGCCGCTCAGCACCGCCTCAAGATAGTGCAGGGGATCATCGTACGGCGCGCTCAGGGGCGTACCCTTTCCGGCCGTTGCTTCCGGCTCCCCTTTCTTCCGGACCTCCATCCGATCCGAATCGAGGGTCTTGACGTACCCGGTGCGGCCGTAGAGATCCATCTGCTTCAGCGCGAACGGCCAGTCCCAGGAGGCCTCTACGATCGAGACCGAATTCCTGTACTTCACGACAATGTCTGCTTCATCCGCGACCTGCGGATAAAGCTCCGGCTGCAGGTGCTGGGTGACCGCCGTTACCGACAGCGGGACCTCGCCGTGCATCATGGTGGTCATCAGGTCCGGGCCGTAGCAGCCAAAGTCGGTCAGGGCTCCGTCGCCATCTTCCTTCGGATCGATCAGCCACTTCAAAAACTCAGGCTGCACGCCGATCAGCTTCGGACCCTGGTGACCATCGCGGAAGACGGTCTTGACCACCGGCCCCAGGGCGCCCTGCTGAAGCAGCTGATTGGCTTCGGAGTTACTGGTGTACCAGCTCGTTTCAAAGTCCACCAGCACATGGATGTGACCGCGCTGGGCGGCCTGCTGCATGGCCAGCGCATCCGCGTAGGTGAACGCGAGCGGCTTCTCCATGAGCACGTTCACGCCCAGGCGGGCAGACTCCTCCACGACCCGCCGATGCTCGCTGGGCGGGGTGAAGACCAGCACTGCCCTGGGATGCGCGTGCGCCACCATGTCAGCGATACTTTGGAAGTGCAGGCTGGGCGAGAGGCGCCAACGCGCGGCATATTGGTCGAACAGCTTCTGGTCCGGCTCGACGATCCCTACCAGTTCCACATCTTTCCGGCTCATCAGGCCGCCGGCTGGCGTCAACGCGCTGCCATGGAGAAACCCGGCCACATGGCCGTGCACCAGACCCACGATGCCAACCTTCAACGGGGCTGGCGCTTGTGCCGACGCACTCACGCTACCCACTGCAAATGCCAGCAACGGCAGCAAAGCCAGGATACGTTTCACCAGGATA
>CAXUIM010000290.1:0-4207 GCA_964250885.1 uncultured Acidobacteriaceae bacterium | reverse complement strand
CCAGGATACGTTTCACCAGGATATGTTTTACCAGGGTATGTTTCAAGGGAGCCGCCTCAGAAGGGAACTGCCGCATCGGCATCCGAGCGGCGAGCCCCATACTATCAAACCGCCCCCAGGGAGGGTCATGCTCCGTTCCAAGGACATGCCGGCAGCGAATCCGCAGAGCTGGCCTCTAACCGGCTTTGGCATGTGCGCGAAGTTTACCGGCGGCGTACACTATGCCCGGTACCGGGCGTAGCGATTCTCAAGGAACCGCAATGCTGGAGTTTTCCAATACTGGCCAGCGGAGCGCTGCCCTCCGGATCCTGACGCCTGATGGCGTTCTTTCCAGTTCAGAGCAACCCTGGGGAGGATTACGCCGGTGACGAAGCAACTTTCCGAATCTGAGAACGATCTCCGCGAGACCGAAGGCGCGCCGTACGGCACTTCCTTCGCGGTCGACGGGCCTGTTACAGCCTACCCGGCGATTCCGGTGGACGAGATCGCCTTCGCGCTTGCGGTGTTTGTGGGCGCCGCGAACGGTCAGTTCGACCGCTTTCAGGCCCTCCTACGTCCGCAGAAGGCGAGGCTCTGGCCGAGTGCAAGCGGATCGTGTGGGCGGACTCGCCCTGCAGACAGTCGCCGGCGGACCGCAACGAGAAGGCCCTTTCCTACGAGCAAACTCTGGAGAGCGCTCTGTTGGCCCTGTGGCGGCGATATGGCGGAGATAACCGGCAAGCCTCCGTCTGCCTCAGAGTGCTGAACTTCTATCGGCTCACGGCGGAAAGCGCGGGGAGCCCGGTGGAGCGGTGGGTGCAGCCATGCTCCGCCGCGGAGGAGGAGGTCCTCCTGCACCCGGCGCTCGTGCAGGCTCTTGCCTGCATTCCGCTGGGCGAGCAAGGCAGATTCGCGGAGGACGCGTTTTTCGGGCTGGTGGAAGATTTCGCCCGCGAGCAGGTATGCGAGTAGCCGCATCTCTGCATCCTATGTAACGTACAGAACATTGCGGTGTAGCCGTTATCAAACACTTGCGAGTGAAACACCGCGCATAGCGAATTCAATTGATCCGCGGAAGGTCTTACCTCTGCCCTTGAAACCGGTGCCTGCGCAGTGGGTCTCCAGTCCCGAAAGTTTGCTGGAGAGCAAGAGGGCCACGATGGCCGAAGCACAAGATAACGAGACAACATGGGATCAGGTTGAGGCAATCCTGCGCAGAAGCCAGAGTCTCTCGATCGCCGGACAGTTTGCCGCGGCTGTCATGCACGAGATCAATAATCCGCTCGAAGCCGCCTCCAACCTCGCCTACCTGATTCGTGCCGAAGCAGAGAACCCCGCCAAGGTGCGCGCCTACACGGGCCTGCTTGAAGAACAACTCTCGCACGTTCTTCGAATTGCGCAACAGACCCTCAGCTTTTACAGGGCATCCAACGGGCAGAAACCCATAGACCTGGTGGGTGTAGCCGAAGCTGCTTTGCGCGTCCACGAGCATAAACTGGGCGCCAAGGAACTGCGGCTTATAAAGTCTTTCCCCAAAGTAGCTACCGTGAAGGCGCATCCGGGTGAGCTTCTTCAGGTTGTTTCCAACCTCGTCGCCAATGCGCTGGATGCCCTGGAGACGAACGGCGTTCTCTCCATCCGGATCCGGAAGTGTGCGACTGACGTTCACATGACCATCGCTGACAATGGTCATGGCATACCGGAAGCTGCCTTGCCGCGGTTGTTCGAGCCATTCTTCTCAACCAAGCAGGGATACGGCACCGGCATCGGACTCGCGCTTTCCAAGTCCATAATCGAACGGCATCGCGGCAACATTAGACTGCGCACTTGCGTGCGTCCGGGCCGGCGGGGAACAGCCTTCCGCATCTCGCTCCCGCTACACACAGAGAGCAGCGCTACGGCCGCTTGAACTGCACGCCAAGGCCGCTTGAACTGCACGCCAAGGCCGCTTGAACTGCACGCCAAGGATCAGGAGGTCTAACCGGCTTGCCCTTTATAGGATATGGACACGCTGCCGCCCAACTGTGGTTGGACGGGCTCCATCTGCCTGCCCTTCAACCTATACCCCAACGGGTTTCGGTTTCAGAGTGAGGCCACGAACACTCACTCACGCCTGGGAAGAGAAAATTAAGTCGTAACGCGGTAGCCTTGATCAAGACATGGGACGCGTCCTGCCGAAAACCTTCTTCTGGCAACTCGTGCTGGGCACCTTCCTGGCTCAAACGCTGCTTCTGGCTGCGTTCATCACGCAAACCGTCGTCTCTCAGAGTCACATCGCCGAGCAGCGGACGCGGCAGCGCATCGTTATGCAGCTGAATCGTCTGGCGGCCGCTTGTGCTAAACAACTCGCGTTGGGAGACATGGATTCGCTGCACGATGTCCTTGAGCTTTCGCGCGTCGCTCCCACGATCGAAGTCGCCCGGCTTACGGATCTTACGGGCAAGACACTGGCCGTCAGCGACAGCGGACGGAACCGCGGGCTCGATGCGGACGAACGCGACGTCCTCCGTGCAGGCGCCGGGCAGCGGGTCTTCACCATCACGAATGGGCAATTGGAGGCGGTCACTCCAGTGGTGCAGGATGGCAAAGCAGTTGCCCTGCTATGGCTGGAACCAAATCGTGCCTTATCGCTCAATACGCTCAACGCGGTCGTCCAGGTCTCTTTGACCTACGGATTTTTTGCCTTGCTGGCGAACATCCTGCCGCTGTTTCTGATTACCAGAACCATGACGAGACCCTTGCGCCGGTTGCGGCAGGCGACACAAAGCGTCGTTCGGAATCCAGATAAGAACGGAAGCTTTCCGCTACCCGTGACCACGTCGAACGAGGCGGGCGAGCTCACGACCAGCTTCAACGTGATGGTTCAGAAGCTCGAACAGCAGCGGGGTGGCCTTCTGGATACGCTTTCGCTGCTGGACTCCATGCTGGGCAACGCGCCCATAGGCTTTGCTTTTTTTGACCGTGAGCAGCGGTGTGTTCGTCTGAATGACTCCCTGGCGGGGATGTTCGCGACATCAGCGGATTCGTGGTTGGGGAAGGCTGTTCCGGATATCTACCCGCCAAGCCTGGTTGATGAGGTGACGGCCTGCATCACCAGGACATTCGAAGCGGGAGAGGCGATCCGAAATATCGAGCTTTCGGGTATGGTTGCCCACCAAATGAACGTAGAACGCACCTGGCTGGTGCACTTTTATCCCATCTACACGCAGGAGCACGTAGTGAGATCGGTAGGCGTCATCATGGTGGACACGACGGAGCGGAGGCAATCTGAAGAGGTTCTCCGGAAAACGGAAAAGCTGGCCGCCACCGGCCGCCTGGCCGCCAGCATCGCTCACGAGATCAACAATCCGCTTGAGGCCGTGACGAACCTGTTGTATCTGCTCGACACACACGAACCGATGGATGCAGCCGCGCTGAGCTTCGTCCGGTCCGCGCAATCGGAGCTGGCGCGAGTCTCCGAGATTACGCAACAGACGCTTCGGTTTCACCGCCAATCCACTCTTCCGGACAGCATCAGCGTCATCGACATTCTTGCTTCGGTGATTGCCTTGTACCAGTCCAGGCTGCATGCGGCTCACGTGGGCGTCACAAAGCGGTTCCGGGGTGAGCCAGAGATCTTCGGCTATGGGGGAGAACTGCGGCAGGTCCTCGCCAATCTGATCGGCAATGCGGTCGATGCGATGCCGACGGGCGGGACTCTTGTATTGAGCACACGTCGCGGCGGCGGTCGTGATCTTTGCGGCATGTGGTGCGAGGGTGTGCGGGTCTCCGTAACAGACACGGGAACGGGTATGTCCCGGGCGACAATGGAAAAGATCTTCGAGGCGTTCTTCACCACGAAACCCATTACAGGAACAGGATTGGGGCTCTGGGTCAGTCAAGAGATCATACGAAAGCACGGAGCGACCGTGCGGGTGAAGAGCTGGCAGGGACCCACGAGCGGAACCAGCTTTATGCTTTTCTTCCCGGATGGTGGGCTGGAGCCAATTCCCTGATGGTGCACTGGGTCCACGGATCCCAACGGCGTTTGCACCAGGAGAAACGGCATTCTCAGGCTCAATCTCGCGCGTTCAGAAACTTCCCTAAGTGTCCACGAGCCGGGATCGTCAGCGGGAGGGCGGCGTGGTTCCTGAAGCAGGTTTGGTGGACTGAGTCTCTGGAGTGGGAGCTGGCGCGGCAGCGGGATCCGGCTATGCTGGAGGAACGGCAGCGGGGACCGGAGTTGAAT
>CAXUIM010000289.1:0-5536 GCA_964250885.1 uncultured Acidobacteriaceae bacterium | reverse complement strand
ACATAGGCCTCCGTGCGATCGCTGAACTCGTGGCCCACCAGCAGCCCCCGCCCCCAGCTCTGCGGCACCGCATGGTTGCCAAAGTTATATCCCACCTCGGCATCGAGCCGCATCGGCCCGAGCCGGCCGTTCACCTCCAGCGGCAGATAGAAGCTCGGCCCCGGAGCAACCAGTCCTCGCGGTACCGCGCGCGTTGGATTATCCAGGAACAGCTGCGGGTAGGTCGACACACTGAAGTTGACCAACGGCTCCGGAGCCCCCTCCCCGCGCGGACCAGCAACGGCCTCGCCAAGTTCCGCGCCATGGTGAGCAAACACATCCAGCAACCCCGTGCCAAAGCGGTTCTTCACCCAGGGATCCGCCGGATGATGCTCATAGAACCGCCACTTGATCCCCAGCAGGCTTTCGCCCAGGCCACCGATCACCTGTCCCTGCTGCGCCGGAACCGGAGGCGCCGCAGGCAGCGGGCGCGTCTCTTCAATCGCAATCGGAATCTCGTACTTCAACTGAATCCGGTCACCCAACCCGTAATTGAAGTCGAAATCCGGCACCTGGTACGCTCCGGAGCCGGGATTGCGATCTCCAATCCAACCGAAGTTGATCTCCCAATGCTTGTTGCCGGGGGTCTCGGGATCGTCGGTGCGAAACGGCGGCCCGCCTTGAGCGTGTGCTGCACTGGCGAGGAGCAGAACGACGCTACAGCCTGCCGCGCGAATCCGCCAACAGCATCGACGGTCCAGTCCACTCCGCGCATTGGAGCGTCGGCGAGTAGAAGCGAACCGGTACGGATTCACGGGCAACCGTTCTCTCGCTGTTCACGCATTCGACGCGATCGGCCTGTCATGCGGTTGGTAGTAGCTTCTTGCATGGAATGCAGGCGCGTACCAGTGGGACCCGGGACGCTATCGCCGCGAGCGCAGGCTGAGCCAGGTGCTGAGGGCGGCAAGCTCAAGCGCCAGGAGCAGTTCAACCGCCATGGCGGCCGTGGAGAGCGTGTGAGACCGGGCGGCGAAAAGAAGCATCGCGAGTAGAAGCATCGCAAAGGCGCACTGGATGGCGAGCTTGCTGAAGCGGACGGAAGGCGTCGGCACGGCAAGCGCCGTCGCCGCCAGGACCGTGCGCGCGGCAAAATCCGCGGATATCTCTACCGCCGGAGCGGTTGCAAGCGCCAGCGTGAGACGGCGGCTGAGCTCGTCCGGCGGTTCGAATTGGCTGGGGGCCGTCATGCAGTCACTCTTTTCAATGTTAGCGCAGACGCTCTTGGCGTGGAGCCCCCGATCGCCTCACGGAGCTTTTTTCGGCCGCGATGCAGGTGCGTGCGCACGGTGTTGATGGGAACGTCGAGGATCTCGGCGATCTGGCCGTAAGAGCGCTCCTCCTGGTGATAGAAAATGAGAACGGCGCGCTCGACGACCGAGAGCGACTGCAGGTGCTCTTCGACGAGCAGCGCGAACTCCCGCTGTTCGAGCTGTTCGGCGGCGTTCGGGGAGGGGTGTTCGAGGCGGCCTTCGAGGCCAGAATCTTCGTCGGACAGCGAGACATGGCGGCGGTCGTGGCGCTGGCGGCGCTTCCACTCATTCTGGGCGACGTTCACCGTGATGCGGTACAGATAGGTGGCGATCTCGGCGTCGCCACGGAAGTTGGGCAGCGCGCGGAAGAGGCGGAGAAACACATCCTGGGCGAGATCTTCAAGGTGCTCCGGCCCGGCCAGACGCAGCAGGGTGCGGAAGACCATCGACTGGTTGTCCTGCACGATCTGCTCGAATGTTTGTGGGCTGGGCATCGTGTGTACACCGGCGGGACGGGTTTACATCAGTTTCACAGAGCGGGTGAGATCCATCTCCACAGCAACGGCTGGCTCGCTTCTACTTCAGCTGGACCCGGAGTGTAGGCGTCAGGGCCGCTTGTCTCAATAGAGACAACGCTGTTCCAGTCTCCCCGGGCAGGTACCAGCAATCCTGCTCCGGCAACAGAAATCTTGCTCACCATCTAGACCACAGGGACGCCCTGAAGTTTCATCACGGCGACTGAAACTTTGCGGACCCGGCAGGGTCTAACGCGGGCAGAGCAGAACAGGAGGCTTGCGATGGAATCTTTTCTCAATAACCCCGGCGCGGTTGTGCCGGTTGCGGCGTTTCTGGTGGCGATCGTGGCTATCATCTCCGGAGCGGTGAACCAGGCGCATAGCCGGCGCGTCAAGGCCGATGAAAGGATGGCGTTGCTGGCGCGCGGCGTGCCGCTCGCGGAGATAGAAAGTTTCATGAACGGGCGGCGTCAGCAGGAAGAGAGGCCGGCGAGCAGTCCCGCGGGACGGATGGCCAACTCGCGGCGGACGGCGCTGGTGCTGATCTCGATAGGCGTGGGCGTGGTGCTGCTGGGCGCGGCGCTGGCCGCGATTGAGCGGGAGCGGGACGTGCTCGCCGTCTGTGCGGCGGGGCTGATCCCTCTGGCGATTGGGGTGGGATTTCTGGTGGACTACCAGATGCAGCGAAAAGAAGTCAGCCAATTTCAGCTAATGTCCGAACACGATCGCGCCATACACTAGAGCAAAATTGTTTTGAGGACAGGTTCGAGACGGCCGCAGTGTGACTGCCGCGGCGCAACTAGCCGGGCTCCAAAGCGGACATTCGCGATTCGGCGATGAGTCTATCGGGCTATCCGCCTCTCCGCGCCCTGTCTTCCGGCCTATCCGCGCCGCGTCTTTACGGCTTCAACCGCTTTTGCCGGCCCATCTTGAGGGACCGCGGGAACCTCGGCGTCGCCCAGGGCCTTGATGCCCAGCTTCTTGCGCAGCTCGCCATCGATGCGGCCGAAGACTTCCTTGTTCTCCTTGAGGAAGCCGCGCACGTTTTCGCGGCCCTGCCCGATGCGCTCGCCCTGGTAGCTGTACCACGCGCCGGACTTGTCAACGATGTTGTGCAGCACGGCCAGGTCCAGCGTATCGCCCTCCTGCGAGATGCCCTCGCCGTACAGGATGTCAAACTCCGCGTCGCGGAACGGCGCCGCCACCTTGTTCTTCACGATCTTCACCTTGGTGCGGGAGCCGACGACCACGTCGCCCTCCTTCACCGCGCCGATGCGGCGGATGTCGATACGCACCGAGGAGTAGAACTTCAGCGCCCGGCCGCCGGTGGTGGTCTCCGGATTGCCGAACATCACGCCGATCTTCTCGCGCACCTGGTTGATGAAGATCAAGGAAGTGCGCGACTTGGATACCGTTCCGGTCAGCTTGCGCAGCGCCTGCGACATCAGGCGCGCCTGCAGGCCCATATGCGAGTCGCCCATCTCGCCATCGAGCTCGGCCTTGGGCACCAGCGCGGCCACCGAGTCCACCACCAGCACATCGATGGCGCCCGAGCGCACCAGCGCCTCGACAATTTCGAGCGCCTGCTCACCGTAATCCGGCTGACTTACCAGCAGGTTGTCGGTATCCACGCCCAGCTTGCGCGCGTAGCCCGGATCGAGCGCATGTTCCGCATCGACGAACGCCGCCAGACCGCCACCGCGCTGGGCCTCGGCAATGATCTGCAGCGTGATGGTCGTCTTGCCCGAGCTCTCCGGCCCGAAGATCTCGATCACGCGCCCGCGCGGCACCCCGCCCACGCCCAGCGCCGCGTCGAACGAGATGGATCCGGTCGAGATCACGGATATGGGCCCGATCGTCTCCTTGGCGCCGAGCCGCATTACCGACCCTTTACCAAATTGCTTCTCCAGCTGCGAAAGTGCGCTTTCTATGGCCCTGCTGCGATCTTCTGCCACGATACAAATCTCCCCGGTGGTGTTCGGTGATGGAACTAAAAACTGAGTCTAGCACCCCGCCTTGTGCAAGGCAAAGAAAAAGCGAATTGGGGGTATCAAAGCGCTCCGAAGAATCTCCTATTTTTTGGCGGTGGAGGAGGAGGCCTAGGCGGCGGTGGAACAGGTTTCGGCATTGGCAGCCAACTGCTCCGGTTATTCTCAGCTAATCATCATCCTTGCGGGTGGATGCCTTTGTGGACGGGCCCTCAGGCAGGCGACTCACGCACTTTCCAGGCGATGCATCTTGAAGACCTGATCCTGCCAGCGAGACATGCGCGTGGGATCGTTGGGGGCGTCGGTCGTTGCTAACTCCGAAAGCTCGAGTTCGCGGCGCTGCAGATCCGTAAACTCAGCTGCGGCCTCTTCGCTGTACGTGTGGTTCCAAAGCCGCCCATAGTCGTTCCCGACGCCAGTCCATCCATAGTGAAGCTTCGCCATCGTTCGGATTTTAGAATCCAGATTCACGGCAACAGCATACGCGGTGATTATGGCAACGGCTGTAGATAAAACAATGGGAAACCATACAGGCATCCTCGCGATGAGCGTTGCCGCTGCTCCAGAGGACAGAAAAAATGACAGGCCGGTAATCCACTGTTTCCTGACGCTGTAGACGCTCGCCAAATCTCCGAAATAGAGTGCTCGGGTCTCTGCCGAAATCTGAGCCTCCCAAACATCCGAAATTTGAGCTTCCGTCAGCATGGATACAGCCTCACGGCCATTATAAAGCGGGAACCTAGCCATTGGAGAGAACACCGAAGTGTGAACCACGCTCTTTCGTCCCGTAGTGATATCGCATGGCGCGGAGCGCTTTGTGGTCGTCCCGCACCGAACTTTTCCTAAAGCATGTTGAGCATGATCCCACACCCGAAATGGCTTCTCCCACTGGACGGCAAACCCGTCTCCCAGGCCGCGCCCTCCCTCTACGGTAGCCTGAAGAGGATGCGCCGCTTCCGCTATCTCGACGCTCTTACCACCGCCTTCGTGGTGATCCTGCTGGTCTCCAACCTGGTGGCCCAGAAGATCATCCGGGTCGGCCCGCTCTCGACCAGCGGCGCCATGGTGCTGTTCCCGGTCACCTACATCTTCGGCGACATCTTCACCGAGGTCTACGGCTACGCCGCCTCCCGCCGCGCCATCTGGCTGGGATTCTTCGGCACGGCGCTGCTCTACGCCGTCTCGGCGCTGGTGATTGCCCTGCCCTCCGATCCCGAGTTCCACAACCAGCAGGCCTTCGTCACTGTCTTCGGCATACTTCCGCGCATCCTGGTGGCCAGTCTGCTGGCCTTCTGGGCCGGTGAGTTCGCCAACTCCTACACCCTGGCCAAACTCAAGCTGCTCACCCGTGGCCGCTGGCTGTGGACCCGCACCGTCGGCTCGACTGTGGTCGGGCAGGCCGTGGATACGACGCTGGTTATCCTGATCACCTTCGCCGGTGCCTTCAGCCCCCACAAGCTCTTCGAGATCATCTGGCAGGGTTATCTGCTCAAGGTCGGCTATGAAGTTCTGGCCACACCGCTCACCTATCTCGCCGTCAACTGGCTTAAGCGCAGGGAACACTCCGACGCCTTCGACGCGCACACCAACTTCAGCCCCTTTCAGCTGGCCGACGATTCAGCGGCCCAGGGCTAGCGAGCTCCGGCGCCGAAACGGTTTGCTTCCACAGAGGCTTGTCGCTTCAACAGGGCTTTATCGCTTCAACAGGGCTTTATTGCTTCAACAGGGCTTTATCGCTTCAACA
>CAXUIM010000288.1:0-5545 GCA_964250885.1 uncultured Acidobacteriaceae bacterium | reverse complement strand
TCCAGCCTCCGATGGTTTGGACCCGCTGCAGTGCCGCGGTTCGCAGGCTTCGCTGCAACTCTCGATCGTCCGCCAGCCGCTGCATCCGTTCCGCGATGGCCTCCGCATCCCGAATCGGCACGATGAACCCGGCTGTTCCGTCGGCGCAGAGATCGTCGCCTCCGGTATTGGTGGAGCTGATGAACGGACAGCCGCAGGCCATCGCCTCCGCCATCACCAGCCCAAAGCCATCCTCGATCGAGGGCAGCACCAGCACATGACTGCGGCTCATCCAATGCGCCAGTTGCGGCCGGGGCAAGGGACCCAGAAACTCCACATGCTCCTGAGGCAGCCGATGCAGAACCTGCTTCAGGCTGGGTTCCAAGGCTCCCACCAGCCGCAGCCGCTTGGCGGGATGCCGCAGCTTCTGAAAGGCCTCGAGCAGGTAGGGAACTCCCTTGCGTAGCGAAAGCGACCCGGCGAACAGCACGTCGAAGGTCTCGTTCGAGGGTTCGGCCTGCGGGGCAAACGCCTCCAGGCGAACACCGTAGTTGATCACGTGCACCTTCTCCGCAGGCACGCCTTCTTCCAGAAAGGAGCGCCGGGCGAAGCTCGATCCGACTGTTATGGCGTCCGCAATTTCGTAGATTTTTTCCTCGCGCACGGTATCGCGGATGTCGCTGACGGGCAGGTCCACGCCCCAGCGGCGGTACTCCTCGCTGATGATGCGCTCCTGGTAACGCTGGTGGGTTGAGCCCCGGTCGCAGATGAAGATGCCGCCTCGCTGCTGGACCTTTTGGCCGGTTTTCAATGCGGCGCCCGAGATGCCGATCAGCGCATCGCATTCTGGAATGCGTCGCAAGGTCCACTCATCGAAGGAGACTGCGCTCAGCACGCCCATGTCATCGCTGAGCCAACGCGGCAGTTTGCCCGTGCGTTCCAGCACGATCTGTGGCGTATGAATCCACGGGAAGGTTTTGACCTTGTGGCGCGGCAGGCCTTCACGCTTCAGCCGAGCCCACGGCCAGGTGGAATAGATCACCTCGAGTTGCCCGCGCCGCTCGAGTTCGCGCGCCAGCTCAAAGTGATGGAACACCCCAAAGACGGCCTGCACGATCTTCATAAGATCCCGCGCCTTGGGGCAGGGATTGGATCTGGCAGTCTCAGCTCCGGCACAGTGGCTATGGTATCAGCGGCTGCGCACAGGAGCACATCGTGGACGGTATATCCGGATGGTAACCTCGAGCTTCGAATCAAGCGCTCTCGCCGCGATTTCTGAGCCGCACAAACAGATCAGCGACGCGTTCCACATCGCCGGCCGCGAAGGAGGCCGGAATTTCAGGAGCCAATTCGCTCAGGGCCTCGGAGGTTGATTCCGAGAACTGGATGCTTCCCGCCTCGGTCACGAAGACTCCTTCTTTGCGTGCACTCTCCTGGTTGTGAGCGATCGCCTCTCCTTTGGTCACGCCTGAAGGTAGATCGAGGCTGACCTCCCCCTTCGAGAAACGCACCGGATAGCCTCCCGGCAGTCCATTGGGGCCGGGGAGATGGCAACGAAAGTCATCGCCGACCGCCAGACGGTTCAGAAGAGAGGCGATCGTGGCGCCGGTGACTTGATTCATTTCGGGTCCTCGGATGCGGCGTATGGATCGAAGGAACTCCGGATCCTGTGCCTGGATCTCAAGGCCTCCTCGCCAGATACGAACCCGATTGCCGCCCGGATCGTCCGCGTGGGAGATACAAGCCAAGTCGCTATGGTGGGCCAGCATGGTGAAGGGAAGCTCCGGCCTGAGCGCTGAGTAGGCGGCCGCCAGGATGGCGATATTGCCCACGCCGCAGAGGATTCTGTGCCCGGCAGCTGCCAGCACGGGATTCACTCCGTCCGGATAGCTGGCGTTAATCAGCTGACACTTCACAGCCGACCGCTCCACAGCGCGGGCGATTTTGAGGGCAAAAACCGACTGAAGCGGCAGCGTCAAACCGAACCCGCTGCGGCGAAGCAGTTGCGCCCATCTGGACTCTGGCCGTTGTCGCTCCCACGGAGAGACCATGGAAGCCACATGCACAACGAACGCCGGTTGCATACGGGCAATCTCCCGTTCCAGAGCGTCTTCCTCCCACTGGATCGTCGACCCCGTGAAGGAAGTGCTGCTGCCGAAGAGCCTGGCCCGTATTCGTGAAGCCGCGACGATCTCGTTGACATCGTCCGCAGAGCGTGCGGCTACATGGAGCTGCATCTGCGGCCCGGCCAAAGCGGAGAGGCCGTAGCAGAGGCTTCGCACCAGGGATCCGCTACCAAGGACCAGAGTCTTCATCGGTCACTATCGCTCAGAATTTCGTTTCCGGATTTTCGTTCCCGAATATTGCATACGCGGTGTTTCACTGCGCGAGCGCTTCATTCTGCAAAGGCTTCGTCGAAGAGCTCCCGCATGGAGGCCCAGGATCGCGCGTCGGCCGTGGCGCTGTAGCGCGCGAAGTCCGGCCGGCCCAGCTTCTCGGCATTGCGGTTGGTGAAGCTATGCACCACCCCGCCGTAGATATGCATCTGCCAGTCGACTCCGCCGGCGCGCATCTCCTGTTCGAACTGGGTGCGCTGTTGCAAATCGACGGCGGGGTCGTCGGCTCCGATGGCAACCAGCACCCTTGCCCGGATGTTCTTCGCATCCTCCGGACGAGCTGTCTTCAGGCCGCTATGGAATCCTACGACAGCGGCGAGAGGAGCGCCCGACCGGGCCAGCTCGAGTGCCATGGTGCCGCCGAAGCAGAAGCCTATGGCGGCGATGCGCCGCGGATCCACCTCCGGCCGTGCAAGCAGAGCCTCGAGCCCGCCCTGGGCGCGTGCTCTGGTCTTGGACGGATCTTCCATCAAGGCCCCGATCAGACCCAGCACCATGGGCAGGTCCTGATACAGCGCCGCATTCCCGTGCAGGTCGCAGGCCAGCGCAATGTACCCAAGCTCGGACAGACGCCTGGCGCGGCTGCGGGCATTCTCGCTCAGGCCGAAAGCCTCCGGGAAAACCAGAACGCCGGGACGCTGGCCGTGGCCGCTGCCCAGGTATAGCTCGCTCTTCATGTCGAGGCCGTCGGCCTGGTACGTGATCTCTTCGGTTTGCATCAAGGCTCCAATAGCTCGAACTGAACGTGCGTTCCATCCTGAAGTTCAGGCGACAGGACTAGTTTAGAGCGGCTGAGCAGAACGCGGCGTGCGGGAGAAGCAGCTCGGTTAAGACATATCAAGACCAGGCGAGGACGGCAACATACTGAATGTGCCAGAGCTGAAAAGACGACCGCGGAGTATGGAATCGCGCCGGGGCATTGCGAAACTCATGTGAATGCACTATGGTTTTCTGCAATACCTTGAGAACATGTCCAAAACCCGGGAAACTCCGTTTATTCCAAAAGGGAGGGGAAGGGAACCGTGACGAAACCGACGATACTCGTGGCAACGTGGAGGGAGGGTCTGTTCGCAGTCAACGGTGATCGGCACACGCAAGAGATTCCGAACCAGCTCGTCAGATGGCTCGCTCCGGATGGACGCGGCGGCGCGCTCGCCATTGTCGGCCCACATTCGCTGCGCCGGCGTGCACCCGGCGGCGATTGGGCCACCGTCGCTACGAGCGAGCTCGAGCTTTCGTGCTGTATGGCTGTTGGAGACACCATCTACGTTGGAACGCACGATGCACGCATGCTGCGGCTGAGCCATGGAGGCGGTGGGCTCGATCCCGATCGTGGTGTGCTTCACCCTGTGGATGGTTTCGACAACGTCCCGGGACGGGATACCTGGTTCGCCGGTTCGGCAATTGTGAATGGGCAGCGTGTTGGGCCACCGCTCGGGATTCGCTCCGTGGCGGCCAACTCGAACGGGAGCGTACTGTTCGCCAACGTTCACGTGGGAGGCATTCCGCGCTCAACGGATGGCGGAAGCACCTGGCAGCCGACCATAGATATCAACAGCGATGTTCATGAGGTGCGCGCGCACCCGGCAGATCCGGACCTCGTCGTCGCGGCGTCCGCTGTCGGCCTTTGCATCAGCCGCGACGCAGGAGCGACGTGGACCATGGAACACGACGGCCTTCACGCATCGCACTGCTCCGCCGTAGCGTTCTCGGGCGATGACATTCTTATCTCCGCGTCGACGGACCCCTTCGCGGCCCAGGGGAAGATATATCGTCGGCCGGTCCGGCCGGATGGACGCATAGCGGCCGTCGAAGGAGGCCTGCCTGCGTGGATCGATGGTAAAGCCGACACAGGTTGCATCGCCACGAACGGCTCGACGGTTGTGCTGGCCGACCGAGCGGGAACCCTGTACCTGTCGACTGACTTCGGGCTGGCCTGGTCGCGGAGCCGCAACGATCTACCCACCCCAAGTTCCGTTCTAATCTGTTGACCAGAATCGAACAGTCCGGCTTGCTTAATCCAGTCATCAGCTGGGAAGGGTCGCTCTGTAGACTTTCCCCCTTAACAAGGCAATCCGAGGCTTGGAGGCGCTTCTTGGCTCGTAGCGTGCAATGTTTGACCGATGCGGGCAGTCAGCCCCTTGACAACAACCGCTCGGGAGAGTGATGCTCAGTGTGCTGAAACGTTTCATCAAACGGAGAACCCGCCATGGCCACCACCCTCGCCGCCCCCTCGACCGAACTTCAGCATCAGCTCGACGACCCCATCCAGCTAACGCGCGAGCAGATCGAGTCCTATCACGAAAACGGCTACATCAAGCTGAAACACGTGCTTGCGCCCGAGCTGCTGGAGCACTATCGCAGGGCCATCCACGATCGGGTCGCGGCTCTCTCGGCCGATGCGCTTCCGATGGAACAGCGGTCCACATACGGCAAGGCGTTTCTGCAGATCATGAATCTGTGGACGGAGTCGTCCGAGGTCCGGCAGTTTGTCTTCGGCAAACGCGTTGCCCGCATTGCCGCCGAGCTGATGGGCGTCTCCGGGGTGCGGATTTATCATGATCAGGCGCTGTACAAGGAGCCGGGCGGCGGCATTACGCCCTGGCACGCCGACCAGTACTACTGGCCGGTGGACAGCGACAAGACCATCACCGCCTGGGTTCCTCTACAGAACACACCGCGGGCGCTGGGCCCGCTGGCGTTCTCCGAGAAGAGCCATCGCCTGCAGGTCGGACGCGACCTCGAGATCAGTGATGAAAGCGAGATGACACTGAAGCAGGCGTTGGAGCAGTTCCGCATGGAAGACAGCGCGTTCGATCTGGGCGATGTCAGTTTTCACGCCGGCTGGACCTTCCATCGTGCCGGAGCCAACACCACCGACCATCCTCGTGAGGTCATGACGATGATCTACATGGACGAGAACATTCGCCTGACCCAGCCAAAGAACAAGAACCACATCATGGATATGGAGCGCTGGATGCCTGGGCTGCAGGCCGGCGATGTGTTGTCCTCCCCGCTTAATCCGGTGATCTACACCAGCACAGAAACCAAGAGCTAGGAGCTTGTTGAAAATCTGCTTTTGTGGCTTCGCTAGCTTCGCGGAAACCCCGTTGTTTGGGGGGTTGGTGAGTTGGAGGCGGGCCAACGACGGGGGGTTTGTACAAGAAAAA
>CAXUIM010000287.1:0-5551 GCA_964250885.1 uncultured Acidobacteriaceae bacterium | reverse complement strand
CGACTGGCACGTTCAACTATGTTGTCAAAGATCCGGACTGCACACGCCTAAGCGGGCAGTTTGGATCAAGGACCAACTCCGGGCAAAGCCTCGGATTTGTGTCCTCGAACTTGTGGCGCTGTTTGTACTGGGGAGTTTCCGGGTTTATCAGACTCACCGGCCTCGCTGCAGTGTTTTGCGCGAACTTTCTTATGTTACCGAAGGCTCACACCATTGTCAAGGCTCGCTGTACTCGACTCCGCTATACTCGACTCCGCTATACTCGATTCCAAGGACACTCCCAAGATTCGAAATGCGAGCCGTGGAGACATCCCCGCCCATAAGCGAATCTTGTGCGGCGAGTACGATACATCGACCTTAATCAAACAGCGTTAGATATCAAAACAGCAGGACGACTCATGTGGAGTCGCGAAGCCTGGGCTTCTGTACTACGCTTGCAGTGGCTTGGGTTTGTTGCAGCCGGCTCTCAGAGCTCTTATGCTACGGTCAAACGCTTGGACTGCGCTCCGACTTGCCGAAGGGCCCGGAGGCACGGCGCGAAGCTTCTTTCTTCAACCTATCCAGATTATCGCAATCAACTTCCGATTGCAAATTCTGGGCTCCTACCGAGGTCGCAAACATCCCCGCGACGAAATCCAGAGTAGCAAATCAGGTTGTTCGACGCAATCCAGCCGGCTGTGGACCGAAGTGGAGATGTGGAAAACCAGCGGACTCATTGCAGATGCCTCAAATCTAATTCTGTAGGTTGCGAGCAGCCGTTCGAGGGCCCCATGGAGGTGGATCGTGCGGGCAACCGGCGTCGAATCCGGTTCACACATCCGATCACGCGTGCATCAAGCCCGGCAAAAGCTTCCGAACACGTCCCTATTGCGACCGCTCTCTTTCTCCAGCGCGGATTTGGGGGAGCAGATCATGTGCATATCTATCCCGACGCCACTTCGGCCCGCAACTGCTTTTCGCCCTCAGGGGCTACTTGCTATATACAAGCAACAGTGATTGACTCAAGAACTCCGCAGCTCTCCGGAAACCTGCCATTTCAGAATCTCGGATGCGCGCCACAGAGGGGCTGAGCGCCAGAGTTCTGCCGCCTCTTACATCGTTTGGCCACAGGCCCAGGAGTGAAAGCGACCATGATGCCAAAGCGCTCCGGCAGCTCTGCACCGGCATCAAGCAAGGCCGGCGCCGGTGCTGGGACAGACCTCCCGCCGGCCTTGAGACTGTACGTAGTCTTAATCGTGACGATCACGGTTCTCACGGCGCTGGCGCTGGTCTATTACCACTTCACCAGCCGGGCGCTGGAAGCTCAGCTATGGACTTCCAGAACCGACAACTACGGCGACTTCTGGCACTACCGAAAGCTATTCGAGGTGTTCCACACGGAGGCGTTCTTCGAAAGCGCCGACAGGTTCGCCTATCCCGCTCCCTGCGCCGTGCTTTACGCGATGCTGTATCACAGCGGGCCGCGGCCCCACTCCGTGTTCGATCTGTTGACGCTACTGATTTTCTGCGCCTCCGGGTTCATGTTGTATCGGCTGCTGATCCAGTGTGGTCTGCGCCGAAAGCTGGCGATCGGTGTAACCGCGCTGATGATGCTGACTTCTTATCCGTGGCATACCCTCTACGACCGAGGCAATCTGGAGTTGTTTGTCTATGTATTTCTCGCTACCGGGGTATGGGCGTTTCTGAAAGGACGAAACTCGCCCGCGGCGATTTTATGGGCATGCGCCGGGACCCTCAAGATTTATCCCTTGATCCTGTTGGCCGTCTTTTTTCGGCGGCGAACGCTGCGTCCACTTCTGATAGGAATTTTAACCTTTGCGGGGGTGCTGCTGGTTTCATTCTGGTTTGTGGGGCCGACCATCCGGGCCGCGGCGCTGGGCAGTATGAACGGAGTCTTCGGTTTTCTGGGCAATTACGCCTCTTCGGCGCGAAAGTCCGAGCTGAACCTCGATCACTCGATCCTAGGCGCCATGAAGGAGATCCTCAGTCTGCACATGTTCGGATCCATCGAATCGTGGCCGAACTTGAGCAAGATCTATCAGGTCTCAGCCGTTCTTGTGGGAGCCGCCCTATTCTTCGCCTATATTAGAAAATTGCCAGTACTGAACCAGCTTTGTCTGTTGCTTATTGCCATTGTGCTGCTTCCGCCTGTCTCGTACGATTACACGCTGATCCACACCTATCTGGTGCTGGGCATAGTCCTGGCCGCGTACTTCTATGCCTTACACCTCCGCCGACCGTTCCCGGGCGCCACAGCCTATGCCATCGCGTTCGCTTTGCTGGCGACGGCACAGACATGGATCCAATTCCGCGGCTTCCGCGGGAACGGAGTCATCAAGTGCGGCGCCTTGCTGGTGATCTGCTGGCTCCTGTTGCGGTTTCCATTACGAACGGGATCGACGATAGAACAGGCGTACATTCTGTAGGCTGGCTCCCCGGCCAGCCCGGATAGGGCATATGGATCACAAGAAAGCTCCGCCCGAGACCAGACTGCCTCTAGAATCTGATCATGGAAGCCGACGAAATTCAGGAGTTCTCAAAGTCGATGCGGGAAGCTGGGGAGTCCAGCATGATGCACGTTTCGTTCATCATCAGCGTTCTGGCGGTGCTGGTGGCCACGGTCACCGTCCTGGGGCACCGCGAACATACCGAAGCCGTGTTGATGCAGGCGCGCGCGGTCGACCAGTGGAACAGCTACCAGGCCCACAAGATCCGGCTGCAGCAGGTGAGCGTGGCCACGGATCTGCTGAGCCTGCAGCCCAGCGCCAATGACGCGGCCGTAAAGGCGAAGCTGGCCGAATATAAGGCGCATAGCGGCAAGTGGCAGACGGAAGTGGACGAGGATTCCCGAAAAGCGCAGGAGTTCGAAGCTGAGGTCGCGGCCGCCGAGAAGAAGGCGGCGCACTACGATCTGGGTGAGGCGCTGCTGCAGATTGCCGTGGTACTGGCGTCGATAACGCTGCTGACCCGGCACCAGGTTTATGTGGCCGTGGCGCTGCTGCTGGGATTAACTGGACTGGGGATTGCGGCCGCGGCACTGGCCGTACACTAGACAGTTTCTAACCCGGGTCCCGCGCTCCAGACCCGTCACGGTTTGGCGATGACGCCAAGGTCCTGGAAACCGTTCACAAAATACTGCACGGCCAGGGCGACCAGCAGCAGTCCCATGATGCGGACCAGAATGCGGATTCCGGTCTCACCCAGCGCGGTGGCGACGCGAGTGGCGCTGCCCAGCACCAGGAAGCAGATCGCCGCAGTGAGCGCGATCGCGCCCAGGATAGCCCCCATCTGCCAGACTGTCTGCGCCTGGCCGACCAGGACCATCACCGACGTAATGGCGCCCGGTCCGGCCAGCATGGGGATCCCCATCGGCACGATTCCAGCATCGTCCTTGCTGGCCGCGGCAGCCGTCTCGGAGCTGGACTCCTGGGTGGGCGAGCGTTTGGCCTCCAGCATGTCCAGACCGATGAGCAAGAGAATGATGCCGCCGGCGATCTCGAAGGCAGGAAGCGTGATGCCGAAGGTTCGGAAGATGTAGGTTCCGGCGAGAGCGAACGCCGTGAGGATGACGAAGGCTGTCAGAGAGGCTTTACGTGCGGTACGGACCCGTTTCGCGCTGTCCTGATCCGCCGTTACCGCGAGAAAGGTGGGGAGCGCGGCAAAGGGATCCACGAGGAAAAAGATCGAGCTCAGCGCCAGCAGCGAAAACCGGAGATAGACTGAATTCTCCAGATGCGCGATCGCCGGGCTGTGGGGAACAAACATGACGCTTCGATTGTGACATGAAGGTTCGAATAGCCGGTCGCGGGAAGCCCAGGCAGGGTCCGCAGCCTTCCCGTCTGTAAAGTTTTTCTCCTCCTGCTTTCGCGCGGATGAATCATGCAAATGCCGTTTCTCTCCGGGAACACGGCCATAAAACCCGAAGCTCTCGCCTGTACCCGCTTACAGATCCTCTGACCGGCGAAGCGACCCTCCGCATGGCGAAGCGACCCTCCAGATATAGAGTCGCTCAGTCGATGAACCTAGCGTTGGCGCGAGCGTTTAGCGGATGGTCCAACGCTCCTTGAGGTTCAGAAATGGGCTTTCGTAGAAGCGGTAGCTGAGCCATGCAAGCGCAAGGGTGGCACTAAAAGAGAAAAGATTGATGGACAGGGTGGGATAGGCCCACAGTAGTTTAAAGTGCGGACTCACGTGGCGCACCAGAATATTCATAACGCGATAGAGGGTGTGGCCGTACCAGGCATGCAGGATGTCATGCAGCACATAGGCACCGTAGGATATACGCCCGATCCACCGCAATGGAGGCAGGCAGCAGAATTTGAAGAGCCAGCCGCCCGGACGCAGAATACAAACAATGATCGCGGCCGAGAGCACGTTAATGAAAGTTAGGCCCCAGGTGAGGCGCCAATGCGGGTAAATATAATTCTTTGCCCAATCGGGACCGGTCACGCTCATCGTATAGCAAAGATATACGATGGCGATTACCCCCGCCACGGGTGCGACTATGCGTGCGATCAGAGCCATATGCTCGCGATGCGCGCCACGCCAGAGCAGTCCAACCAGGCCCCCAAGGAGAAGAGAGTCAAGTTGGAAGGGAATCATTCGATAGAGCAGTTCTTCGCCCAGCATCCATTGTGGCGCAGTATGTTGAGCGAGGATGCGAAGAAACGGAGCGACAATCACCACGACTGCGCAGACCCACAGCAGCATGCGCCGGCCGCTTGCTTTGAAGACGATCCACGGCCAAAGAAGATAGAACTGCTCCTCCACACACAGAGACCAGAAGTGGCCCAGAAAAATGCCATGGGTGCTGAAAAGTTGCCCATCCGCGGCGGTCTCGAGCCTGGATCCAGGGAGGGCGGGTCTAACGAAGCGCAGGAAATTACCCAGATAGAGCGGCCATGCAAGCCACCACAAGGACCACGGCTTCCAATGCATAAGTGGCTGCGTCAGAAGAATCAGCAAGAAGATGCCATAGTAGAGCGGGAAGATTCGCAGCGTCCGGCGTAGATAAAAGTTGCGGGCTCGGTGCGGGTCGCTCCGGGTGTCAAAAAGAATGCCGGTAATAAGAAAACCGGAAAGCACAAAGAAGACGTTAACGCCTGTCCAGCCCCAAGGAAACCCCAGATAATGTTGTAAGAACACCATAATGAAGGCGGTGGCCCGGAGACCGTCGAGTGCGGGATAGTAGGCGCGGTTCTCGGGCTGGGTGTGGGCAGTATTTCCAGTGACTATCTGAGACTCGCTTAGCTCCAAAGCATGTCCTTCCATAGTGATTCTCCGATTTTACGCATCACCGGGGCTAAGGAACCAGAGTCAATGGAGCTAGCCTAGCCACTGAAGTTCTCATACTTCGTTGACCGGCAGGTTGGTTATGGTAAGTCCGGCAAGGACACCAGCGCGGCCGCATGGCCCAACTGCCGCTGTAAATGCATCTGCCCGGGCCAGCCGCAACAGCAACAGCAGAGAGTACAGCATCAGGTTTTCCGCTACGACATGGTAGTCATCGAATCGATAGGAAGTGCCTACGACTGTCAGAACGAAAGCACTC
>CAXUIM010000286.1:3848-5565 GCA_964250885.1 uncultured Acidobacteriaceae bacterium | reverse complement strand
GGGTTTCGCGAAGCTAGCGAAGCCACAAAAGTCGATTCTTCAACAAGCTCTTAGAGCGATATCTGGGTTGCTGTACCCAGGGCTGCTGACCTGTTATTGCTTTGAAACGTTTCTCCGCCCAGCCTGCCACTACACTAACTCCATGCAGCCAAAGCCGGATCTCGCATTGGGCCGGAACATTGAAGAGCTTCAACACACCCCGCGCTTCAGCTCGCCCGATCCCTGGAACGATGCCAGCTTCATGCGTCTCGCGCTCGCCGAAGCCCACGCGGCAGAGGCGGCCGGCGAGATCCCTGTAGGTGCGATTGTCGTCTCCCCTGAAGGTGAGGTCCTGGGCTGCGGAGGCAATCAGGTCCTGCGCACCTCCGACCCCACCGCCCATGCCGAGATTGTGGCTCTGCGTGCCGCGGGCCAGGCGCTCCAGAACTATCGCCTGCTCACGCCCGCGGGCGGATGCACGCTGTACTCCACGCTCGAACCCTGCGCCATGTGCGCGGGCGCTATCCTGCACGCGCGTCTGGCGCGGCTGGTCTTCGCCACGCCCGATCCCAAAGCCGGCGCCTGCGGCTCGGTGCTCCAGGTGATGAATCATCCCGCGCTGAATCATCGAGTCGCTGTCGTCGAAGGCGTTCTCGCGGAGGAGGGCGCCTCCATGCTCACAGGATTTTTCCGCCGCCGCCGCAGCGCTCAGGCAAATTCTCGCATTACGGCGCTCTGTACACCGGAGCAGGCTGCAGGCGATATCCCCGACAGCGACCAGGAATTAGCCATGCCCGCAAACCAAACCGGGACTGCGCAATCGGCATCAGATTAGAACGAAAGGGTTCCCCAAATCATGCCAGGCCGTCTTGAAGGAAAAGTAGCCGTTGTCACAGGGTCGGGTTCTGGCATAGGCCAGTCTATTGCAGAGCGTCTGGCGCAGGAAGGCGCGGACTGTGTCGTCGATTACCGCGATCATATCGAGCAGGCCCAGGCGACCGTAGATAAGATCACCGCTGCCGGTGGCAAGACAGTCATGGTGCGGGCCGATGTCACAAGCCTCCCGGACTGCACCAACCTCATCGAGCAGGCATGGAAGCAACTGGGCTCCTGCGACATCCTCGTCAACAACGCGGGCGTGGAGAAGGGCGCCGACTTCTGGGATGTCACCGAAGCCGATTACGACTTCGTCATGAACGTGAACCTCAAAGGCGCGTTCTTTCTGACCCAGGCCTTCGTGCGCAAGCTGCGCGACGCCAAAAAGCCCGGGCGCATCATCAACATCTCCTCCGTGCATGAGGATATGGTATTTCCCCACTTCTCCACCTACTGCGCCTCCAAAGGCGGTATGCGCATGCTGATGCGCGATCTTTCCGTGGAGCTCGGTCCACTTTGCATAACGGTCAACAACATCGCACCGGGAGCGATTGCCACACCCATTAACACCCAGCTGATGGCCAATCCCCACTTGCTAGATCCATTGCTGCGGAATATCCCGCTCGGGCGTATGGGTAAGCCCGAGGAGGTGGCGGGTGTCGCGGCTTTCCTCGCCTCCGAGGATGGCGCTTACGTAACTGGCTCCACTTACTTTCTGGATGGTGGCCTCATCCGCAACTATCACGAGCAGTGAATTTGCCAGTTTGGGCTTAAACTGTGTTCGCCGGGCGAGGGACAATCGATCGTCCGTGAACGAGGCAAAGTGATGGGCGGCGATCAAGGAAGTGTGCCACCCAGATCC
>CAXUIM010000286.1:0-3748 GCA_964250885.1 uncultured Acidobacteriaceae bacterium | reverse complement strand
CTTCCGCCCAGGTCACGCTGGAAGCGGCGGGCTCCAACACACCCCTCCGGTCCACCAGGTCGGATGCCAGCGGCGCCTTCATCCTTTCTCCGGTCCCTCCCGGTGTCTACCGGGTCCGCATCAAAGCCGCCGGATTCTCCGCCTGGAAACTGGAAGATATTTCCGTTGCGCCGGCTCAGACCTATACCCTGGCCACCGTTGAACTCGGTGTAGAGCCCATCGATTCGGCCGTCGACGCCATTACTGTCGAAGACCTCACGGAACAGCAGATCACGGCCGAAGAACACCAGCGCATCCTCGGCATTCTTCCCAACTTCTATGTCAGCTACGTTCGCAACGCCGAGCCGCTCACACGCAGGCAGAAGTTCAAACTCGCCCTGGTGATCAGCCGCGATCCTTTGACCTTTGTCACTACGGGCATTAGCGCGGGCATTGAGCAGGGCGAAGGCGGCTTGGCCGGCTACGGATTTGGCTTTTCCGGCTATGCGCAGCGCTACGCCGCTACTTACGGCGATCGCCTCAGCGCCACGTTCCTGGGCTCTGCGCTGTTGCCCTCCCTGTTGCACCAGGATCCGCGTTACTTTTACCTGGGCCACGGCAGCGTCCTGCATCGTGCGCTGTACGCCATCTCAACCGTGGTGATCTGCAAAGGCGACAACGGGCATTGGCAGCCCAACTACTCGAACGTCTTCGGGAACTTGGGTGCTGCCGGCATTGCGACACTCTACTATCCGGAGACCAGTCGCCACAGTGCTCACGTCACAATCGATGACACCCTGACCGGCATCGCCTTTGGCTCCGTGGGAACCCTGTTCCAGGAGTTTCTTCTGCGCCACCTGACACACGGCGCGCCGCCTCCTCCGCCAGTTCAACCCTGAGCGGATGCCCTCCTATGTCGGGTACCGGGCAGACCCTGCCCTGCTTTCCCGCGAGCCGCTTCGTCCGTCTACCGTTCGGGGAATTTGAACCAGGCGATTGCGTCTGGCTCTCCCATTGCCCGGCCGCGAGAGGTACGATAGGAGCATGGAACTTGTCGTGTATTCCGCTGATTGGTGCCGTGACTGTCGCGAGGCCAAACGATTCCTCGTCAAGCACTCCATTCCGTACAAAGAGATCAATATCGAGCAGACTCCAGGCGCGGCCGAGAAGGTGATCGAGATGACAGGCAAGCGCGCGATCCCTCAGTTCGTGCTGGATGGGAAGTGGATTCAGCCCTACAAGCCCGGCCGTGGTTTTCTGCACACTGAGATGGCGGCGCTCTTCGGCGTCTCCGACGTCTAAAAACATTACCCTGCGGCCCTCGGCAGAGCCTCGTCCCCGCGCGCGTTTGCACTATCTGCGACGGCATCGACTTCAACACCGCCACGCGCGTACACGCGGGCCGCGGTTGAACAGGATCCCCGCCGGAGGCGCCGACCCCGGAATGCGGCCGGTGCAGTCGTATACAGGATGTGGCGATCCGCAGAGTAGCTCACGTAAACCATCGGCGGCATGTGCCGTTTCAAGTGGATTGCGCTCCTGGTTCAACGCGTCTTTCAACCGCGCTTTGCAGATCGCGCAGAGCACCGATGAGGTTGTCGCACTTCGGCACCAGCTCCGCCAGATGCTCGGCCACCAGACGCTGTAATAGTTCGCGGCCCTGCGGGGTTAACTGCACCAGCGACCGGCGGAGATCTTTCTGATCGTGCTCCCGCCGCACCAGCCCCGATCGCTCCGCGCGGTCGACCAACTCGACCATACTGTTGTGGCGCAGGATCATTCGCTCGGCCAGGTAACTGATCGAAGGCTGCTGACCTTCCGGCGTCGCGGCAATCACCTGCATCAACTGGTACTGCTGAACCCCAATGCCGCAGCGCTCTGAGGCCAGCTCACTAAAGCTTAAAAACTTCCGCATCTGATAGCGAAACTCGGCGAGGCTCCTCAGCCGCGGCTGAGTGACCGTATCATCTATCTCAATCATGGTTGACGTTCCTTTGCCTCATTCTATCGCGTCGCGACACATAGGGTTTGTTCCTCTGGCAGCTCTTACGGAACTCGTTACACTAGAGCGGTATGGCTGTGACGTACTCGGGGCTTCCGGTCTCAACGCCGTTTTTCTCGTGAAAAACGGCACTCGTATACTTTCAATCGGGCTCAATGACAGCAATGCTGCTCTCAAGTGATTCCCACCACGGAGCCATCGATGATCCCCCGCTACACCCGGCCGGCGATGGCCGCTCTCTGGTCTGAACAGGCACGATTCGACAACTGGCTTCGTGTGGAGCTGGCGGCGACCTCGGCGCTGGCGCGCGCCGGCATCGTCCCCGCCGAGGCGGCCGAAGCCCTGCGGCAGCGCGCTTCCTTCAGCGTCGCGCGCATCCACGAAATCGAGGCTGAGACCCGCCATGACGTTCTCGCGTTCACCACCGCAGTGGCGGAGGCGGCCGGTCCCGAGGCGCGCTGGCTGCACTACGGCTTAACCTCGACCGATGTCGTCGATACCGCGCAGGCGCTCGCGCTGACGCAGGCGTCGGCCTTGATTCGCGCCGAAATCCTCCGCCTCCGCGATGTCCTGCGCCGGCGAGCCGTGGAGTTTCAGCACACGCCCACCATCGGCCGCACCCATGGGGTCCACGCCGAACCCACCACCTTCGGCATGAAGCTGCTGCTTTGGTACGCCGAGATGGGACGCAACCTGAGCCGCTTCGACGCGGCCGCCGAAGATCTGCGCGTCGGCAAAATCTCCGGCGCCGTCGGCGCCTTCGGCAAACTCAAGCCGGAACACGAGGACGCCATTATGGCCGAGCTCGGTCTCAAACCAGCACTCATTTCAACCCAAGTGCTGCAGCGCGACCGCCACGCCGCCTACATCACCACCCTGGCCGTGCTCTGCTCCACTCTGGACAAGATTGCCACCGAGATCCGCCACCTGCAGCGCACCGAAGTGCGGGAGGCCGAAGAGTTCTTCTCCGCTGGACAAAAAGGCTCGAGCGCCATGCCGCACAAACGCAATCCAATCACCTGCGAACAGATCAGCGGTCTGGCCCGGGTGGTTCGGGGCAACGCCCAGGCGGCGCTCGAAAACGTCGCCCTGTGGCACGAGCGCGACATCTCCCACTCCTCAGCCGAGCGCGTCATCCTGCCGGATACCACTATCCTGGCCGACTACCTGCTTTCGAAGACGGCAACGCTCATCGAGCGCCTGCTCGTCTATCCGGCGCGCATGATCAGGAATCTGGAGTCCACCGGCGGCCTGATCTTCTCTGGTCAGCTTCTGCTCGATCTGGCCGAGGCCGGGATGAGCCGCGAAGACGCGTATCGGCTGGTTCAGGATCATGCCATGCAGGCCTGGAATGACGTTGACCAGCCGGGAAGCCGCACCTACCGCCAGCGAATTGAAGCCGATCCCGAGATCACCGCCCGGCTCTCGCCCGCAAGGCTCGCCGCTGCTTTTGATGTCCATCGCCAGCTTCGCAACATCGATGAGGTCTTTGCACGAGTTTTAGCTGAAGGCTGATGGCTGCGGAACCTTTGCTTTAGAACATTTTTGCTTTAGGTGTAGACCTAAGCCGCCGACCTCAACGTCGTTTTTCCCGAAAAACGACACTGCACGCCTGATTCCAGTTCACGGTAAAAGCAAAAATGCTTTAGAAGTTTGTTGAAAAAGCACCTCGGATGTCCGCGAGGCAAGTACGAATCCGCAATCAAAGCGGGTTCGCGAAGCTAGCGAAGCCACAAAAGCCGGTTTTCAACAAGCTCTTGGGCCTCA
>CAXUIM010000285.1:4573-5659 GCA_964250885.1 uncultured Acidobacteriaceae bacterium | reverse complement strand
GTAGACGCCGCGCGGTTCCGAGCCGCGATGAATGTCGATGAATCCGAATGGCCTCCTCCGCATCTGCTAGAGCATTTTCGCTTTTACTGTGAACTGGAATCAGGCGTGCAGTGTCGTTTTTCGGGGAAAACGACGTTGAGGTCGGCGGCTTCGGTCTACACCTGAAGCAAAAATGCCCTAAATCGAATGAAGTGCGTCCTTGCCGCTGGTGGGGAAACGACACTGGACCCGGAGCTTCCTCTATCTCCGCAGGAGAAATACTCTAGCCACTATGGGTCTGATACTTGCCGCCATCCGCTCCGGAACCGATCCCGCCGGGCCGCTGCCTCCCGGAACGTTTCATCGCTGGCTGGAGGATCCGATTTACTGTCCGAAGTGCGAGGCGGCCTACATGCTGGTCGTCGACTATGACCATGCCATCAGCCGCCACTTCGAGGACGACTCCCGCCGCCACCTGGCTTTGCTGCGCAAGGCCATCGTGCAGGATCACGGCAGGGATCACCGCGTCACTCACTTCGAGACCAACGGAGTTGCCGTGATCGCGCATTCGCGGCCGCAGCCCCGCGCGCTCGAACCCGTCTCGAAACTGATAAACTAGATCTCTGTGAGCCTGTCCTCCACCCTCGAAGACAACGCCGCTGCCGCAGTCGAGACGCCCGAAACACCCGAATCAACCAAGGTCCTCAGGTCCGGCCTGCCCAGGGTCGGCTTCGTCTCGCTCGGCTGCCCCAAGAACCTCGTCGACTCCGAGGTGATGATGGGTCTGCTGCATCGCGGCGGCGCTCAACTCACGCCCCGCGCCGAAGACGCCGATATCCTGGTCGTGAATACGTGCAGCTTCATCGACTCCGCGAAGCAGGAGTCTGTCGACACCATCCTGGAGATGGTGCGACACAAGGCTTCCAACGGCGGCCGCGCCCAGAGACTGATCGTCGCCGGCTGCCTGGTGGAACGCTATCGTGACGAGATTCGCCGCAACATCCCCGAGGTCGATGCCGTGGTCGGCACTGGCGAGCTGGAGGCCATTCTGGAAGCCGCGGGCCTGCAGCGGCCGGCCGCAGCCGTGCCGGCCAACTCTCCCTTCAC
>CAXUIM010000285.1:0-4473 GCA_964250885.1 uncultured Acidobacteriaceae bacterium | reverse complement strand
AAGCCGCGGGCCTGCAGCGGCCGGCCGCAGCCGTGCCGGCCAACTCTCCCTTCACGATCCTTACGTCGACCCAGACCTCGATGGTCCAGGCTCCGATCCAGAGCGGCGAGCGCGCTGAGGGTGCGCCCAGCCAGCCGCAACGGGTGGAGATCGAGCGCGCGGCGTCCGCTGTGAACCAGCACTCTCGCCCCGAGTCGAACGGAGCCCAGTTGTCCCATGAGGCCGTCCAGGGCGGAACGCTCAGTTCTCAATCCCGGCCGGAGGGCGACGCGCGCGAAGCGGCCGGACGTTTCTCCCGCGCGGCCTGGGACGGCGCCACCGCCGCGCTTCCCAGCTATCTCTACAGCGACGATACGCCCCGCATCCTGGCCACCCCCCGGGCGTCGGCCTACATCAAGATCGCCGAGGGCTGCGACCATCCCTGCAGCTTCTGCATCATCCCGCAGCTGCGCGGCAAGTTCCGCTCCCGCCCGATTGCCTCGATCGTGGCCGAAGCCCGCTCGCTGATCGCTCAGGGGGTTCGCGAAATTACGCTGATCGGCCAGGACACCACCTGCTATGGCGAGGACCTCGCGCCCCAGGAACACGCTTCCGGCGGGTACTCCCGTCCGGAGCTGGCCGACCTGCTCGATGCGCTCGCTCCCCTGCCCGGCCTGAAGTGGCTGCGTTTCCTCTACGCCTACCCCAACAAGATCACCACGCGCCTGCTCGAGACGATCGCACGGCACGACAGCGTCGCCAAGTACCTCGACGTTCCCCTGCAGCACGCCAGCGCCAAGGTGCTGCGCCGGATGAAGCGGGGAGGCTCGGCGGACCGGTTTCTGCAGATCCTGGATAAGGCCCGTGCGCTCATCCCCGGATTGGTGCTGCGCACCTCGTTCATCGTGGGTTTTCCCGGTGAGACCGAACAGGACTTCAAGGAGCTGTGCGATTTCGTGCAGCAGGCACGGTTCGACTGGCTGGGCGTCTTCTCCTACTCCGACGAAGAGGGCGCCGGCGCCTTCGCCCTGGGAGACAAGGTTCCCCGCCGGACCATTGAAGCCCGGCGCCGCAAGCTGATGCGTCTGCAGAACAAGATCAGCACCAAGGCCCGGCGGCAGTGGATCGGCCGCGAGCTGGACGTTCTGGTCGAAGGCGAGAGCGAGGAGACCGATCTTCTCTGGCAGGGCCGTTCACTCGATCAGGCGCCGGAGATCGACGGCAAGATCCTGATCAACGACTTCGGTCCCCACGAAGTCCTGATCCCCGGCACTTTCTACCGCGCCGAAATCACCGAATCCCACGATTACGACGTGGTCGCCCGCATCCTGGAATAGCTGCAGGGCTTCCGAGGCGGGAAGACGGCCGGCGGCAGCGAGCTGAGAGGGCGAGCGGCGGCGGCGCGTAGTATGCGTGGGGAGGCTTTCGGTCCAGAGGGGCCCCCGCACCTGAATGCTGAACAAAACGGTGGAGGACCATTGAACTACACCAGGCGGTCCGTACTCAGCGGCTTGTGCGCCGGCTCTGCCAACCTGCTGTTCTCACGCCGCGTTCTGGCGGCAGGCCATTTCGCAGCGGCCGCCGAGCAGACGAAAACGGCGCTCCCCGGACTGCTGGATCTGAACCTGACCGCGCTTTCACCGAACGCACTGCGCATCAGTATCTCTCCCGCAAACGATCCGCCGCGGTTGCAGGAGCTTGGCGTTTTAGATCGACAGGAGGCTTTACCGCTGGCCCGCCCCGGTCCTGAGAAGGATCAGGTCATCTCCTGGGGTAAATACACGCTGCGGATCCAGGCCTCTCCGCTCCGTATCGCCGTTGTCGACGCAGGCAAGGTCCGCCAGCAGGTCCAGTTCGCACCGGATAGCACGGACGTGCGCTTCGACCTGGACGGTCCCGTCTTCGGTCTCGGCGAGGGGGTGCATTCCTTTGACCGGCGCGGAACGCAGGACGAGATGATCAACGGACAGAACGGAGAGTACCTGCGGACCTTCGGGGCACGGCTTCCGATCCCCTGGGTCATCAGTCCTTCGGGTTGGGGCCTCTTCGTCGGTCAGCCTTCCGGCTCGTTCAGCTTTTCCCAGACCGAGGGGGTCTTCCGGGGGGCGGAGGCGACCTCCACGCGCAATGTCTATCTTCTGCTGGGCGATCGGCCGGAAGATGTACTGCGCGAATACGCTCACCTGACCGGGTTCCCGCACCTGCCGCCACTCTGGGCCTTCGGGTATCAACAGTCCCATCGCACCCTGGGCAGCCGCCAGGAGATCCTGGACGAGGCGCGCACATTTCGCGCGAAGAAGCTGCCCTGCGATGCCATGATCTATCTCGGGACCGGCTTTTGTCCGTCGGGCTGGAACTCCGGACATGGCTCCTTCACCTTCAACGCGGACGTCTTCCCCGACCCCTCCCTCATCTTGCGGCAGATGCACGAGGATCACTTCAAGGTGATTCTGCACGTTGTGCCCCCGGGTGATTTCCACGGCAGGATCAGCGATCGGGGCGCGGCCGCCGAAGCACCGGGCGACGCCGCCGCGTACTGGGCGAAACATACCGAGGTGGCAAAGACGGGGGTGGACGGATGGTGGCCGGACGAGGGCGATCGGCTCTCGGTTTATGCCCGTCTGCAACGCAACGAGATGTACTGGGAGGGTTCGCGCCAGGAGCAGCCCGATAAGCGGCCGTTCGCGCTGCATCGCAACGGCTACGCCGGCCTGCAGCGCTATGGCTGGCTTTGGTCGGGTGATACCTTCTCCACGTGGAATGCACTTCGGGCGCAGATCATGAATGGCATCAACACGGGTCTCTCCGGCATTTCCTACTGGGGCTCCGATACCGGCGGCTTCGTGCCCACGGTAGAGTTCACGCCGGAGCTCTTTGTCCGCTGGTTTCAGTTCAGCGCTTTCTGCCCCTCCTTCCGCTCCCATGGCCGGGCCTGGAAGCTGCACCTGCCGTGGGGTTGGGACCTGGGGACAGCGGAGCCGAAGGAGGTCACGGGAGACTGGGTCGCGGCGTGGCCCCCGCCGGCTGACTTGCACCGTCCGGAAATCGAGGGGATCTGCCGAACCTATCTGAACCTGCGCTACCAGATGCTGCCCTACCTGTACGGCTGCGCCGCACAGGCTCACACCACGGGTATGCCGATCCTTCGCGCACTCTGGCTCAAATACCCGCAGGACAGCAAAGCGACAGGCATCGACGACAGCTATCTTTGGGGGGACAACTTTCTGGTGGCGCCTGTTTATGAGAAGGGAGCCACCCAACGAAGCGTTTATCTGCCCGAAGGCGGGTGGTGGAACTACTGGACCGGGCAACAGATCACGGGCGGACAGCAGATCACCGTCGCGGCGCCGCTGGATACGCTGCCGCTCTTTGTAAAGGCCGGCGCTATCTTTCCCCTGGGTCCCATCAAGCAGTACAGCGGCGAAGAGACTGGGGAGCCAGTGACGCTACGGATCTATCCCGGCGCCGACGGCCGCTTCACCTGGTACGACGACGACGGCTCGAGCTTCCGTTATGAGCAGGGACAATTTCTGCAGGTCGCCTGCGAGTGGAGCGACAGCAGCCGCGTTCTGACGCTGACGCGCGTTGTGGAGGGCAAGCTGGGCGCGGGACGCGCGGTCCGTGTGGTTCTCGCTGGCACAGATCAAGGCAAAAGCGTGACTTTGAATCGCGGCGTTACGCGCGTCCAGTTATAGCGCGGGGCGAATCCCGGAAACGCCCGCAAAGCCCACCGCGCCGGGCGCTTCGCGCCGACTCACTTCTGCGCCGGCGCGGGAGTATCGGCTGTCAAGGGCTCAAACATGACCTGCGCCACGCGGCGAGAGAGCTGTTCCGCCTTTGCGGTGTCGCCCTGCTGATCGTAGAGATGAATCAAAGCCGAGACGGAGGGTAGATTCAGCGGGTCGATTTCCAGCGAGCGCTCAAGGTGCTGCTGCGCGAGTGCCGTCCGACCCAGGGCGAGGTAAGCCTGGGCCAGGTTGGTTTGCTTGGAAGAGGATCCCGGATCCAGCTCAACTGCCCGCTCGAAGGCTGCGGCCGCCTCGCTATAGACGCGGCCGAGCATAAGAGCATCTCCGATCGACTCGAACAACTCGCTGTCGCCTGCAAACTGCCCCTGGACGTCGGTCAGCAGACGATACCCGTCAATCAGATCCTTGGGAGATTGACGCTCCATGCCGACCTGGATCAGCGCGATTCCCAAGTCTCTCTTTTCCAGCCCTGCCGCGGGTTCCCGCCAGGCCGCTATCGGCGCGTCCAGGGGCATCGCGGTTTCGGGCTGCGGCCGCCGCTCGATCCGGTGATCGGTGAACGCGCTGTGCCCTCCATCCGCGGCATTGCGCTTGGGCATGTGGCAGCCGATACAGTCACTGGCGAGCGCGGGATGCGAGGCCGGAAACACTGTCTTGGCGTGGCAACTCAAACAGCGCTCGCGAAAATAGGCCACCGGCTGCGCCGGCTCATCGTGCGGATCATGGCAGGTCCCACACCACAGGC
>CAXUIM010000284.1:0-5680 GCA_964250885.1 uncultured Acidobacteriaceae bacterium | reverse complement strand
TTTCAACAAGCTTCTAGTGTCCGGCCGCTTCCAGAATGGCGGCGGAACGATTCAGCGCCGCTGCCAGAGCATCCAGCTGTGACTGCGTGCGAGCCTTGTCAAGGGCATCGATGCCCTCGTTCACGCCGGGAATGACCACCGCGGCATAGCCGGTGTATTCCCCGGGAGCGTAGATGGTGTGCTTGAACCACGGCCGGCGGGGCAGACCCTGCTGGTTCAGAAGCGCGGTCTCCGCGCTGCGCAGCGCGGTGTTCAGTTGCGCCAGAGCCGCGCTGCTTGTGGGCGAGCTTTGCAGCTTGTACGCACTCTGCCCGGCGGCGGCAAAGCGCTGCGCGGCGGCTTGGGCTGCGGTGAAGTCGACCTGCAACTTGGCGTCGGAAGCCCGAGCCTCCGCCGCCGCGATGTACCCGATGACGGCCTGACCGTAGAGCCGGTAGTCATAGGGCAGCACGTCCGCGTCGGCCATGTGCAGAATCTCCAGGCCGAAGACACGGGCCTGCTGCTGCTCCAGCACGAAAGTAGGATCGGCGAACTTAATGAACCAAGTGTAGTCGTCGAAGGTCGAGTGATAGACGCCATAGGGTCCGTCAGAGCCGATATCGGTGGAGGGCACGCCAAGGTGCTGAATGAACGGTGTGTAATCGGAGCCGGAGCCGAGATCGCCGACCCGGACCCCTTCGGGAGATATGGTCGAGCTTGCAGGAGCGCTGACTGGAGTGACAGCCGAGCCGCGGTGGCGCGGATTCTCGTTTTGCGAAGTCTGCCACTGCTGATACACGGTTCCGCCCTTCGGGCTGGGCACCTGGCGCGTGACCTCGCGAACGAATTCCTTGAGCGAGGGCACGGCGGAGGCGTTGAAGTCAGGGCCGGAGACCCCCACATCGGTATTGAAGTACGCGACCGCATGATCCAGGCGCGCGGCATTGGTCTCAGCCCACTCGGTTGACCCCACCAGGCCTTCTTCTTCGGCATCCCAGCTGGCGATCACGATGGTTCGCTTCGGCTTCCAGCCCTGCTGGAGCAGCGCGCCCAGGCCATGCACCGCCTCGAGCATGGCGGCCGTTCCGCTGTTCGGATCGACAGCGCCGTATACCCAGGCGTCGCGATGATTTCCCGCAACAACGACGTCGGTCGTGTCCTCGCCCGGGATGGTGCCGATGACGTCCCATATGGTGCGAAGCTTGTAATCCTGCTCCAGATGCATGTGGACCTTGACGGCCCCCGTGCCGCCCAGGTGATACGTGAACGGCAGACCGCCTTGCCAGGCGTGCGGCGAGTCCGGCCCATCCAGCGCCTGCAGGATCGGCGTGGCGTCGTAATAGGAGATGGGGTTGGCGGGGATCGAGGGCTGATTCATCTTCGCCGGATCCATGACGCGGGCCGAATCGGGCAGATCCGGTGTGGCCCCTATGCCGGGCGAGGTCGGATCCCCGGCGTAGATCGGAAGGAATTGGACGGAGCCGCGCTGCACGCCCGTAGCCGGACGATATGGGCCGCGGGGATACATGTCGCCGCGAGCGTATCCATCGTCGGCCGGGTCGGAGTAGATGAGCACGCCGGCCGCGCCCTGCTGCTGCGCGATGTAGACCTTGACACCGCGGAAGTTCTCTCCGTACCGCACCATCACGATCTTGCCCTTGACGCTGATGCCCAGCTCGGTGAGCCGCTTGAAGTCGGCGGCGGTTCCGTAGTTGGCATAGACGACATCGGCGGTCACGTCACCGGAAGGCGAGGACCCGTTGAAGGCGGGCAGGATGCGTGGATCGTCCTGAAAGGGATCGCCCCCGTAGGCTTTGGGATCCACGTGCTCGGGAGTGGGCCCGGACATGAGCCTATGTCCGGTGGCGTCGAAGGCTTCGATTTGAATCTTGACCGGCTTGTTGAGCCAGACGCGGAAGGGAACGATCTCCGTCTGAAGACCGGCGGCTTTGAACTTCCCGGCAACGTAAAGCGCCGTCTCATGATCTTCGGGCGAACTGGCCCAATGCGGCGCCTTGGTCAGCTCCTTGAGCTCTTCTCCTGCCAGTCTGGCATCCGGGATTGCAAGAAAGGCGGAATCCCACTTTGCTTGCCGCGAGAAGTCGGCGTAGCCGAACACCTTGGAGGGCGGCGCGGTATTCTGCGCCAGGGCTACAGCGGTGGCGGAAAGGCAGAGCAGCGCAAGGCCGCAGTGTCGATGCATCGAGAACTCCTAAACAGTAACGGACGCGGGGACCGGTTCGGTGCAGAACTTGCAGCGGGTCGCCCCCAGCGGGATCTCCGAGAGGCACTGCGGACAGGCTTTGGTGGTCACCGGGCCGGGTTTGTGGATGCGGCCCAGCAGCTTCTGAATGGGCAGAACAATCAGGAAGTAGATGGCGGCGGCGTTCAGCAGGAAGTTGATGACCGCGTTCAGGAAGACGCCATAGTAAATGTCGCCCGGAAGCGGACAGGGAAGCGCTCCTGTCTTGAGGCAGGGTGGGTTGGCTGCGGCCGCGCTGACCTGGTGGAAGACGTGCATATGGAAATGCAGGTTGGAAAAGTCAGGCGCGCCCACCAGCGCCCCAATGAACGGTGTGATGACATTGGCGGTCAGCGACGTGGTGATCTGGCTGAACGCCGCACCGATGATGACCGCAACGGCAAGGTCAACGACGTTGCCGCGCAGAATGAAGTCACGAAATCCTTTGAGCATAAAACACGTTCTCCGGGCCTTGGAGCCTTTCTCCTGTCGCTGCGGAGTTAGCGAGGTTCTTGAGTGCCGTTTCCATCGAGGAAAACGGCCACCACTCCGAGGCTTCGCTGTATACGTGCAGGAGAATTGCTCTAGGCGTGTGGTTCCCGAGTATATCCCAAAGCCTGCCGGCCGTAGACCATGGCTGCTTTGTCCTCCAAAGAAAAGCTCAGCTCACGGTGCGTCCGTGAACCGATTCCGGCTGGCTGGGCTGACCGGCTGGGCTGACCGGCTGGGCTGGGTCGGAGAACGGGGCTGACGAGCGACAGCCTGACGGCAAGCCTCACGTATTCTGTGAGGATGAGTGGTCCCGCCATGCGCGTGCATCTGGTCTCCTTTGGACCTTTGAAGACGATCTTTCCCCAGGGTGGCGACTGGCGCGAGCTGCCGGCAGGAGAGTCGGTCGCCGGTCTGCTGATAAGGCTGCGCCGCGAGGGAACGCTTTCCGAGGCTGCATGCAGCTCGGCGGCGGTGGCGGTCAACCATGAGTACGCCGCGCCGGAACAGAGATTGAACGATGGCGATGAGGTAGCGATTCTGCCGCCGGTGAGCGGAGGGGCGGACAGCGACGGCGCCCAGCCCTCGCCTCTGGTAGTGCTGGTGCGGGAGCCCATCGACGCGGCCGCTGTTGGACGCGCCGTCAAGGCCGGAGCCGACGGCGCCCTGTGCGTGTTTGACGGCGTGGTGCGTAACAATACGCGTGGACGGCCGACGCTGCACCTGGACTATGAAGCGTATGACGAGATGGCTCTGCGGCAGATGCATCTGCTGCGCACCGAGGCTATCGAACACTTCGAAGTGCGCGAGGTTGCGATCGTGCATCGGCTCGGCCGGCTCGTCGTGGGCGAGACCAGTGTGCTGATCGCGGTGGCATCCGCGCATCGCGGAGCGGCGTTCGACGCCTGCCGCTGGGTAATCGATACGCTGAAGAAGACCGTCCCTATATGGAAGCGGGAGCAGTTCGCCGATGGTGCGGTGTGGGCCGATGGCGAGCCGTTTCCGGCAGAGGTCGCAGGGACGGAACGATGATCAATGCGGTGCCGGTTGTCGCTCCGGGATGTCTGCTCGGCGGATTTCCGCTGCGGAGATTGCCGCACCCGCGGCTTCTGCTTCTGGGGTCTCTGCTTCTGCAGCCATTGCTTCCGGTCCACAAAGCGGTGGCGCAGGAGGCCACCCAGGCGATTCCCCTGGAAGGCCAGCAGAATCAGCAAACTCCGCAGACCGAGCCGCCGCCGCAAGCCTCGCAGCCGCCCGCGCCCATAGAGCGCAGCGGACCGGCGCTGAGCACGGCGCCGACGATTCACGTGGAGAGCCGGCTGGTGAGCGTCGCGGTCAACGTGGTGGACCAACAGGGCGCCCCCGTTCCTGGGCTGCAGGCCAGCGACTTCCAGGTGAGCGAAGACAACCGCCCACAGAAGATTGCGGTCTTCGATCGTGAATCCACCACGCCCCTGCAGATCGTGCTCGCCGTCGACGCCAGCGAGAGCGTCTTCGGCGATGCCCACCTGGAGCGCGAGGCAGCCAAGACCTTTGTCAAGTCGCTGCTGCGGCCCCAGGACAGGATCGATCTGATGAGCTTCGCGGATACGGTGGATGAGGTGGTCTCCTTCACCAACGATCCGCAGCGCATCGACAGCGGTCTGGGACGCATCGAGCGTGGGGACGCAACGGCGATGTACGACGCGATCTATCTGGCCAGTCAGCGGCTGGCCGAAGAGCCGAACACCGGGGGCGCGCGCCGTGTAGCGGTGCTGATCACCGATGGAGAAAACACCACCCGCCACGGCAGCTACGACGCCGCGCTCGAGCAGGCCGAACGCGCCGGGGCCATGGTGTACTCGCTGATTCTTGTGCCGGTGGAGGCTGACGCGGGACGCAACGTCGGCGGCGAACATGCTTTGATCCAGATGGCGCGCGACACCGGAGGCAAGTTCTACTACGTCGAGGACAAACACGATCTGGCTCCGGCGTTCCAGCATGTCTCCGACGATCTGCGTACCCAGTACACCGTGGGCTACTATGCCCCGCAGAAGGGAGCCGATGACTCAGGGCTTCGGCATATCGAGTTGCAGCTGAAAGATCCCGCGCTGCGGGCGCGCTACACCCTGCGCTACCGCACGGCGTATTACGCGAATCGATAACCGGAACGGACTGCCGGCGGTTCGACCCGATCGGCGCTATGCATCAGCCGCGGGCGCTGATAACTGGCTGCGGGCTTTGCAACTGGCCGCGGGCTTTTGAAATTGGCTGCAGGCTTTTGAAATTAGCCGCGGGCTTTTGAAATTGGCTGCAGGCTTTTGAAATTAGCCGCGGGCGCCTGCCCATTACAATCGAGAGCATGACTACGAATAAGCGGCACAAAGGACCGCCATCCGGAGAGACAGGGCAGGAGGCGCTGTACCTGAAATCGCTCAGCGAGCGCCAGGTGCAAGTCGCAATCAAGCTGCGCGATGGCGAAGTTGTGGACGGTTGGATCGAATACTTTGACGACATGATGCTCAGGCTTACGCGTGAGGGCAAACCCAACCTCTTCATCTACAAGGGGCAGATTCGTACGATCACCGAGGGCGGCGTAGCCGCTGTGCGGCGAAGACGGCCGGCTCGCGAGCAGAGCCCGGCCACCTGACGCGGTTCGGATGCAGCAGGTTCACGCCTTTCTCCTGCAGGTGTAGAAAGAGCTTCGGTTGTACCGCCTTTCTCTCGAAGGGACGCACTCGCACGACTTACCCGCTGCACAGCAACAGGAGAGAGGCCCTATGAAAGAGTTTTTGAGCACAGCGGAAGCAATCGCACGCGAGGCGGGCGCGCTGCTGCGTTCCTATTATCATCGCGGGGTCCGTACCGAGTACAAGGGAGACGTCGACCTGGTGACCGAAGCCGACCGCGCCAGCGAAGCCCTGATCGGCGAGCGGCTGCGCGCGGCCTTTCCAGGCCACGGCATCTATGGCGAGGAGGGAACGCGCTCCG
>CAXUIM010000283.1:1645-5685 GCA_964250885.1 uncultured Acidobacteriaceae bacterium | reverse complement strand
CCGCTTTGAGAGTGGATCCATGTTGCCGTGAGCCAGATCTTGCCGTGAGCCAGATGCATTTCGAACCGGTCATAGAGCATCGCGGCATGGTCATGCCGGCCCGGAATCGTGTGGCCTCGAACAAGGCGGCCGAGAGTTGCAGCGGGCCGGTCGAGTCACTGTTGGCAACTATCACCCGTCCAGCAGCGAATCATTCTCCTATGAATCTCACTTCAGAATTTTTTGGGGACTCAGACCCTTCTGAATGGAGTCGCGGTAGGCGGCAGAACGGCGAGGGTACGGGGCCAGTGTTGGCTGGCCCCAGCGTAGCCGGCCATCGCCCGCAGGGCAGCCTCCAAACCTCATTCGCCATCGAATTCAGTGGAGGAGTTAGTCATGAAACTCTATCGTTGGACCGCTGCGGTTACGCTTTCACTGGCGCTGGCAGGAGTTGGCGTAGCCCAGACGAACACGCAGACGACCACAGAAACCAAGCATGAATTGAAGCAGCAACAGAAGGCCAACAAGTCACAGGCCAAAGCCGATAAGGACGAACACAAAGCCCTGAGCACAAAACAGGAGAAGAAGGCCGACAAGGCTCAGGACAAAGCAAATGAACAGACAGCCAGGACGCCGCAATAGAGATCGGGCTGCAACTCGGCTTTACGGCGCGGGAGCTTTACGGCGCAGGATCTGCCGAGGCAGTTGCGAACGTGTGAGTAGGAGCGCGCCGATGGCCACGGCGGCCCAGGTCGCGGAACCCACGGCGATTGTCCCCAGATCTCCGGGATGGGTCGAAACAGGCGGAAGAGCGTGCGCGGCGGCGTAGCTTGCGAGAAAAGCCAGCACGGCCGCCAATAGAGTCCGTCCCAGCTCCGCAAACTCCAGGTGCAGCAGACTGACCAGGCGCTTGCGATGCAGCAGGATGGCCAGCGAGGTGGCCTGAACGACGATTCCGATGTCGGAGGCGACCGCCAGGCCGGACAGGCCTCGGGCGTGAAACAGAGCCCAGTACATGGGAATCGAAAGCACGGTGATCACGCTGCCGGTAATGGCGGGTGTTCTCGTATCGCTCGCGGCGTAGAAAGCGCGTGCGTAGATCCCCTGAACGGCCCACACGGCCAGGGTAAGGGAAAGAATCGAGAAAAGCCGAGCCGTGACCGCGGCGTCGGCGTGGTTGAAACGGCCGCCGCGGAACAAATCCAGCAGCCACGGGGCGAGGGCGATCATCCAGGCCGAGACAAGCAGGCCCACCGCGAAGAGGCGAGAGACGGACCGGCCGACCGACGCCGAAAAGTCGAACGCGCGCTGGCGTTGGAAAAGCGAGGCGAAGAAAGGCAGAGATGCTGCCCCGGCCGCTGGGCCGATGACATTGAAGGGAGCGTTGAACAGGTCCTTGGCGTTGCCGATTACCGTAATTCCGCCCTCGCGCAGAGAACCGAAGTAGTTCAGGAAGAACCCGTCGAACATGACCAGCGACACGCCGATCATCAGCGGCAGGGTCAGGTGAAGCCACTCGAGAAAGGCCGGATCGCGGAACCCGACCCGCGGTGTAATCCGCAGACCGGTGCGCAGCGCGCCCAGGGTGTTCAGCAGAAACGAGCCGCAGATCACGCCGAAGAGCACGCCGGCGGCGAGGGAATAGATGCCGATCTGGCGGTGCAGAAGCACCGCGCCCAGGATGATGCCTCCGTTGTAGACCAGCGGAGAGCCGGCCTGGTACAGGAAGATCTTACGTACCTGGAGGCGGGAACTCATGCAACTGCCGATGAAGAAGAAGAGCTGCGCGGGCAGGATGATGCGGGTGAGTGCGGTGCAGAGATGGGCGCGGATCGGGTCGGTCCGAAAGCCTTTGTTGGCCAGCCAGACGTACCAGGGAGCGGCGATCTCGGCCAGTAGAACCCCGGCGATCAGCACCACAAGCATGGTGGTGAGCACGACCGAGAGCGCCTGGTCCGCGCCCTCGTCGTCCCCATCGGCCAAATACCGGTTGAGCACCGTGATCAGGGAGATGGCGACGGCGCCGCCGGTGAGAAAGTAGGCCAGCAGGTCGGGCAGTTTGAAGGCGGCGCGGTAGGCATCCTGCGCCGGCCCCGCGCCGAAGAGGTAATTCACGTACTTGATGCGCACCAGAGCCAGCAGGCCGGAGAGGAAGGCCGACATCATCAGCAGGACAGCGGCCGACCCGGCAGTATGGGTGCGCGAAGAGCGGTCTGGAGCGGCTGCGGGCATCAATGCGAATGTAGAGCGATTCTCCTGTTGCTGTAACGCGGGCAGAGGTGCGAGCACCGCTGGGGCCAGGAAAACGGCTTCGACCCAAACGTCATGGGATCGAGCTTTCCTCTACCGCCGCAGGAGAGATGCTTGCGGCGGCGCTACTCGCCGGCTTCTGGGAGCTCGGAGGCGAAGAGGTCGCGCTGCTGGGTCTGCAGCGGTTCCGGCCGGGCTGCTGGAATCGTGAGCCGCTGCGAGGGCGGCCGGGCCTCGAGCACCAGGCGCGGACGAAGGGGTCTGCCCGGGTTGGCAGCCGGGTCGGCAGCCCTATCGGCAAGTTGCGCCGCGCCGATGTCTGCCGGGGAGATCGGGCGCGCGGGAGGTGCACTGAGCTGTGTCAGCAGCGCGAGTATATCCTCCCGCAGCGAGCGTAGGTGCGGCTCCTGCTGGGCGCGGCGCCGAATCAACTCCCCCATATCGACAACGGGCGGAGCTTGCACGGACGCGGATACGACAGGCGCTTCGAGCGGAACCTCGGCCTCAGTGGCCGGAGCGGCGGCCGGGATCTCGCGGTCCCTGGCCTCTGCCTTGAACACCTGCCGGGCGCCAGGTATGGTGTACCCCTGGTCGTAGAGCAGGCTCTTGATGCGCAGAGCCATCTCCACATCGCGTTTGCGGTACAGGCGCTGGCCGGTGCCTCCCTTGTTGGGTCTCAGGCTGGGAAACTCGGTCTCCCAGAAGCGCAGAACGTAGGCCGGGACCTGGCACAGGCGCGCGACATCGCCGATGCGAAAGTAAAGCTTGTCGGGGATCACCGTGGGTTCCGGCGCGACCGTCTTGCGAATTGGATGGTGGGATCCCATTCGTTGCAACGCCTTCCTGATAACGCGGGCCCGGCAGCTTTGCGACGCTCTCTGCGTGGCAAGTGGGCGAGGGAGAAGATATCCGCATCACGCCAGGCCGCGGGAGAACCGCTTCAGATCAGAAGTATAGGGCCCCAGCCGGGGGAGAGCCACACCTTTTGAGGGTTCTCGTCTTGGTACGCCCTGTGTAACGGGAACCAAGAGAGTAAACAGAGGTTCAAGTGCAGGTTTAAGGTTCGGGGCAACCTCAGAGCTCGTACTGGAGGAAACACAGGTCGAGATAGCGATTGAATTTGAACCCGACCTCGCGCAACCGCCCGCTGGGAGTGAAGCCGAATCGCTGCAAAAACCGCAGCGAGGCCAGGTTCTCGGAGTCGACGCCGGCGATCATCATGTGTTTGCCGAGCCCGCGGGCGCGCGCGGTGAGCCCGGTCAGGAGCGCGGTACCCAGGCCCCGGCCCCGGACCGCCTGGTTGATGTGAACGGTGCCCTCAACGGTGAGGCGATATCCGGACCACGGCCGGAACTCACCAAAGGTGGCATAGCCGAGGACCGCATTGGCTTCGACCGCAACCAGAAAGGGATAGCCCTGAGCCACACGGGTCCCCCACCAGGCGAGGCGGTCTTCCTGGGTGACGGTCTGCTCGTTATAAATTGCGGTAGAGGTCAGCACGATCGAGTTGTAGATCGCGGTGACCTCCTCTATATCGGACGAAGCAGCGTCGCGGATGAGCATTCGAGGACTCCTGGAATGGGAACTCCCTGAAATGGGAACTCCCTGGAACGGGAACTCCTGGAATGGGAACTCCTGGAATTCGATGCCTCGCGGCTGCACTTGCCTGGCTGAACTGCTCTAATCGGCCAAAGTGAGGGCCGGGTCTTTCTCACTGAAGCCGCTTTCTTCAAGGGCGACGGCCGGCAGGGGCTGACGGCGCTGCACCTTGCCCAACGCGGCCCGCTCGTACTGGACCGGCCAGTTCCCGG
>CAXUIM010000283.1:0-1545 GCA_964250885.1 uncultured Acidobacteriaceae bacterium | reverse complement strand
CGGCGCTGCACCTTGCCCAACGCGGCCCGCTCGTACTGGACCGGCCAGTTCCCGGCGGTTTGCAGAACGTCGGCGGCGCGGAGAGGCCAGTACGGATCGCGCAGCATTTCGCGGGCGAGGAGCACGACATCCGCCTGCCCGGTACGGATAATCTGGTCGGCCTGGGCCGGCTCGGTGATCATACCCACGGCGCCAGTCGCAATTCCAGCTTCGCGCCGGATTCGTTCCGCGAACGCGACCTGGTAGCCGGGGCCGACCGGGATCTGCTGGCGGGGATCGTTGCCTCCCGAGGAGACGTCGATGAGATCGATGTTCTCGGCGCGCAGCAGACGGGAGAACTCCACGGTTTCGTCCACCGAAAGGCCGCCGGGGTTTTGACCGTCGGCGTTCACCCAGTCGGTCGCGGAGATCCGGACCCAGACCGGCAGGTGCGCCGGGAAGGCGGAGCGCACGGCGCGGATGATCTCCAGCGGGAAGCGGGCGCGGTTGGCCAGGCTGCCACCGTACTCATCGGTGCGCCGATTGGAGAGCGGGGAAAGGAACTCGTGGGCGAGGTACCCGTGGGCGGCATGGATTTCGGCGAGAAGAAAGCCCGCATCCACGGCGCGCCGGGTGGCGGTGGTGAAGTCGGCCAGGACCTTATCCATACCCGCGCGATCCAGTTCGTGAGGCAGCGGGTATTGGGAGCCGAATCGCGTGGCCGAAGGAGCGACCACATTTTCCCAGCCTGCTTCGGCCGGAGGAAGAGTGCGATAGGTCTCCCAGGGCCGAGCCATGCTGGCTTTGCGGCCGGCATGGGCGAGCTGGATCGCCGGAATGCTGCCTTGCTGCTTCACGAATTGGCTGATGCGCAGCAACTGCGGAATGTGGTCGTCGCTGTAAATGCCCAGGTCGCCGGGGGTGATGCGCCCCTCCGGACTGACGGCGGCCGCCTCCGTGAACACGACGCCGGCGCCCCCCACGGCGCGGCTGCCGAGGTGTACCAGGTGCCAGTCGGAGGCGAAGCCGTCGACCGAGCTGTACTGACACATGGGCGAGACCACGATGCGGTTGGGAAACGTGAGCGAACGCTGCTGCAGTGGCGAAAAGAGAGTGTCGGGTGACGGAAGCTGAGGCGGCATGCCCTGTTGGATGATCCCTACGGGCGGAACGCATCAGCCCAGCCGCCCGAGAGTTGCAACCACGGCCTGAGGCGAATCGTGTGGAACCCCAGAACAATCGAATAGATAGAATGGGAAGCGCTGTGCAAACCACGACCACTGCCAACGTGCTTCCGCCGGAACCCGCTCCGCCGGAGGCGATTCATAACTGCCCCAACTGCAGCCACTGGCTTCCGGACGGAACGCTCGCCTGCCCGGATTGCCAAACTCTGACCTATACCCAGCATCTGGGGCGGTTGGCTGCCTCCGCACAGGAACTGGAGGAGCAGCAGAAATGGATCGAGGCGCGCGATCGCTGGCGCTCCACGCTGGACTGGCTGCCGGCCGACGCGCAACAGACCGCCAGCGTGCAGCAGCACATCGCGCAAATCGACCGCCGGCTACA
>CAXUIM010000282.1:1387-5698 GCA_964250885.1 uncultured Acidobacteriaceae bacterium | reverse complement strand
GTACGTTTATTTGTGTCCGGCGATCTGGCCTGCTTCACCCGTCCAGAAACGAAAGCCGAGAGAAGCTCCTACCCACTACCAACACCGTCGGCGGCGCGGAACATTCTCGATGCGATCTGCTGGCGGCCGGAGATGCGGTGGATCGTGACCAGCATCACTTTAGCGAGACATCCCAGGGTGAAGATCGCGACGAATGCGCTCCCGCAGACGCTTCCGCTCAAGCGCAACGAAGTGCAAAGTACGATCGGCCCCAGCTCCGTGCGGGATTGGATTCGTGATCCGTCCACCTATCGTCCACAAGCAGCCGGGGCTGGGGAAGGTACGGATGGAACGCCGCGCATGACGGTCGCGCTCAAAAATGTGGCGTACATCATTGAAGCTTATCCGCATGTGTTCGACAGCAACGGCGGCGAGAACACGCCGCAGAAGTACATCGCCATGTTCGAGCGGCGCGCCGCCAAGGGCCAGTGCCATGCTCAGCCCTATCTCGGTTGCCGGGAGTTTGCGGCTGAGTTCCGGCTTGCCACGGATAAGGACGAACCTGTTTTCCTTACGGAGTCGCTGGGCCGCATGCTGTACGACATCGCGGTCACTCCCTCGGGCCGTCGTCCGGTCTTCTTCGAGGCCGAACTCAAAGAAGGATTGATGGATACGCGGCCGGAGGTTGTGTTGCAGGGTAACGCGATGCGCGAGGAGGTGCTCGCATGCTCGTACAAGCGTTGACCGCCTTCGCCGAAAACAAGCTTCAGAAGCAGCTCCACGACGTTGCTTTTGAAGAGCGGCCCGTTCCTTACTTCCTCGAAATCGATATGCAAGGGCAATTCGTCAATATGGCGCCGCGATTCGCCGCCGTTCCATCCAAAGCCAAGGTGAGGCCCGGCAAGCCGGTTCCTGCACCGAAGCAGCGGGCGCTGGACTACTCCGTGCCGCGTTCTCCGGTAACCCTGACCAGCGGCGCCTACGCCCTGCTCGGCCTTGGGGAATTGAAGTACGTTCTGGGAGCCGGTGCGTGGACGGAAGCCAAAAACGTTCGTCGTGACAACGAACGCCTGAATGCTTTCGTCGCGCGGCTTCGCAGCGCATACGCCGAGACCGGGGACAACACCTTGGCCGCTTGTCTGCGGTTCTATGAGTCCTCCACAGAGCTGACCCGGGCACGTGAAGCGTTCCGGGCCGCCGGCCCCGGCAGTTATGTGGCCCTTTCCGTAGAGAGCAAGGTGCTCACCGACCGGGAAGCAGTCCAAGCCTGGTGGCAGCGGTTCTATGAAACGGAATGCAACGGCCGTGCGGAGGTCGAGGGGGAGTGCCTAATCACGGGCCAGGTTGGTCCCATCCCACCTACCCACCCGCAGATCAAGCACACCACCAACATCGGCGGTAAGGCCGGTGTGGCCTTGATGAGCTTCAATGCGCCGGCCTTCCGGTCCTACGGGTGGGAGCAGAACGCAAACAGTCCCGTCTCTGCCGATGCCGCCGTGAAGTACACCATGGCTCTCAACGAGATGCTGAGGCCGGGCAGCCCCCATCGCAAGAACGACGGTGGCGTCGCGTATCTGTTCTGGTTGCGAAACGACGCCGTCGAACTCGATCCCGTGAAGATGCTGGAAGAGGCCCCCGATGCCGGAGCCATCGCGCAGGTGCAAGAGGTTCTGAGCGCTCATCGCAAAGCCTGGATCGATGACAACAATCTCTTCCACATGGTGGCGCTTTCCGCAAACGGTAGCCGCCTCATCGTGCGCTCTTCCCTGACAGAACTGCTGCCGGTGGTTGCGGACAACGTGATCGCATGGTGGAAGGGCTTGTTGATACAACCGCTTGCGGCCCATCAACCGCTCTCAGCTCCACATTTTTGGCAATTGAAGTTTGCTCTGGACCGCAAAGGAGAGCCGTCGGACGACCGTGTTGCTCTGCTTTGGAACCGGGCACTTGGAGGTATCCAGCGGCCTCTCGGGAGTCGCGTTCTCCACGATGTTCTTGCCCGTATGCGAGTGGATGGAAGTAAGCGCCTCGACCTTGCCGCATTGGGTCTGCTGCGCCTCGCGCTGAATGACTTTTACGAAACTCAAGGAAAGGAAAGACCGATGGAAGCTGCACTCAATGAGCAGAACTCCGGCCTTGGCCCGGCATACATCTGTGGTCGTTTGCTAGCGCTGCATGACAGCCTGCAGTACAGGGCGTTTGACCTGGCCAACGAACCACAGCCGAACTCCACGGTAGCGGATCGCTTCTACACCCTCGTGATGAACTCTCCGGCGATCGGAATGGCAACGGTCTTCAATCTTGGCCGCAAGCACCTCACCAAGCTTCGCCGACTCCCGGTACGCCAACCCAAGATACCCAATGGGGGAGCGTCCATTGCGTTCGCTTACGAGCAACTCATTGCAAAAATTCAGGAACCCCTCCACGGAGACATTCCGCGGCATTTCGGATTACAGGAAAAAGCTGAATTTGCACTGGGTTTCTACCATCAGAAGGCGTTCCGGCCCAAAAAGTGGGCAAGTCCTGATGGAAAGCCGATGGATGACGGACCCGCAGAAGAGCTCTTAGTGGTGAATCAGCCAACCGGCGACGGCGAGCAGGCCGTACCGAACGACAACAGCTTTTTCGAGGAGATGGAACAGTGAGCGTTATCAAGAATCGCTATGATTTTGTGTACTATTTCGACTGTCTGGACGGCAATCCCAACGGCGACCCTGACGCTGACAACCAGCCTCGCATGGACCCGGAGACCTCACAAGGCTTGGTATCGGACGTTTGCCTCAAACGCAAGGTGCGCGATTACGTTCTGCAAAGCAAGCAGGAAGATGGAAAGCAGAAGCACGGCTATGACGTTTTTGTACTCTCTGGCCATACGTTGGAGAGCCGCCAGCGGCAGCCTTACGAACATCTGCATCTGAAGAAGGGAACTGCTTCGGCTGATGAGGCACCGACAGTTGACGAGACGCAGGACGAGATCAACGCAGAAGCCAACGCTGCCAAAAAAGAAAAAAAGGCTAAAACGGGGCAGAACGAGCAGCGGACTTCCAACATCGCGTTGGCACGCACTTGGATGTGCGAGAACTTCTTCGACATACGCGCGTTTGGCGCCGTCATGTCCACCACGGAGTACAACTGTGGCCAGGTCCGCGGTCCCATTCAGCTGACATTCGCGCGCTCCGTCGATCCGGTTTTTGCCACGGAACACACCATCTCGCGCCAGGCCTTTACCGGCGAAAAGGACGTAAAGAACAGCCAAGGTACGTTCGGCAAGAAGTACACACTAGCGTACGGCCTTTACCGCGCGCACGGTTTCATCAGCCCTGCGTTTGCGGAGATCGGCCCCGACCCTAAAAAGGGCAAAGGGACGGGCTTCACCGAAGATGATCTTGTCCTGTTCTGGACAGCGCTGAGAGGCATGTTCGATCTGGACCATTCTGCCGCGCGTGGCCTGATGACACCCCGCAAATTAGTAGTTTTCAAACATGCATCACCTCTCGGAGAAGCGCCAGCTCAAACTTTCTTTGAAAAGGTACAAGCAAAGAAAAGCGACGGGGTAGACGTTCCCCGGAAGTTCGAAGACTATACGTGGACCTTGCCCTCAGCCGACCAATTGCCGACAGGAGTTGAACTTATTGTTCCCTTCTGATCCTCTTCCGATCAGCGGCCTGCAGCACCTCGCCTTCTGCCCGCGGCAGTGGGCGCTTATCCACCTGGAACAGGTTTGGGAGGAGAACCGGCTCACCGCGGAAGGACGCCTACTACACGAGCGTGCGGATCTGCCTGGGCAGTCGCGACGGCAGGCAACGAGAACCGTGCGTGGCCTGCTCCTTGAAAGTCAGCGACTGAGGCTGACCGGCCGCGCCGATATCGTTGAGTTTCGCCCTGAGCCTCTTCCGGTGGAGTACAAACGCGGCAAGCGCAAGCCCACCGATTGCGATCTGGTCCAGCTGTGTGCCCAAGCGCTTTGCCTGGAGGAGATGCTTGGCACGAGCATTCCGCGAGGCGCCATCTTCTACGGCGAACCTCGTCGGCGCCTGGAGGTAATCTTTACCGCGGAGCTTCGCGTACGGGTCGAAACGCTTGCCGCCACCATGCACCAGCTCTACGCCGCTCGCGAAACCCCGCCTGCGCAGCCCGGCAAACATTGTCAGCGATGTTCCCTGGTGAATCTATGCCTTCCCGAGGCTACGGCAAACCGCAGTGTTGCCGGACGCTGGCAGGCAGCACAGCTTCGCTCCCTGCAACAGGAGTAGCCTTCCGCATGCGTAAGCTTCTCAACACCCTCCACGTTATGACCCAGGGAGCGTACTTGCACCGTGACGGTGAAACGGT
>CAXUIM010000282.1:0-1287 GCA_964250885.1 uncultured Acidobacteriaceae bacterium | reverse complement strand
GTCCGTTCCATCGTTACCGCCAAGATCGCCAACAGCCGGACCGTCCTGCTCCGCGCTGCCCGGGAGTGCTCCGAACCAGCGCGGGAAGCGCAGCTGCGCGAGACCGCCAACCGGCTGTCTTGGGTGGGTATCGATGCTTCCCGGTCCGCTTCCATTGAACAGGCCCGGGGCCATGAGGGTCTCGCTGGACAGGCATATTTCAGCGTGTTCGAGGCGATGATTGTGGGCGGCCCCGAAGCCTTCCGTTTTGGAGGCCGCTCCCGCCGTCCCCCTTTGGACCGAGTCAACGCCCTGCTGTCTTTTGTGTACACCTTGTTGCGACATGATATCGAGTCCGCTCTGGAGTCCACCGGGCTTGACCCGGCGGTCGGCTTCCTGCACACCGACCGTCCGGGCCGGCCCAGCCTGGCCTTGGACATGATGGAGGAGTTGCGCAGCACACTGGCCGATCGCCTGGTTTTATCCCTTATCAATCGGCGCCAGGTCCAGGCGGAAGGTTTCGTCTTTCAGGATGGGGGTGGGGTCCTGCTGGAGGATGGAACCCGAAAAGCGGTCGTTGCCGCTTGGCAATCGCGCAAGCAGGAAGAGATGGAGCACCCTTTCTTGAAGGAGAAGATTCCGCTCGGTCTTGTGCCGTATACCCAGGCGCTTCTTCTGGCGCGTCACATACGCGGCGGTCTGGATGGCTACCCTGCTTTCCTCTGGAGATGATTCATGTTGGTGCTGGTCAGCTACGATGTAAGTACCCGGGACGAGGCCGGACGCAGGCGCCTTCGCCGCGTAGCCCGCCTTTGCGAAGACCGTGGACAGCGGGTACAGAACTCGGTATTTGAATGCTTGGTGGATGCAGCTCAGTGGGTCGCTTTTCGAGCTGCTCTAGTCGCGGAAGCCGATGCGGAACACGACAGTCTGCGCTTTTATTTTCTTGGCAACGAATGGAAACGGCGCGTAGAACATGTGGGGAGTAAGCCGTCATACGACCCTGAAGGACCTTTGATCCTCTAATTAGGAATGATCTGCGCGGACCCGAAGCGAACACCAGTTCACCGTCAGGTGCGCGCGTTGGCTATTTCCTGTATCTGCTCCAGATAGAAGGTACACTGTGGATTTCAGCGCCTAAACGAATCAGAAACTACCCAGGTTCGCGAAGTGTGCATCGGAAGTCTTAGTGCCACTAACGTTTATCTGTGGCGCCGTCGCGGCCCACACGGGCCGCGTGGATTGAAACTCTGTTGGAGAAGCAGACGTTACGGTAATTGCCCTGTCGCGGCCCACACGGGCCGCGTG
>CAXUIM010000281.1:0-5702 GCA_964250885.1 uncultured Acidobacteriaceae bacterium | reverse complement strand
TCCCGGGCGAAGTACGTCACGATGAAGTCCGCGCCGGCGCGGCGGATGCCGAGCAGGCTCTCCAGCATGGCGCGTTCCGGCTCCAGCCAGCCGCGCTGAAAGGCGGCCTGCAGCATGGCGTACTCCCCGGAGACCTGGTATGCCCCCAGCGGCAGCTCGAAGCGGTCGCGCGCCTCGCGCAGGATGTCCAGGTAGGGCATGGCGGGCTTCATCAGCAGCATGTCCGCGCCTTCGTCGATATCCTGCTCGATCTCGCGCATGGCCTCGCGCCGGTTGGCTCCATCCATCTGGTAGGTGCGCCGGTCGCCGAACTGGGGCGTGGAGCCGGCCGCCTCGCGGAAGGGGCCATAGAAGGCGGAGGCGAACTTGGACGCGTAGCTGAGGATGGGCGTGTTCTGTAAGCCGGCTCCGTCCAGGCCGCCGCGCATGGCGGCGATGCGGCCGTCCATCATGTCGCTGGGAGCCACGATGTCGGCGCCGGCCTCGGCCAGCGAAACCGCGGCGCGGGCCAGCAGTTCGACGCTGGAGTCATTGTCGATACGAAAGGCGTCCGGGTTTTCCGCAACGGAAACAGCCTCCCGGCTGGCTGCATCCCGGACTACAATCCCGCAGTGTCCGTGTGAGGTGTACTCGCATATGCAGACATCGGCGATCAGCAGCAGCGACTGCGCCGCGGATTGCGCTTTCATCGCGCGCAGCCCGCGCTGCACGATGCCGTCCGCGGCATAGGCCCCGCTGCCGGCTTCGTCCTTTGCGTCGGGGATGCCGAAGAGCAGCACGCCACCCAGGCCCAGGCTCGCGCAGCCGGCCATGTCTTTTATCGCCTCATCGAGAGAGAGGTTGAAGACGCCGGGCATGGAGCTTACCGGACGCCGTACGCCTTCTCCCTCGCACAGAAACATGGGGTGGATCAGCGCGCCGGGATGCAGACGGGTCTCGCGGACCAGGGAGCGCATCGCGAAGGAGGAGCGCAGACGGCGCAGGCGGGTTGCAGGAAACTCCATGAAGCTATTCTAGTTTGAGCCGCAGGCGGCTTTTAGTTGAGCCGCAGGCGCTTTCAGTTGAGCCGCAGGCGCTTTCAGTTGAGCCGCAGGCGCTTTCAGTTGAGCCGCAGGCGCTCTCGGACCGTGTCGCCTTCGTCAGTATCTGCTTGAAGCCGGGCGCATAAAATAGATGTTGTGGCTTTTCTTCCGCAGATTCCGTCGCCGCTGAGCGAGACCGCAGCCCGGGCGCTGCAATGGGGGGAGCTCATCGCGCACCTCAGCCGCGGGGCGCAGTCGGACCTGGGTCGCGCCTGGGTGACCGCACTCCAGCCCAGCGCCGACCTCGCCTGGATCGAGCGTCAACAGCAGCTCACCGCGGAGATGCAGCAGATGCTGGTTGGCGGCGCCGTCCTGGGCTTCCACGGGATCTTCGATGGAACGGATCTGCTCGACAAAGCCAGAATCGAAGGCGCGGCCCTGGAAGCGCTCGAGCTGCGCGTGCTGCTCACCCATGCCGAGCGCGTGGAAGCCTGGCGGCAGACCGTGCTGGAGTTCGCCGATCCTGAATCGACGGCGGCGATCGCGGAGCTCTCCGCGCCGCTGCTGGCGCACGACCTGGCTCCCATGCTGCGCAGCCTGACCGGAAAGATCGAGCCGGACGGCAGCCTGAGCGATGCGGCCTCGCCCGAGCTGGCGCGGATCCGCCGCGCCCAGGCCCAGCAGCATCGGGCCATCGAAGCCAGTTTGCGCCGGGCGCTGGCGAAGCTGTCCGAGGACGGCAGCACCCAGGACGCGCTGATCACCGTGCGCGGCGATCGCTTCGTGATCCCGGTCAGGGCGGAGTTCAAACGCCGGGTCGGGGGCGTCGTTCATGGCTCCAGCTCCAGCGGACAGACGGTGTTCGTGGAGCCGCTCGAAACCATAGAGCACAACAACGAATTGACCCGGCTGCTGGACGAGGAGCAGGCCGAGATTCACCGCATCCTGGTGATGATGACGCGCGCCGTGGCCGCTCAGGCCGAGGCCCTGTTGCTGGGCGCTGCCATCCTCGCGCAGGTTGACGCGCATCAGGCTCTGGCGCAGTTCGCGGCCGAGTTTGACTGTGTGCGGCCCGGTTTCTTGGAGACCAGCCTGCAAATCGATCCGCAGCGGGCCGGCCTTTCGGACGAAGCGGCGGGCGCGGTGGCGGCGGCCGGCATCGGCGAAACCGAGCTCGATCTGGCCGCCGCGCGCCATCCGCTGCTGGAGATCCGGCTGCGCGCGCAGGGCGGAGCGATCGTGCCGTTGACCCTGACGCTGCCCGCGGGCAAGCGGCAGATGATTGTCAGCGGCCCGAACACCGGCGGCAAGACGGTAGCTCTCAAAACCGCGGGGCTGCTGGCGGCCATGGCGCAGGCCGGCCTTCCGGTTCCTGCCGCGCGCGCCGCGCTTCCGGTCTTCGACGCCCTGTACGCCGACATTGGCGATGCGCAATCCATCGAGCAGAATCTGTCCACCTTTTCCGCGCATGTGGTGAACCTCAGCCGCATCGCGGGACGGGCGGATCGGCACTCGCTGGTGCTGCTCGACGAGCTCGGCTCGGCCACCGATCCCGAGGAGGGCGCCGCGCTGGCCGTGGCGGTGGCCGGGCACTTCCTGGAGCGGGGAGCGCTTTCGATCATCACCACCCACCTGACTTCGCTGAAGGTCTATGCCGCCCGGCACGACGGTGTGCTGAATGCGGCGGTCGGCTTTGACGAGGTGGCCCTGGCGCCCACCTACGATCTCCGGCTGGGCGTGCCCGGCGCCTCCGCCGGTCTGAACATCGCCGCGCGTCTGGGACTGGATCCGGCCATCGTTGCCGATGCCCGGGCGCAGATGACCACCCAGCAGATCGACATCGGCCGCTTCCTTGATGAACTGCATGCGCAGCTGACCGCGGCCTCGGCGGAGCGGGAGCGGCTGGCCGCCACCGAGCAGGCGCTGCAGCGGGAGCGTCTGCGCCTGGAGCAGGAGGGACGGGCCGAGCAGCAGAGCCGTACTCGCGAACTGGAGCGCCAGCTCAAGAGCTTGCTGGAAGAGTTTGAGTCGCAGCTGCGCGAGACGGTGAAGTCCATCGATGACAAGACCGTCGCCCAGAAGATCGCGCGCGACTCGGCCCTGCGCATCGCCCGGCTGCGGCGCGAGTTCAGCGAGCAGTTCCAGTCCACGGTCGAGGCGCATACCACGCCGGCCGTGGACAAGGCCGGCGCGCGGGCGGCCGCCCCACGGGAGCCCCAAGCCGGCGACCTGGTGCGTCTTCGCTCGCTGAATCGCGAGGGCCGGGTGGTTCGCGCCATCGACGCCAAGACCCTCGAAGTGGCGGTGGGTTCCATGAAGACCCGCGTCCTCCGGTCCGACATCGCCGAGTGGATCGCGCCGGCTCAGGCATCGCGCGAGGCGCGGAAGCTGCGCGGCGGCATCACCGTGTCCACGGGCGCGGACGACTCCGACAGCCTGAGCTCGGAGATCAACGTGATCGGCCGGACCGCCGATGAGGCTGCCAGCGAGGTCGAGCGCTTTGTGGAGCGGGCCTTCCTGGCAGGCCTGCCGCGCATCCGCGTGGTGCATGGCGTGGGGATGGGCATCCTGCGCCGAACGCTGCGCGACCTGCTGCGCCGTCACCCCCACGTGACCTCGGTCGCGGAGCCGCCCTACAACGAAGGCGGCCAGGGAGCGACGATCGTGGAACTGCGCTCGTAGGCCTTCAGCTTCATTCGCTGATCGCCAGCGGCAAACGTCCGGCGCCGGACCAAGCGCGGCCGCCACGCGGATCGAGAATCCCATTCGATGATGTGAATCACTGTTCGCTGCTGAATCTCACCGTTCGCTGAGGAAATAGCGACTTCGCCGCACCGCCTCCGTAATCTGATAGAGGTCAGGTCTAGATACGGCATGAAGCGGCACCGCTTCAGGAGGCAAAGAGAGAATGGCAAAGACAACAAAGTTTTTTGAGAAGGGCGTTGTGATCGCCGCAAAGGCCGGTTGGAGCGTGTTCAACAAGCTGAACTCGATCAGTCCCAACAAGAGTTTCACACCCAAGTGGAGCGACAAACCCCTGCTGAAGAGCTACCAGAAGGAAAAGCCTCCCCTGGGCTGGCCCCGTACCACGGATTCGCTCTGCCCGAAGTGCGTTCCGGAGATTCGTCAGCAGATCGTGGATGGCAAGCTGCCGCACGAGATCCTTCTCAATGAGAAGGTTGGCGAGATCAAGGCTCAGATCATCGAGCGTGATGGCCAGATCCTGATGGTGAAGGATTGCCCGATCCACGGCCACTTCGAAGACGTCATGTCCATCGACACAGCCTTCTTCAAGCACCTGGAAGAGGTCTTCCCCGGCCGCGACATTCGCGCTCACAATGACGAAAAGCTGCACAACCACGGAACCTCTACCGTCACCCACGGCCGCGGTTCGGTTCTTACCATCGATCTCACCAACCGCTGCAACATGATGTGCGATCCCTGCTTCATGGACGCCAACCAGGTCGGCTTCGTCCACGAGCTCACGTGGGACGAGATCAAGACCATGCTCGACAACGCGGTGACCATCAAGCCCAAGCGCCAGATGTCGGTGCAGTTCTCCGGCGGCGAGCCCACGCTGTCGCCCTACTTCCTGGATGCGGTCGCGTACTCTCGCAAGGTGGGCTACACCTCGGTGCAGGCGGCCACCAACGGCATCGAGTTCGCCAAGTCCAAGGAGTTTTCAAAGGCGGCGGCGGAGGCGGGTCTGCGCTACGCCTATCTGCAGTTCGACGGCATCGGCAACGCGGCCAACTCGCACCGCAAGGTGGGCAATGCGTTCGACGTGAAGCTGCAGGCCATCCACAACCTGCATGAAGCCGGTGTGGATATTGTTCCGGTCACCACCATTGTCAATGGCATTAACAACGAGCAGGTGGGCCGCATCATCGAGTTCGCGCTCGACAATCCCAAGAAGATCAACTTTCTCTCGTTCCAGCCGGTCTCCTTTACCGGCCGCGATGAGGAAGTGTCCGACGAGCGGCGCAAGGCGCAGCGCTACACCCTGTCGCATCTCGCTCATGATGTGAAGAACCAGACCGGCCTCGGCGAGCCGGTGCGCGACTGGTTCCCGATCAGTTTTATGTCCACCTTCAGCGACTGGGCCGACCTGGTGCATGGACCCAATCACGATTGGGGCCAGCTCTCCTGCGGCTGCCATCCGAACTGCGGTATTGGCATGGCGCTGATGATCGATAAGGAGACCAAGGAGGCGGCGCCGGTGACGGCGTTCCTCAATGCCGATCGCCTGGCCAAGGACATCGCCCGCGTCAATGATGCGGCGCGCGGCAAGACCCTGACCATGATCGGCGCGGCGCTGGCGCTCATCCGCAACTATGAGCCCAGGAACGCGCCCACCCACTTCAGCATCTTCTCGCTGTTGACCAAGTTCGATAAGTGCTTCGGCGCGACCGGCCGCAACTATGGCAAGGTCACCGCGGACCGGACCGAACAGGACATCAAGATGCGCCGCGCGGATCGCTGGAACTTCCTGTTCATCGCCGGCATGTGGTTCCAGGACCTGTTCAACTACGACTTCCGCCGCACCGAGCAGTGCATCATCCCGTACGCGACGCAGGAGGGCGAGATCAGCTTCTGCGCGTACAACACGGGTGTGGGCTGGCGCAACATCATCGAGAAGATGCACATGACCTCCACGCTCACCAAGTGGTATGAGGAGCA
>CAXUIM010000280.1:0-5709 GCA_964250885.1 uncultured Acidobacteriaceae bacterium | reverse complement strand
CTTCAGGTTGACCGTCTTGTTGTTGTCGTCGCCGTTCATCGCGTCATTGATCTTGCCGGCATCCCAGGTGGTCTGCGTCTCGGGATCGGGCTGATCGTTCGAGAGAACCCAAAGAGCCATCTGGGCGGCGTCCTGCAGGCGCACGCAGCCGTGGGATTTGTCCCGGTTGGTCAGATTGAACAGGTTCAACTCCGGCGTGGAATGCAGGTAGACGTCATACCCGTTGGGCAGCAAAAACTTCACCAGACCCAGCGAGTTCCTTGGCCCCGGCTTCTGCCGCACCAGGTAACGGCCGTGTTCGAGCTCCGCCGCGGTCCAGCCCGTTATGGGCTTGCCATCGCGGCCGGTCACCTCGTAATCATTCCGCTCCAGGTACCCCGCACCGTCCTTGCTTACGTGGCGAAGCAGATCCTTCTTAACTATGTCCGTGGGCAGGTTCCAGTAAGGCCGGAACACCACGTAGCGCATCAGCCGCACAAAGGTGGGCGTGTCGTGCGTGCCGTCGCCTTCGCCGTCGACCACCTTCATCTTGAAGGCCTCCTTGTGGTCGGGGCCGTAGGTGCGCACCATGTACTCGGGAAGGTTGACCAGCACGCGCGGCTGGATGTAGTTATCCGGCAGCCAGCGCCAGCGCTCCAGAGCGTCGGACAGCTCCTGCACGCGCACGGACATTGGCACATTGAGCGAATCGATGGTGGACTGAGACAGCTTGCCGTCGGCGGTGAGGCCGTGGCGCATCTGGTATTGCTTTACGGCGGCCGCCATTTCCCGTGTGTAGCGAACCGGGCTGTTCTTCTGCGCCGGGTTGTTGTTGTGCGCCGGGCTGCCGTTCTGCGCCGGGCTGTCTGTATCGCTTGCCGCCGCGGCGTCGCCTTCCAGTTGCAGCCGTTGCCAGAGCGCTCCCAGCGCGGGATACGATCCACCCGCGGAGATTGCGGGGGCGGATATAGAGCTGAGCGACGGCAGCGGCTGGGGCGAGTTGGCGCCCTGCTGGGCCGCCAGCTCCATGTAGTGCGGCAGGGCCTGCTCCGCGGCCTGGTACATGGGATTCTTGGGCTCGACCGAGTCGGCAATGGAGCCCGGATCACCGGAGTCAACGACCTGGTCATTGAGCAGCGTCGCCAGGTCGAAAGCCGCGCGCCGGGAGGGCACGTCGATGTCGAAGTTCAGCGACTGCGGGTTGACACGGCCCAGATGCAGATCCGAAAGATAGCGCATCGTGGCGATGGTCATGGCGACATCGATCCGCGCGACATCGGCCTGCGCCGGCTCGGAGTCGTCCTTGTTCCTTCGGATCATCTCCAGGCGCTGCAACCGGGCCGGCCAGAGGGACGCGTCGTAGTCCTCCGGATTCAAACCCTTCTTCTGAGCATCGCCGAACAGCTGGATCAATGTCTCGGTCGTGCCGGTGGGTTTCAGGTTGCGCGTCCAGGCGATCTCATTGTTGCGATCGTTATAGAAGCTCTGCACCTCCGGCTGAATGTTGCTGAAGTTGGGCGAATGCAGGATGGCGAGCCGCGGCGATCCGGCCGCCGTTTGCACCTCGGTGGCGTAAGCCGGGCTGTTGGGCGCCGAGCGCGACTTGCGATAGTGGAATCGGGCGATCAGCCCCTTCACTCCGCCCTTGCATCCGTTGAGGGCTGGAAGACAGGCGAGAACAAGGAGCGCCGGGGCGGCGCGGAGCGCGGTCGAGCGGAACATCTTCACTGTCAAGGGGCCTCAAGAGCGTCGAGAAAGCATTTTGGCGGTCTGGTAGCGTTGGGTGGTCTGGTAGCTAGGATGCTCGAATCCCACGCCCGGAGCAACCGCAAAGCGACACGCGAGTGCCAGACTGGGAACACCGCGCAGCCCACGCGGAAGCGCGTGGCTTGTGCAGGCCCGCCTCGCGCCTGGTTGGCCAGGCTGGGAGTGATTGCGCCGGGATCGACTAGAATTGTGTTTCTTCTCCAAAGTAGCCAACCTGTTCTTTATCTTTCCCAAGTACCCGAACCAATTGTCTGTAAGGAGTTCCACCCTGAAGCCAGAGGACCTGAAGCTCCGCCGTACTTTCGCGGCACGCGGCCGCCCCACAGGAGATCGCCGTGCGAACAGGTTGTCCTCGGGCATGCACGGCTTGCAGCGCCGCATGCTGAAGGGGCTCTTCTATAGCAGCCTTTTCCTGAGTGGGCTGGTCACCGCGGCGCAGTCGCCCCGCCTGGTGGTCGTCGACCAGGACGGCTCCGGGCCGGGTGGATCCAATCAGATGGCGATGATGGTGCTTCTGCAATCGCCGCAGGTTCGAGTGCTGGGCATCACGATGGTGACCGGAAACGCCTGGGAGCCGGAGGAGGTGCAGCACACGCTGCGCATGCTGGAGTTGATCCACCGCACCGGCGTGCCGGTAGTGCCGGGCGCCGTATTCCCGCTGGTGCGTTCGCAGGCAGAGACGATGCAGGAGCGGCCGCTGATGGGAGCGTTCGCATGGTACGGGGCCTGGGGCGATTCAGCAGCGCACACCAGCAGCCAGCCTTACCATGGGCCGTTCGTGTTGCCCGCAATGGCGGAGGGTCCGCCCTCCACCAGGCCCCTGGACGAAGATGCGGCCCACTTCCTGATCCGCCAGGTGCATGCCCACCCGCATCAGGTGACGGTCTACGCCGCCGGCCCCCTGACCAACATAGCGCTGGCGATCTCGATCGATCCGGAGTTCGCCGCGCTTTCCAACGGCATCGTCATCATGGGCGGCGGCCTCGCACCCCGCAACGACGATCCTGAGTTCGCCACCAATCCCCGGCATGAATTCAACTTCTGGTTCGACCCGGAAGCCGTGCACATCACCCTGCGCGCAAAGTGGCCGCGCATCGAGCTGACCGACGTCGACATTTCAGTGAAGACCTTCTTCAGCAAGGAGCTCAAGGCCCGGATCGTACAATCTCAGTCACCGGCGGCGCGCTATATCGCGCAGTACAGCAGCGAGTTCTATTACATGTGGGATGAGCTGGCCGCCGCCGCGTGGATCGATCCCACGCTCATCACCCGGGAGCAGATATTGTACGTGGATGTGGACCTGGCGCGGGGGCCGAGCTATGGCAACATGCTGACCTGGACCGCGGCCGACAAACCGCGGCGCGAGATGCAGCCGGTGCATGTACAGGAGGATCTGGATGCGGCGCGGTTTTACCGCATGTTCGTTGCAGAAATGAGTTCTCCGCCGAGTTCTCCGCCGCAGCCCGACCCGGCACACCGATAGGGTTGCAGACCGGACCCGAGCCCTAGGAAATGCTCCGGGCGCCGGTGTACAGTGAAGCTTCAACCGGATGATTCCGCTCAGCGCCAGGCCTGCCGCCTCGCTCCAGGCGAGCCGTTCGGAGCGCAGCATGAATTCTGCGAGTGAGCCCAGCGCGAAGGGATCAACTGAAAGCGTGGTCCAGCGATAGGAAATCATCTCCAGCGCGGGCTTTGCTGCATCGCCTGAAGCTGTCAGGAAGAGGGGTCTCTCCATGCTTTCCCGCGTCGCCGATTCGCTCTACTGGATGAGCCGCTACCTGGAACGCGCCGAGCACACAACGCGCCTGCTCGATGTGAATCTGAACCTGATGCTGGACGAGAGCTCCACCAGCTCCGACCGGCGCTGGCTGCGCCTGCTGCAGTCGCTGGGCAAACCCAAGCGGCTCAAGTGGGAGGGGAACCCCTATGTGCTGACACGGTCGCTGACCTTCGACACCGAACTTAAATCTTCGGTGGTGTCCTGCATCATCGCGGCGCGGGAGAATGCACGGCACGTTCGCGAGCAGATCTCCACCGAGCAGTGGCACCGTCTCAATTCGCTGTACCTCGCGGTCACCCGCCCGGAGGTAAGGGCCGCCATCAACAGCGACGGCGTGGATGCCTCAACGGAAGCTCCATCGGCCTTCCTGCAGGAGGTCATGGAGGCGGTACACCAGTTTCAAGGCGTGACCGATTCCACCATGTCGCATGGCGAGGGTTGGCAGTTCATCCAGGTGGGGCGCTTTCTGGAGCGCGCCTCGGCCACGGCTATGCTGCTGGAGGCCTATCATGAGGACCTCTGGGCGCAGCCCGAGCGACTGATCGAGGGCAACGAATATCTGGAGTGGATGGGTCTGCTGCGCAGCGCGACCGCCTTTGAGGCCTACTGCAAGGTCTATACGGCTGACCTGACGCCGGAGCGCATCCTGGAGTTTCTTCTGCTCGACCCAGAGTTTCCGCACGCGCTGCGCTTTTCCATCGATAGCGTCAGATGCTCGCTGATTGCGATCCAGCATGAGTCTGGAAAAAACCGGGCCGAGGAGCTGCATCGGATCGCGGGCCGATTGGGCGCTTCGCTGGCCTTCGCCAGCGTGGACGAGATTCTTATGGACGATGTGGTGAAGTACCTGCGATCGATCAAGCAGCAGTGCCAGTCGATCCACGAGACCATCTATCGCCTGTACGTCGACTATTCGGTTCAGACGGCGCTGGCCGGGTAAATTTGTATTGCTGTAGGTGTGCCCGGGGCCCAAGGTCTCAACGCCGTTGTTCACAGGAAAAACGGCACTCCGACACTTCAAATCGGGCGGAAAGACAGCAATACTGCTCCAGAGCCTTGTTTCTGTCAGCAGCCTTGTTTCTGTCAGCAGCCTTGCTTCTGTCAGCGTACCCAGAGCAGAAATTCCAGCTCGCGGTACTCGTGAACGCAACGCCAAAAGTTCAGCCCAGGTAACAGGAGCGGCCGATGTATTACTCGATACGCCATCTGACGAAGTTCCTCTACAAGACCCCCGTGAGCGAAAGCATCATGGAGACGCGCATGCACCCGCGCTCGGACGCTCAGCAGCGCTGCCTGACCTTTCATCTGTCGGTGAGCCCGCGCTGCCGGGTCTTCAGTTATCGCGACCACCTGGCCAACCATGTTCATCACTTCGATATCCCCGGCCAGCACGGCCAGCTGGTGATCGTGGCTGAGTCCCTGGTGGAGATGCAGCCGCATGCCGCCGTGCCCGATTCGCTGCCGGCCGCTTCCTGGGGGGAGCTGGACCGGCTGGTGCATGAGGGGGACTTCTGGGAGATGCTGCTGCCCAGCGACTTCGCGGCCTTCACGCCGGAGCTGGAAGCGCTGGGAGTTGATCTGAATCTGCGGCGCCGCGACGATCCGCTCAGCGTGCTGCATCAGCTTAATCAGCAGGTCTACGATTATTTCGATTACAAGCCGAACTCCACCAGGGCCGACAGCCCGATCGATCTCGCATTGAAGAGCCGCGCCGGCGTCTGCCAGGACTTCTCGCACATCATGATTTCGCTGGTGCGGTCGCGGCTGCAGGTGCCCTGCCGCTATGTGAGCGGATATCTGTATCACGGGGACGAGCATCGGGACCGCTCGGAGCGCGCGGCCACACACTCCTGGGTTGAAGCCTTTTTGCCGGAGCTGGGCTGGGTCGGATTCGACCCGACCAATAATCTCGTCGCCGGCGATCGCCACATTCGCACCGCCATCGGGTGCGACTATGCCGACGTGCCGCCCACCCATGGCATCTTCCGCGGCCGCACCAAGAGCGAGCTCAGCGTCGCGGTCCGCGTCGAGACGAGCGAAGGAACACCGTCGCTGGACCGCGAGCTGCCGGTGCCGGAAGACTGGTCGCTGCTGGTGGAGAAGGCGCAGGAGCTGCCGGAGCAGCCTCCACCCATGACGCGCCAGCAGCAGCATGCGCAGCAGCAGCAGAACATCGTGCAGTA
>CAXUIM010000279.1:0-5738 GCA_964250885.1 uncultured Acidobacteriaceae bacterium | reverse complement strand
GGATCTCAGGCCGCGTGTGCGGGCGTGCGCGCCTTGCTCAACGCTTCAATGATGGCCTTCGAGAAAGCGGGTATGTCGTCCGGCTTGCGGCTCGAGATGAAGTTGCCATCCACCACAACTTCCTTATCGACCCAGTTCGCGCCGGCATTCTTCAAATCGGTGTGTACCGAAGGCCATGAGGTCATGGTCTTGCCCTTGACCACGCCCGCTTCAATCAACGTCCACGGACCGTGGCAGATCGCCGCGGTTGTCTTGCCGCTTTCAGCGAACTTCTTAACGAAGGCCACGGCATCTTTGTCCATACGCAGCTTATCCGGATTGATCTGTCCCCCCGGCAGAACCAGCGCATCGAACTCTTCCGGCCGCGCGTCCTTCACCAGCGCATCGACCGGAACCGTCTTACCCCAATCGGTCTTGTCCCAGCCCTTGATCTCCCCTGCCTTTATGGAGAGCACCGTAACCGTTGCGCCGGCCTCTTCAAGGTTCTTCTTCGGCTCAGTCAGCTCGACCTGTTCAAAGCCATCTGTAGCCAGAATCGCGACTTTCAACCCTTCCAGTTGCTTGTTCATTGCTTCTCCTTCGGGCCCGATTGCCAAGCCACATCGCCGCGGGCAGGACCTCACCGCGCGCCTTATATACGATGCTTCTTAGCAGAGTTGCGTTCACATCGGCGCGCGAGGGCGCCGCGTAGACCCGGATGAAAGATTTAGCCAGGAACTCGCTTGGTACTCAACCCAAACCGCGCCGCGAACTCACCAGGAGCGACGGCAGTCGAAAGCCGCGCCCGGTGAATCCCGCATCGCGGGCTTTGGACGATGCGCGCATCGGCACGGCCGGCTGGACGCTGCCGAAGCAGCACGCGACTTCCTTCCGTGCCGCGGCCGAAGGAGAGAAGCTCTCGCACCTGGAGCGCTACTCACATGCGCTGAACTGCGTGGAGATCAACTCGAGCTTCCATCGCCCGCACCAGCGCAAGACATGGGAGCGCTGGGCGGCCTCCACGCCCGACAGCTTTCGCTTTGCCGTGAAGGCGCCAAAGGCCATCACCCATACGGCGAAGCTGCTCAACTGCGGCGCGCTGCTGCAGGAGTTTCTGGAACAGGCAAGCGGTCTGGGCGTGAAACTCGGTCCGTTGCTGGTGCAACTGCCGCCCAGCCTGGCCTTCGATCCGGGGGCCGCGCACGAGTTCTTCACAACGCTGCGGGAGCTGCATCCCAGCGGCGAGCGCCTGGCCCCGGTTGCGCTGGAGCCAAGACACGCAAGCTGGTTCACGCCACCTGTCAATCGATTGCTACGCGACTTCGAAGTCGCCCGCGTAGCCGCGGACCCGCCCAAGGGCTCGGCCCTGGCCGCGCAGCCCGGCGGCTGGAGCGGCCTGCGCTACTTCCGCCTGCATGGCGCACCACGTACGTATTACTCGGAATACGACGACGCGCATCTGGCGACGTTCGCACACACCTTGCGGACGCCGAGCGCAAATCAGGAGCCTGCGCCGGAGACATGGGTGATCTTCGACAACACGGCCCTGGGCCACGCCACCGCGAACGCGCTATCTCTCAAGGCTCTGCTGGCCCCTCCCGACCGAGCCCGCAGGCTCCGCTTATAAGCGGTGTTTTCTTCCCTGAATCAGAGAGAATGAGCTGTATGAAAGAGAGACTCTTCAGCCTGTGCCTTCCTGTCCTGGCGCTGCACGTCCTTCACGCCCAGGGTACGGTTCCCACCTTCGATCGTCAGCAGGGCGCAAGTACCGTCACGATCGTAGGTGAGACGCCCGACCGGGGCGCTACCACCAAGCTGCCCACCCTGCTTGTTCCGGTGACGCTGTCCTTTGAAGCCGCGGGAGCGAATGGAGGCCCGATGGTGCTGAACGCCTCGCCGGATGTTGCGCCGGTGCTCGCCTCGCCCATCTTCTCCCGGTACGACTTCGCTTCCGGAGGCAGAACCCAGTTCGGCGACGCCCTGTTGCGCAGCACGTTCCCATCTTTTTCCGGCTGGCACACGTTATTGGGCCGGCCAGCCGTGAGGCCGGTGACGATCAAGATCCCGGTGGGCTTCGGCTATGTTCTGCACTCGAAGAGCAGCGGAGAGTCGCTGGGGGTTGCCGATGCCGACTTTGTACAACGGGAGCTCTTTCGGCAACTCTCCGCGCAGCAACTCTCCGCGAAGCAGGGCAAGCTGGTGCTTGCGGTCACGCACAACACCACCTTCTACGTGGACGGCGATGCCACTGTCTGCTGCAGCTGGGGCACTCACGGGATCGACTCTACGACCGGCAACTCCTTTGTGATGGCATCGTTTCTGGAGAAGGCTCCGGCGGTGGTCCTGGACCGCGACATTCAGCCGCTCACGCAGCAGCTCGCCGAGTTCTTATATGATCCACGGCATGATCCGCAGCACTACGGCTACAACGTGACGCTGCCCGGCAACGCGGCGCCCGCCTGGATGTGGCCCGGCGATGACCGGGGGTGCGGCGGGCCGGGCATCGCCTCCTCGTATTTTCTTCTCGAACCCACTGATGTCAATCCCAAGAACAACTTTCCCGCATCCCCGGCGTACGTCGCGCGCGATGGCAAGCGGGAATGGCATCTGCAGAACGTAGCCCTGCTGCCCTGGTATCTGGGAGCCGGTTCCGACCCAAATCCTCACTTCAGCTTCCCGGATCACACTTTGCTGCCGAAGCCCGCGACGCCCTGTACAAGCGCGGCGAACAGCGAAGGAGCGGCCGCCGCACAGCCGGCGCCGGTGGCGCGCTCCGGTGCTGCCTTCGCCAACGGGCATGGGCTGGTCGGGTACTGGACCGGACGCGGCCCGGACCGCCAGCCTTTTCCGCTGAGCGAAATTTCGCCTCAATGGGACATCGTGATCGTAGCCTTCGCGGCGCCGGTCAAGGGAGCCACCGAGGGAACCCTGCGCTTCAACGTACCCCGGGGGCTGGACCCTGACCAGCTGAAGCGCGACATCGCGCAGCTGAAGAGCCAAGGTAAGAAGGTGATGATCTCGCTCGGCGGCGGCGGCGCCTTCTTCACGCTGGACGACCCGGCGCACATTGCAACCTTCGTCTCCAGCGTCACACAGGTGGTCGAACAGTACGGCTTCGACGGAGTCGACATCGATTTCGAAACTCCATCGCTGCTGGTGCAGGCTGGGGATCGCGACCCGCGTCATCCGACGACGCCTTCGATCGTCAACCTGATCTCAGGATTGCGGCAGCTTCATGAAGCCTTCGGTCCGGGCTTCATGATCAGCCTGGTGCCGGAAGGGCCCCAGTTTCCCGCGGGATACCTGGCCTATGGAGGTCAGTTTGGTTCCTATCTGCCCCTTGCCTATGGCCTGGGAGACATGCTCTCTTTCATCGACGTGCAAGACTACAACACGCCTCCTCTTGAGGGCCTGGATGGAGAGATCTACCAGTCGCACACGGCCGACTACGACGCCGCCCTAACCGAGCTTATGCTGCAGGGTTTCCCCGTGGGCGGGGACTCGCGATATAGCGTACCGCCGCTCGCTGCCGGCAAAGTGCTGGTGGGATTTCTGGTGGACTATCAAACGCCTGAAGAGACCATGGAAGCGATGGACTTCCTGATCCAGGGCAAGGCCCCGCCGTCAGGCCGATACCGGTTGCAACAACCTTCCGGTTACCCCAGCCTGTTTGGCGCGATGTTCTGGACCATCGATGCAGATCGCCTGCGAGGATTCAACTTCTCCAACTCGCTCGGGCCGCGGCTTCAAAGCTATCCTTCCGCGCCACGGCCCCTGATTCCACCGCACGTGCCCTAGTAGGAGCTTGTTCCATAGTTAGAGTCGTGCTTGAACCAGTGCCGTTCGTTCAGTCAAATAACAGCCTGGCGGGTGGCCCAATCACCTTCCAGGTGCCCCTCGATAAGGTCGAAGGCGTTGTCAAGGGCAAACTTCCTGAAAGGTGTAAAGGATGTCCCGGGACAAAACGTAAAGGATGTCCCGAGACTTACCAGTTTGAGACCTGGGAAGCCGCGAATGCAGGCGGTTGCGATGCTCGTTAGAGTCGTCCTGAAGCAGAGCCGTTCCTTGAATAGATCGCGGCACGGCCCAGCTCCGGCGGTGAGGTCAATGGCCGGCGCTGGCGCTGGCGTTCTTCGGTGGCCGCGGAATCAGGAACAGCAGCGGAAGCATCGCGGCACAGAAAAGCGTCAGGTAGCGGATGATGTCCACATAGGCCAGGGTGGCCGCCTGGCTGTGCATCATGTTGTAGATGTAGGCCTGCGCCTGGTGGGTCGCTCCCGGTGTGGCCAGGTCCTTGGTTGCGGATGTTCCATTGCCCGGCTTGAAGCTTCCCTCCAGCGCCTTGAGCCAACGGGTATAGCCCGGGCTGGCCGGCGTGAGAAAGCGCACCATGGAGCTCTCATGCGCCGCCGTTCGCCGCGTCAGCATCGTCGCCATGAAGGCTGTACCGCAGGATCCGCCAATGTTGCGCGCCAGGTTGGTCAGACCGGACACGTCGTTGTTCTCGCTCTGCTTCACCCCGACGTAGGCGATGGTATTGATCGGGATGAAGAGAAACGCCAGTCCGGAGGCCTGGAACATGCGCATCAAGACCAACTGGCCGTAACTCAACTGCAGGTTGAGATTGGCCATCCACAGCAGCGAGAGCGTCAGGTTGATAAACCCGAAGCCGATCAGTTTGCGCGGATCGACCTTGCCCGAAAGGAAGCCGACCACGGGCATCATGCACATCATCATCAGACCCGCGGGTGAGAGCACCAGGCCGGCCAGCTCCGCCGTGTAGCCCAGCAGCGTCTGCACGAACTGCGGGATCAGGATGGTGGTTCCGTACAGCGCAAACCCCAGCACGAACATCAGCACAAAGCTGATGGCAAACTGCCGCCGCTTGAACAGCGTGAGGTTCAGGATCGGCCGATGACCTTCACGCAGCTGCCGCAGCTCCCACCAGATCATCAGCACGAAGGCCACCACCATGGCCACGCAGAAGAAGGCAATCAGGTGCGAGCCGAACCAGTCGTCCTCCTGGCCTTTGTCGAGCACGAACTCCAGCGAACCGAACGTCAGCCCCAGCAGCCCGAAGCCCAGGAAGTCCAGCTTGATGCCACCCTTCTGGCTCTCCGCCACCTGCTTCTTCACATACGGAGGATCTTCAACGATTCGCGAGGTGAGGAACAGGGACAGCAGACAGATCGGAATGTTGAGGTAGAAGATCCAGCGCCAGTCGAAGTTATCGGTGATATAGCCGCCCAGGGTGGGGCCGATGGCCGGCGCACACACCACCGCCAGACCATACATCGCGAACGCCTGGCCGCGCTTTTCCGGCGGAAAGGTGTCGGCCAGGATAGCCTGCTCGCTGGGCGCCAGACCGCCGCCGCCCGCGCCCTGCAGGATGCGGAAGAAGACCAGCAGCGGCAGCGAAGGCGCCAGGCCGCATAGCGCCGAGCTGATGCCGAACAGCGCCACGCAGATCATGTAGAACTTCTTGCGCCCGATGAACGTGGTCATATAGGCGCCCGCCGGAAGGATCACGGCATTGGCCACCAGGTACGCCGTCAGCACCCAGGTCGCTTCATCTTGCGTGGCGCCCAGCCCACCGGCGATGTGCGGCAGCGATACATTGGCAATCGAGCTGTCCAGCACCTCCATGAAGGTGGCCAGGGTCACCGTCATGGCCACGATCCACGGATTGACGCTGGGACGCCACGGTACCGCCGCGGGAGCCAGGCCAGGATCTACTGCAGTTGCTGCTGCCATAAGAG
>CAXUIM010000278.1:0-5741 GCA_964250885.1 uncultured Acidobacteriaceae bacterium | reverse complement strand
CTAGAGCAGTAACAGGGTGACCGTGCCCACCGAAGCAGTAAGCAGTGTGGCTTCTCGGGAAAAGCCACGCGAAATTCGCAGCCCTGGGTACTGCAACCCTGAGATTGTTCTAGTCCCTTCTCGCAGAGGCCGGGAGGCGAGCCCGAGGTCTCCCAGCCTGAGTTCCGAAGGACGTTTTCTGGCGTGAAACCCCAACCACTCCGCAGCCAGGTATCCCCCAGCTCATGAATGTCTCCACGCCTCCAGTCGATCCTTCGCGCAACGTGCTGGGCCACCTGCTTCGCTACTGGAGACAGCAGCGCGGCAAGAGCCAGCTCGATCTGTCGCTCGATGCCGGAGTTTCGCAGCGCCATATCAGCTTCGTCGAGAGCGGCCGCAGCGTTCCGAGCCGGGAGTTCCTGTTGATCCTTTCGCGGGCGCTGGACATACCGCTCCGGGAGCGCAATCTCCTGTTACTGGCTTCGGGGTATGCGCCCATCTACGCCGAGAGCGCCTGGGACGCACCGGAGATGGCTGTTGTAACCCGGGCCATCGAACGCATGCTCAAGCAGCAGGAGCCCTACCCCGCCCTTCTGCTGGACCGCTATTGGAACGTTCTCAAAACCAATGAAGCGGCCCCGCGCTTCTTCGGTTCCTTCGTCGATCTTGCGGCGCGGAAGAGTCCGCGCAACCTGCTCCACCTGATGTTCGATCCGGATGGTTTGCGGCCCTTCGTGGAAGGTTGGGAGGACGTCGCGTCCGGTCTCCTGCAGCGGGTCCACCGCGAGGCCGCCGGACATGTACTGGACCAGAAGACGATCGATCTGCTGAACGAGCTCCGCAAATATCCGGGAGTGCGGCAGCTGAGCACTCCGGCCAAAAGCCCGGGCGCCGTCCTGCCCCTCACCTTCGTCAAAGGTGCGGTGCGCTGGTCCTTCTTCTCCCTGATCACGACCGTGGGCACACCGCGGTCGATCACGGCGCAGGAGCTGAGAATTGAGTCGATGTTTCCGGCCGAGCCGGACGGCGAGACCTAGGCAGCTCTATGCTCTGCGGCGGCTCTATGCTCTGCGGCGGCTCTACGCTTTGCGGCGCGCTCTACGCTCTGCGGCGCGCTCTACGCTCTGCGGCGCGCTCTACGCTCTGCGGCGATAGCGGACCGCGAACTCGTACCCGTTATTGGGCGGGAAGAGCTCGGCGACCCGGCGCAGGCGGGCGGCCAGCGCCGCCGCGGCCAGCAAGGGATACTCCCGCTCGCGCAGCTCGCTGTAGTCGAAGTCCAGCGCCAGTGAGAGCAGGTAGATCGCCAGGGAGTCCGAAAAAGCCGCCTCGAGATATACGCCACTCTCCTTCTCGTCCGTGGCCGCGGAAGCCTGTTGCGGAGGGAGCAAAGCGTCCGTCGTCTTGGGGAGCGGTGCGGGGTTTGCCGGAGCCGCGGCCACCGCAAAAGAGCGCTGGCTGCCGAAGCCGCGCGCCCGGCGCCCGGGCTGCGGCGCAGTCTCCGGCGGGGCATTGGCAGGGCGGCCAAAGGCCAGGTTGCGCGACTCCCAGGCATCGAGCGAGGTCTCCCCGCGGGTGTTGTCCATCGCCTGCTTCCAGACCAGATCGCCGAAGGCCGCGGGCACCCCGGCCTGTTCCACGAACGCGTGCGCGACATTGATGAAGAATTCGAAGCTCAGGGCGAAGCGATCGCCCATCAGGCGCGTGGAGATAAACACGGCTCGCTTGCCGTGGCCGAGCTCGACATTGCGATGGCAGATGGCCGCGTCGGAGAACTCGTCGGTATAGGCGCTCGCCACCATCGCCGGCTGCGGGGGCGCCGGGGCCTCGCTGCTTTCCAAGGCCTCCGCCGGTTCCCGCAGAGCCAGGGGAACGAAGTAATACGTATTGGCCTGGAGCGCCGCGACGACCGCCATCGGCACCGCTTCCAGCATGCGGTCCAGGTCCAGGTCGGCGACGCCGGTCTCCCCAAAGGTGGCAAAGGCGACCCCGTTGGCCGACTGGCGCACCTCCGTGTCGTGCGCCACCTGGGCCGCGCGGACCAGGTGCGCGGCGAGGCTCGCCGGTGACGTACGTACCTGTGCTCCCTGCAGCGTTTCGCCCATCCGTCTATTCTAAATGAGTATGGCTACGGCAAACGATGTCGAACGGGCGCGCCGCGAAGGCGTGCTGCTGGGGATTCCGCTAGGCGACCTGGGCTGGTTTCAGTCGCTGCTGATGGGCCTGGCGGCCGGTTTCGCCGCGTTTTTCGCCACCACCTTTCTGGCCATCCTTACCCTGTTGGTGCTCCGGGGCATGGGCCATCCTCTGGACTTTGCCCTGACCTACCGCTGGGTGGGCTTCCCGGTGGGTGTCTTCGTGATGGCGCTGGCGCTTGGCTTCCTGGGCGTGCAGTGGTCGCGGCGCATGATTCGTAAATCACGCGGAGCCTGAATCTCCAGCGGCTTAGGAGTCGGAACTCGCGCGCTCATGTACGCCGGAACCTCCACTGCTCGTCAGGCTGATTGAAGAAGGCGCCCAATCGGCATCTGGCTGTTTCGCGTAAAGCACGATCAGGGTTGCTGTATCCAGGGCTGTGGACTCAAGTGGCTTTTTCCCGAGAAAAGACACCCCGCACACTGCTCCCGTGGGGACGGTGCCGTTGTTTGCTCTACGCGACGCGTTCGCCGTCCAGCCGATGCCAGACTTCGGTGGCCTGGGTGACGACTTGAGACTGGCTTTCGGCGGGCGCGAAGGCAATCTCCAGCACACCCCGCGGCGGCACCTTGAGCGCCGCGATCTGCCGGCTCACCGCCGTCCAGTCAACGGCGCCCTGGCCCGGCCAGAGGTGCTCATCGCGCGTTCCGCGGTTGTCGTGCAGATGCAGCTCCGCCAAGCGGCCCGCGAAGGCTTCAAAGGCGATCTCGATGCCCGATTGAGCCGGGGCGTCCCGCGTCTCCGCCACCGGCTCGGCGAGGTGCGCATGGCCGACATCCAGGCAGAATCCCAAGGTATCGAAATGGCCCACGCGGGCGATCTCGACCAGATGCCGCGGGGTGGCCACGTCGTTGGTCAGGTTTTCCAGCAGCAGCTGAACTCCCAGCGGCGCGGCGAAGGCCTGCAGGTGCTCGATGGCGGTCAGGGAATCGTCCAGGGACCGGGTATCCCAAACGTCGTCCTTCTGACCGAGGTGCAGCACGCAGGAGACTACGGGGAGCTGCTCGGCGGCTTCGAGCGCGCGCTTGACCTCGTCCATCGCGGCAATGCGCGCCGACTTTTTGCGGTCGATCAGGTTCAGTGTGGGTGCGGTGTGGCGGCTCCAGTTGAACTCGTCCTCGGCCGAGAAGATGGGCATGTGCAGCGAAGCGCGCAGATCCTGGGAGCCAAACCAGGTGGCCACTTCGCGCACGGCGGCAGCATCGGTATAGGCGAAGTGGTGGCGCGCGGCGAACAGTTCGATGCAGCCGGCGCCGGTGCGCGCCAGCGTATCGAGCAGAGAGGGCGTAAGACGCTGTGGGAGAAAGATGTGGCTGGAGATTCCGGGCTGCATGATTTCAAGCTATCTCAGATTCCCGTGCATTCTACGGTGAAGATGTAGCTGTGAGAATCGGCTCTGGACAGAAATGGGAGCCAGCCACCCGGAAACTGCCGCCGCTGCACAAGCGACCTCGCGAGGCGGCTCCCGGCCCGGAACGTCCCGCTTAATAACCGGCGGCTTTGCCGAAGCTGTGGCGCTTGTCCTGGCCGCCCATCAGAACCCCGGTCACGGGATCCACGGCAATCAGTTCGCTGTCGCCCCAGACCCCCGCGCTCTTCTCGTCGAACTCGCCTTCGCGTTTGGTGTTATAGCCGTCGGCCTTCAGGGTGTCGACTACGTCGACCGGGAAGGCCTTCTCGAACTGCAGGATGTCCGGGAGGTACTGATGGTGAAAACGCGGAGCGTCGGCCGCCGCCTGGATGTTCAGACCGTTGTCGACCACGCTGATCAGGTCGTTGGCTACGGTGGTGATGATGGTCGAGCCGCCCGGCGAGCCCAGCACGAGCCGCAGTTTGCCAGGGCGCTTCACGAACAGCAAGCGCCGCGGCGGTCCACTCACGATGGTCGGCGTCATGGAGGAGAGCGGGCGCTTGCCGGGCGCTATGGAGTTGGCCGGCCCTTGGATCAGACCGAAGCCATTGGGGACACCGATCTTGGAGGCGAAGTCGTCCATCTCGTCGTTCAGCAGAAAACCCAGGCCGTCGACGGTGATCCCGGAGCCGAAACCAAAATTCAGGGTGTAGGTGCTGGAGACGGCATTCCCCTCGGCGTCCACAATCGAGAAATGCGTGGTCTGGTGCGACTCCGGCGGCTGTGGCTCAGGATCCGGTGGCGGCGGCATGAAGCCGGCGGGCCGCACCAGGGTCGCGGAGGGCGACGGCTTCACCGCCAGGATGGATCGCCGCCACGCGGCGGCATAGGCGGGATTGGCCATTTGGGCCAGCGGCATCGAGGTGAAGTCGGGATCGCCCAGGTAGTCGCCGCGGTCCATGTAGGCGCGGCGAAAGGCTTCGGTAATGATGTGGACCTGCGCGGGGGAACGATCCTTTGTCTCCGTGTTTCCGGGGGTCTCGGCGCCGCCGGGACCTAAGCGACTGAGGTTGTAGCCGCTCAGGATGTTCAGAATCTCGATCAGAACGATGCCGCCGGAGCTGGGGGGTGGCGAGGTGAGGACCTCAAGACCCCGATAGTGACCCAGCAGCGGTGTGCGCTCCTTCACCTGGTAGGCGGCGAGGTCGGCGGCCGTAATCAGCCCGTCGTGCGCCTGTTCAAAGGCGGCGATCTCGGCCGCCATCTTGCCCTTATAGAAGTCATCGGGATTGGCTGCGATCCGCTCCAGGGTGCGGGCAAGCTCGGGCTGCTGAAAGCGGTCGCCCGCGTGGTAGAAGTTGCCGTCGCGCTCGAAAATGCGGCGCGAGGCGGGGAACCGAGCGAGTAGGCTGCTGTGCAGCTGAAGCGCCAGGTAGGGATCCAGAATGTAGCCGTCGCGGGCCAGTCGAATGGCCGGCCGCATCACCCTGGCCAGCCCCAGGCGGCCATAGTGAGCCTCCGCATAGGTCAGGCCGGCGACGGTTCCGGGTACCCCGCTGGCCTTCGGACCGACCGTGGACATCTTGGGAATGACGTTGCCCTGCGCGTCCAGGTACATGTTGGCGCTGGCGGCGGCCGGGGCTTTCTCGCGGTAGTCGAGGAATTGGGCTTGTCCGTGGGCCAGCCGTTTGGAACCCGGCCGGATGAGCATGAAGCCGCCCCCGCCGATGTTGCCGGCCTCCGGATACACCACGGCCAGGGCGAAGCCCACGGCTACCGCGGCGTCTACGGCGTTGCCGCCTTCCCGCAGAATCTCGACGCCGGCGTCGGTCGCGTCGTGATCGATGGTGACCACCATGGCGTGCCGTGTCGTGACCGGGGCCGGCGGTGCGTCGCCGGTGGACACCTGGGCCAGCAGTACCGGCGCGGAGAAAAGCAGGCCGGCGGCGAGACTCGCCGAACCGTACACGCTGCGGCTGAATGGCATGGCCTGACCTCCGGGATGGGGCATGTCTCCTGTTCCGCGGCGTGGACGAGAGTCTGCGGCGCCGTCTTCATGCGGAAAACGGCAGTAGAAGTCTGAGGCTTCGCTTAACACCACTTGCAGGAGAATGCTCTGGTCGCAGAATACGCCAGCCGACGACGTCTTCAACTTAAAGAGCAGCTGGCACTCAGAAAATATGAGTTAGAGGCAAGTAGATTAAAGCAACCAATC
>CAXUIM010000277.1:0-5746 GCA_964250885.1 uncultured Acidobacteriaceae bacterium | reverse complement strand
CACACCCTTCCGTATCATTTCGCAAACCGGTCCACCGCCGGACTACCGCCGGACAGGGAAATCCTTGTTCTCAGGGACTGTTGACGATAAAATAACTCTTTGTGGCGTCTGTGACGTTTCCCAGAGGCCGCACGAAAGCGAGGAACATTCTTCATGGCAAAGCGCCGTGGCAATCCCAATTGGGGCAAGCCGGAGCCGATCGGCCCGGTGGTTCCAACCGTGACTTCATTTGAGCAGGTCGTGAAGGAATACAAACTCACACCGGACCAATACATTCGCTCCACCCGTCTTCGTGAGTGGGCGCGCCGGAACAAGAATTCCAAGTACATTCCGGAAGCGCTCCTCGAAGCCTGGGGTTTCGAGATCGAATCCACTCTCTAGGAGCTTGTTGAAAAAGCACCTCGGATGTCCGCGAGGCAAGTACGAAACCCGCAATCAAAGCGGGTTTCGCGAAGCTAGGGAAGCCACAAAAGCCAATTTTCAACAAGCTCCCAGAGCAACGGCCGGTGCAACCGCAGATCCGTCAAGGAGAGCCGAACATGGCAGAGACGCAAGTTGGATTCTGCAGCGTTACGGAGGCGATCACCGAGCTTCGTGCCGGCCACATGATCGTGGTCGTGGACGATGAAGATCGCGAGAATGAGGGCGATCTGACCCTCGCGGCTGAGTTCTGCACTCCCGAAGCGATCAACTTCATGGCGAAATTCGGCCGCGGGCTGATCTGCCTGACGCTGACCGAGGAGCGCGCCGACTTTCTGCGCCTCGGCCCCATGACGCAGGACAATACCTCGCGCTTCGGAACGGCTTTTACGGAGTCGATTGAAGCGCGCGACGGCGTGACCACGGGCATATCCGCCGCCGATCGCGCCCGTACCATCCAGGTCGCCATCAGTCCGGCATCGACGCCCCAGCATCTCGCCCGCCCCGGTCACGTGTTTCCTTTGCGCGCGCGAAAAGGCGGAGTTCTGGTTCGCGCCGGGCAGACCGAAGCGTCGGTTGACCTGGCGCGCATGGCCGGTCTGATCCCAGCCGGTGTCATCTGCGAAATCATGAACGACGATGGCACCATGGCTCGCGTTCCGGATCTGATCGGGTTTTGCCGCACCCACAATCTCAAGATGCTGACCGTCGCGGAACTGATCCGGTATCGCATGCAGAACGAGCGGTACGTACATCGTCTGGCAGAAGCCCAGCTTCCTTTGGCACAAGGGGAGTTCCGCATGATTGCCTACGAAAGCGAGGCGGGTATGGGCAGTACGGTGGACGGCGGCGAGTCCCACATCGCGCTGGTCTATGGCGATCTTGAAGCTGCCGCCGCATCGGGCGCCCCGGTGCTGGTCCGCGTGCATACCCACTGCCTGGCTGGAAATGTTTTTGGGTCAGAGCTATGCGACTGCCGGGCGACGGCGGACGCCAGTCTTCGCGCCATTGCCGCTGCCGGCTGTGGCGCTCTGGTATACCTGCACCACACGCAGCGTGGATTCGGCCTGGACTACTCGACACGATCCGACCATTCCTCGCGACTGGAACGTTCATCCACAGCAGAGCGCCCGCCGGCTTCCGACCGTTCGCTGCCAGCGGGGCGGCTTGTCTTTCATCACAGCGCACGGGGCCGTGCCGCCGAGCCCTCCGGCGAGAGCGAACAGCGTGACTCGAAGATCCTTCGCCAGGTCGGCCTGGGCGGCCAGATTCTCTCCGACCTCGGAATCCGCAGGATTCGGCTGCTGAGCAATCACGTGATGCATGTGCCGGCGCTTCAGGGTTTCGGCATCGAGATCGTCGAGCGCGTGCCGATCGACCTGCGGCCGCAGACGATCTCCTGAAGCACGTACCTCTTCGAACTGACTGCGATGCGTGCCCCACATCTCATTTTGAGATGTGGGGCACGCAGGCCGCCTGTACCGCAGAGAAAATGGCTTCCCGGCCGGAGCTCTTGCAGCTTCTCTCCGCGCGTCCTGAAGCTTTGAGGCCTTATCGAGCTGGTACCGGAAGGCCTTCGATTCCCGCCGCGTCGAGAGCTTGCAAAAAAGCTTCGTGGCTGGTGTAGGGAATAGCGATCAGGCCGGCGGCTTGCGCGGCTGCGATGTTCACCTCGCGATCGTCGACGAATAGAATCTCGCGAGCGGGTACTTCCATGCCTGCTATCGCGTGCTGGTAAATCGCTGGATCGGGTTTGGCGATCCCCAGCCGGTGCGAGAAGGTATGGTGATCGAATCCGGCGATCCAGTCGAAGCGTGCATAGATCCCGGCTTCCATCGCATCGCCAATGTTGGATAGGATGCCGGTGCGAAAGCCGGCGCGATGCAGCTGCGCCGCCCATTCGATCATTCGTGGGTTTGGCTGAGTCCAGAGCATTGTGTCCGCGTACATCAACCCGGCTAGAGTCTCTGCGTCCAGCGGCTTATGAAGATCATCGGCAACGGCGGCCCAGTAGCTGTGTCCGGATAAAATGCCGCGGTCATAGTCGTCCCGGTATTTCCAGTACGCAGCGTCGAAGCTGGCGCTGTCAGCCCCTAGCAGAGCCTCCATTTGCTGCTGCGCTGCGGGATCAGGAGGGCCGCTGAGCACCATCCCGTAGTCGAAAAGTACAGCCTTGATCGGAGTCATCTCAGCTGATTCTAGAGGGTTTTACATGAGCTTGAGTACAGAGCCGCCAGCATCCGGGCTGTTTCTCTGTTCGAGGTAAGAGCGGTGCTCTGCTCAAGTAGCAGCGGTGCTCGCCGATTCAGCGTGGAAGTGCAAACGCTGGAGCACGCCTGCTGTTACCGCAGGCTGCTCCGCCGTAGGATGAAAGCAGCCCACACTGCATGACCTTCTCCGATCGCACCAACTGGAACCTTGCCGAAAACGATCTCGCTTCTGCTGTGCGCGCGCGCCGTGCTGCAGGCAAGGACCTTGTGGATCTCACGATCTCCAATCCTACAGAGTGCGGCTTTGATTATGATCCGGAGCTACTGGCGCCCCTGTACGATCCAGCCGCGCTGGTGTACCATCCCGCTTCGCTGGGAGTGCCTGCTGCACGCGAAGCGGTCGCCGGCTACTACCGGGATCATGGCGTGCCGATTGACCCCAGTCGTATCGCACTGACCACCAGCACCAGCGAGGCCTACAGCTTTCTCTTCCGTCTGCTGTGCGATCCGGGCGATGAGGTTCTGGTCGCGCGGCCCAGCTATCCGCTGTTCGAGTACATCGCGCGGCTGGACGATGTGACCCTGCGCGAATACCCCTTGCTGTACGATCCCAATGCCGACGCCGCGCACGGATGGGCGATTGATCTCCATGAGCTGGAAGCCGCTGTGGGACCGAAAACCCGCGCGGTAATCCTCGTTCATCCGAGTAACCCTACGGGCAACTTCGTCTCTCTAGCCGAGCGCCAGTCGGTCGAGACCATATGCGCGGAGCGCGGCCTGGCGCTGCTGGTGGATGAGGTCTTTCTCGACTACGCGCTCGAGCCTTCTACAGACCCCAGCCCTGCGGGTCTCCCCCCTGGAGCGATCCGGCCCCGCAGCTTTGCGGGAGATTCCGCTTGCCTTACCTTTGTGCTCAGCGGACTCAGCAAGGTGTGCGCTCTGCCTCAGATGAAGCTTTCCTGGATCGCGGCCTCCGGGCCGGAGCGTTTGGCCGAGCACGCCATGGAACGGCTGGAGGTAATCGCCGACACGTTCCTGTCGGTGAATACGCCGATACAGCTGGCCTTGCCGTACTGGCTGGCGCAACGCCATGGCATTCAGTACCAGATCCGGGAGCGCCTCCGCCACAATCTCACTTTGCTGGAGCAGCGCCTGTGCGCAGGCGGCGTCGCTGCTGGCTGCCTGGCGCAACGCCTCTCGATGCAGGGTGGCTGGACGGCGGTCCTCCGGGTTCCGCGTACGGTCGCGGGTCGCGGCTTCGCGGACGCGGCGCTGGACCGCGGCGTGCTGCTCCAGCCCGGGGAGTTCTACGGGCTGCCGGCAGGGCGGGCGGTGCTGAGCCTTCTGCTGCCGGCGGGGCTATGGACGGAGGGCCTGCGCCGCCTTCCCATCGATGGTGCTCCCGGAGAGTTCGGATGACCGGGATGCTCTGTCCCGGTGCGATTCTGTAAGCCGGAATCCTGCGCGGCTCAGAGCCTGGTGAGAATGCTTAGCTGAGAAAAGGATTGGTGGCCTGCTCCCTCGCGATCGTGGTGGGCGCGCCATGGCCGGGAACAACCACGGTCTCGCCGGGGAGAGGAAGCAGGCGCTCCTTGATGCTGGCAATCAGCATCGCCGTGTCGCCGCCCGGGAGGTCGGTGCGGCCCACGCTTCCCGCGAACAGTGTATCGCCGGCAAGTAAGAGACTCTGCGCGGGCAGGTAGAGGCAAAGGCTGCCCTGTGTATGACCGGGCGTATGCAGCACCTGAGCGTCGATGCCCTGAACCGAGATCGTTTCCTGATCGGCCGGAGAGTGGTCCGGCGGCTGCACGTCCGGAGTCGGAACATCCAGCCATGCAGCCTGTGCGTCCATCATCGCAACCAGCGGCAGATCCGTTTTGTTGTAGAGGATCGGTGCGCCGGTAATCTTTTTGAGAGACTGTGCGCTGGCGATGTGATCGATATGCGCATGGGTCACCAGGATCCGCCGAACCCTGAGCTGATGCTTATTAAGCGCCGCAAGAATGCGCGGAATCTCATCCCCCGGATCGACAACTATCGCTTCCCGGGAGACCTCATCTCCCAGGATGGTGCAGTTGCAGCCCAGCAGACCGACGGGGAAAGTTTCGCGGATCACGTGAATGCTCCTTTAACAGGGAAATCGGAGTAGCCGTAGGCAGAGTTCCTGGGAATCGGTGGATGCACGGCAATACGAGAGCCTTACCTGCAGAATGAGAAAGCGCAGGCATCAGGCCTGCGCTTCAGTACAGCGGCGGATGCGACTCGCTACTTCTTGGCTGGTGTGGTCTGGCTGCTGGGAACGCCCGAGAGAACCGAACGATTGGCGCTGTTGTGTGACATCAGGATGGTCAGACCGATGGAGGTGAGCATGAAGACAATCGCCGACCAGGTGGTCAGGCGCGTCAACAGGTTCGAGGCTCCGCGCGGACCGAAAGCCGTCTGCGATCCCTGTCCGCCAAAGGCTCCGGCCAGATCCGCCGACTTACCCTGCTGGATCAAAACAACGCCTACAAGAAACAGACAGACTATGACGTGGAGGATGACGAGGAGAATGACCATTTTTGCGCGTGCCCTGTGCCGCGATGCGGCTGAACCGAAAGATATTGGCTCGGTGCGGAGCCATGGGGCGGGATCACCCGGCCTCATGGCGAATGGCACTCGAATACCTTTTGAAAGTGTATCATCGGCTCCCGGCCAGCGTCATGGAACGGAACTGGACGCCCAGGCGTGGTGAGATGGTGATTGGACCAGCCGCGGCGCCGGAGGTGCGGGTCGCGGTAGCATCTGGCTTTTGGCTACTCCCGTAGTCTCAGCACGATCGGTGTATGGTCCGATGGTTTTGGCTGCGCACGCGGTGCTCTATCGATCTCGCATCCTTCCAATCGATCCAGGATCGCGGGCGACACGAGAAAGTGATCGATCCGGACGCCGCGGTTGTTCTCAAAGGCCTGCCTGAAATAGTCCCAGAAGGTGAACTGGCCCATGACGCCGGGATGCAACCGCCGAAAGGCATCCGTGTAGCCCATCTCAAGCAGGGCCCGGTACCGTGCCCGCGACTCGGGCTGAAACAATGCGTCCCGTACCCAGGATGCGGGCTTGTGGCAGTCGATGTCTTC
>CAXUIM010000276.1:0-5771 GCA_964250885.1 uncultured Acidobacteriaceae bacterium | reverse complement strand
AAGCGCAATCCCAGGGCTCTCTCCAGGCTTGCATGGCGGCGCAAGCTGCTGTCGGGAACATGGAGCGGAGAAACGCTGCGGCCGAGGACATCAACAACTGGTCCTTTGTGCAGCAGCAGCGGGAGACGGCCGACGCGATGCCGGCCGGAAGCTCTCAAACCTGGACCACCTACCTACCCTAACCGACGCGGAAACCGGCAGCGAGCACACCTGTTGCCGGTCCCGCTAGACCCTTTCGGAGACTCCATGCTGAACGCCACCAACACCAAAGTCCTGATTGCCGCACTCGCGGCGGCCATTGCTCTTAGCGGATGCCATAGCCAGCCGCCGCAAACCACTGTCCCGGCCCAGCAAGCCGCCATCAAGCACGACCAGGAAATGCGGCAGCAGGTTCAACAGCAAAAGAAGAAGAGCAAAGCTTATCCCGTCAACGGTTCGAAAACGAACAACTACATTCCCTAAGCTCCAGCTGAGCACGGAGAGAACCGCACATGATTCAACACCTCACGGTATCGCTCAACACCCTTGCTCTCTTCCAGAGCGGCCCGGGCACGGACTGGCTGGGCGTGTTCGCCAACAACCTGACGAACCTCACCACCCAGAACGGCGGCGCTCTGACCAGCCTCGGCCTCACCGAGCTCAGCTTCGTGTCGCTCATGGTGCTGATCGGGATGGTGTCCACCTGGAGCACTGCGACGATGACGTTCGGCTTCCATCATGAGCCTGTACGGGTCGGGGATCTCGTGCAGTTCATCATGCGGCTAGTCTTCTGCTGCCTGCTGGAGACCTACTGGTCCAACTCGCTCCCCGGAGCAAACTTCGGCTTCAATCACCTGTTCAGCTATCTCGCCCAGGTGATCTCCCAGGCGCTCGATCAGAATGCTCTCTCGAACCTCCAGAACCTCTTCAAGACGCTCGGCGACAATACGATAGCCCCCAGCATCACTGCTCCGATGGAGTTGCTGGCCTACATCTTGATCCAGATCACGCTCGCCAGCGCATCCGCGATCCTGTTCCTCATCAACATCTCTGGATTCATCCTGTACGGCGTCGCGGCGCTGTTCGGGCCCGTCTTCATCCCCCTGTACATGACCAAGACGTTCCGGGGCAAATTCCTGCACTTCGTTGACGTGCTCGTAAGCCTGGCCATGATCCGCGCCGTAGCCTCGGCCTTCATCTTCGTCTGGGGCGGATTTCTCCAACAGTTCGTTCTCCAGACGTTCCAGAGCAACTACTCCATGCAGATGTGGCTCGCCAACCTGATCCCCGTCATGGCGCTCTTCATGGCCTTCGAACTCAACATGCTGTTTGTTCCCAGCCTCACTCAGATGATCTTCGGCGGAGGAGCCGGCGCAGCCGAGAAGCTCGACGCGCTCGTCTCGAAGATCGGCGCGATCGTCGCGCTCGCAGGGTAGCCCTATGCCTCTACTTCTTCTCGCCATCTTCCTGAAAGGCCCGGCCTGGCTCCGTGCGAGCGTCCTGGCAGGATTCTTCGGCCTGCTCCTGTTCGGCTGCTTCTCTGCCGCTAACACCATCCGCAACGCCACCGAAAGGACGGTCCCAGCTCATGTCCACCACATTCGCACCCACCACCACGCTCTCTCCCAGTGAAGCGATCCTCACCGATCAGATCGGCAATGAGGTCTACGCGGCGCACTATTCCGAGCGTCGGCTCTACCGTTTCGTTACCGGCACCCTGGCCGTCCTGCTACTGTTCTCGTTCCTGCTGATTCACTCCATGGCCACACGGCCGGTCGCCAACCGGTATATCCGGATCGACGAGATGGGACGCGCGCAAGCCATCCAGTACAGCGATCTCAACTACAGCCCGCGCGAGGGTGAAGTGCGGACCTACCTCACGGACTGGGCGAACTATCGCTTCACCATCAATCGCGAGACCATCGCAACCAAGTACCCGCTCAACTACTACTTTCTCTCCCAGAACCTCGCTTCCCAGCTCATGACCGACGACAATACCAACCACTTCGCCTCACAGGTCCTTAGCGGCCAGATCGATCAGAGCGATGTCGAAGTGAAGAACGTCACGATCACCAGCATGTCGGAGGAGACTGTTGCGGGCGCCACCATGGCGAAGGGGACCGCGCTGGTCAACATCGACACCCTGTACTCACCCCGGCATTCCCGCGAGCCTCGCACGGAGCATTGGGTGATCAGCGTCACCTACTACCTGAATCCGCGCCAGGTGAGCGAGCAGGCCCGAGTCTTCCCCCAGTTCGAGACCATCAACCCGCTCGGCCTGACCATCACGGAGTTCCACGCCAACCTTGTCTCAGTCGATCCCATCACGCCCGGGGTTGCTCCCGCGGCTGTCCGCCCTAGGCTCAACGCTACTGCGCCAGGAGTCGCCCGGTGAGCTTCGACCTGATCCTTCCATTCTTCAGCGAGGAGGTCCGCGCACTCATCCAGGATCCCAGCATCTCCGATCTGATGATCAACGGCACCACCGGCGTGTACGCGGACCGGGGCGGCGTCCTGCAGCACATCCCGCTTCAGAGCCCCTACTCCAGCGACAGGCTCCAGGCAGCCATCGAGCGCATCGCCCGTCAGCTCGGGCAGGATCTGACGACACAGAACCCGATCCTGAACACACGGCTCCCCGATGGCTCCCGCGTCGCCGTCGTGGGCCCACCAGCCTCGATCAATGGCCCCACGCTGACCATCCGCAAGTTCAATCAGTGGTTCACGAGCGACCAGCTGATTGAATCCGGCAGCTTGCCGAGGCAGGTTCGCGACACCGTCGTCCGGTTCATGAACGAGAAGAAGAACGGCATCATCAGCGGTGGAACCGGATCGGGGAAGACGACGTTGCTGAAAGCGCTGCTTGACCACATTCCACAACATGAGCGCTTGGTCGTCATCGAGCAGCCAGCCGAATTGAAGCTCCTCCATGCCAACGCCGTGCGCTGGGAGGCAGTCGAAGCCATTCCTGGACAGGTAGGCATCACGGCCAGTCAGCTCCTCGCCGCCGCTCTTCGCCATCGCCCGGACCGCATCATCATGGGCGAGATCCGTGACGAGTGCGGCTACGACCTCCTGCAGGCCATGAACACCGGCCATGGCGGAACCCTATCCACGATCCACGCCAAGTCTGCATGGGACGCCCTCAATCGCCTGTCCGATCTGGCGCTCAGTGCACGCGCGAATCTGAACCATTCCTTCATCCGATCCGAGACTGCCGAGGCTATCGACTTCGTTCTTTACTGCGAGCGCGATGCGTCCGGCCGTCGGCGGGTCCGAGAGCTTATCACCGTCACCGGCTACACCCACGAGACGCAGGGCTTCGTTACGACGGAGCTCTACCGTGCTCCCAACCTTCGCGCAGCCTAATCACAGAGGGCACCATGCCACTTCCACTTGATCCAGAAGACGAACCTATCCTGTGCACCGGTTGCGGTCAGCCGGCACTCGCCAGATGCACGACAGACGCCGGTCGCCGCGAAGTTCTGATCTCCAAACTGTGCGAGCCGTGCTTCTTCGAGTGGTGCGGTGTGGACCCTGCCGACCACATGCCCGATGACGACGACGAAGACGACGACGACCAGGCAACCAGCTACACCACCCCGGTACGCATTCCCCAACGCTTCGAAACCATCAACTGACCGCTTCACACACCGCACAGGAGACATCATGCCCACGCTCAAAATTGTCGCCAGCAAGAAGATAACCGCCATCGTCACCATCGAGGACGCCACCGCCAAGCAGGTCGACCAGTATGCAGCCTGGACGAACGTTACCGCTGATGAGGTAGTGCAGGCTGCACTCAGCCACGTCTTCGCCAATGACAAGGACTTCGCCAAGTACAGCGAGGAACACGCTACGGCGAAGCCCAGCATTCCTCTCCGTCTCAAGAAGCCCGCCAGCACGTCAGCGAAGCCTGAGGATGCATCGTCACGGTCCAAGAACGGTTCGTCGGCAGCACGGTAATGCATCGCCACATGCATGCACCCGTGCAGGGATGGAGACGGTGCTACGCACCGGATTACTGGAGACACTCCATCCCTCTTAGGGTGCCGCACACGGCGGAAACGGTATACCGTCGGTCTACTCACACAAAGGCAAGCACTTACATCACGACCGCCGCTTCCGGCCTAACTCAACGGTAGACCTTGGTCTACCTCTTCTTCAGAGGCAACATGCAGGATTTAGAGACCACTCCCAAGCCCGACCTTGGTATTGCCGATCGACTCCGGCGCACCAGAGGTCGCGCAGGTCGCAGAAGTGTGGTGAGCACAAAAGTCACCAAGACGGAACAGGAACAACTTGAAGCGGTTGCCAAGGGCGAAGGCAAAGTCCTCAGTGAATGGGCGCGAGAGGTGCTCCTCGAACAAGCGAGAGGCGGCGCCAACTGTGCAGCGGTGTTCACCGAAGTCGTCGCGCTTCGCATGCTGCTCAACAGCATCCTTCGCCCCGTGGCCTTCGGGGAACGGATGACGCCCGAAGCTTACGCCCAGGTCCTCGCCGAAGTCCGCACCGGCAAGCATGAGGCCGCTCAAGACATGCTCAGCAAATATCACGACCACACCGGAGGAAAGTGACCATGGCGCAATGGGGCAGGGACGAACGGGCGGCCTGGCCGCCCTACATGCCGATCTACAGCTACGCAGGCGTCGCGGTCGGGCTGCTCTGCACCCTCTTTTTCCTCTGGCAGAACTTCCATTTCTGGCAAACACCGCTCCAGCGCTCCTATGCGACCGAGTATGTTCGCTCTCAGTTCGGCGCTCAGTTCCACCAGCACGGGAAATACCGGCTGATTTACCGGGGCGGCAACAAGCGGCCAGCTCGGCTCGCGTTGCCCAGCGACTTCATCGACGGCCTCACGCGCCTACCAGGCGGCAAGAGCGTCCCGGTGATGCTCTCACCAGCCGCACGCGCCCAGGGGTACCGCTTCTTCTACCGCGCACCCTCCGTGAGCTACGGAGATGCGTCGCTATACCGCTGGCTTCGCCTCGCAATCTTCGGCGGCCAGGGAATGTTTCGACTCTACGAGGCCAGCTTGGCCGAGGGCCTGCTCCTGCTCGTGGCCATTCTCTGCTACACCGGGCGACTGGACTACTCTCGTATCAAAGAACTTAAGTATGGCCGGCGGCTCAAGGGGCCCGAGATGGTCTCGCCGAAGCAGTTCAACAAGATCCTGAAAGGGACCGGCCTCGGCATCAAGACGAACGAACGGAGCGTCACGCTCCGAATCCCTGAAATGGCCGAGGCCAAGCACATTCAGGTCATGGGCGATACTGGTGCCGGAAAAACGACCCTGCTGTTCCAAATGCTTCGCCAGATCGAGGCCCGCGGCGAATCCGCCATCGTGTACGACCCAGCCGGCGAGTTCATCCAGTGCTTCTACCGCGAGGGTCGGGGAGACGTCGTCCTCAATCCCATGGACGCTCGCTGCCCCTACTGGAGTCCGTCCAGCGAATTGCGTACGCCCGCCGAGGCCAGGACTATCGCCGCGTCGCTCTACCAGCCCAACAGCAAGAACAAGGGCGAGTTCTTCACCGAGACGCCGCAGAAGATATTCGCCCGATTGCTGCTCTACCGCCCAACTCCACACCAGCTTGCCGAGTGGATGGCCAACGAAGAAGAGATCGACAAACGGGTCGAAGGCACGCCGATGAAGTCCATGATCGCCAAGGGAGCGCAGCAGCAGCGCAGCGGCGTCCTCGGCTCGCTCGGTCTGGTCGCCGATGGCCTGCTGCTTCTTCCGACCAGAGAGAATGCGAAGACCGAGTGGAGCGCAACCCAATGGGCCCAGA
>CAXUIM010000275.1:0-5841 GCA_964250885.1 uncultured Acidobacteriaceae bacterium | reverse complement strand
ATGTCCGTCTGAAGGCCGGGGAGAAGGTTCCCGATTTCGCGGCTGAGATCTAAAGCCAGCCGGCCTTGCTCCGGGAGGGATCGGGGCGCCGGACCTCTGTAGGCAGCAGGTTACCCGCTCCGCGGTTCCGATCGCGGCGCACATTGCAAGAAGTACATCAATTCAGGTTCGCGCTGGAGCAGCATACGACAGCGCGGCATGGCAAGGACCAGAACAATGCCGATCAAATCATTCCGTCCGATCACTCCGACTCTCCGCTTCCAGACGAAGCTGGTCAATGACGACATTACGACCGACCAGCCGCATAAACCGTTGCTTACAGTGAAGCCGCGCACCGGCGGCCGCAACAACATGGGTCATCTGGTGGTTCGTCACCAGGGTGGCGGGCACAAACAGAAGCTTCGCCTAATCGATTTCCGGCGCGATAAGTTCGGGATTCCGGGCACTGTGGCGACTATCGAGTACGATCCGAATCGCAGCTCGCGTATCGCGCTGGTGCACTATGCGGATGGTGAGAAGCGCTACATCATTCAGCCGGTTGGGCTCAAGGTGGGCCAGCAGGTGATGAGCGGTCCCGAGGCCGATATTCTGGTGGGCAACGCCCTGCCGCTGAAGAACATCCCCGCCGGCACCACGGTACACAACATCGAGCTGCGTCCGGGCAAGGGCGCGCAGATGGCGCGATCGGCGGGAGCGCAGGTCCAGCTGGTGGCCAAAGAGGGCGATTACGCGCTGCTCAAGCTGCCCTCGGGTGAAACCCGCCGCGTGCTGGTGGAATGCATGGCGACCATCGGTCAGGTCGGCAACACGGACCACGAAAACATCACCATCGGAAAGGCGGGCCGCAATCGCTGGAAGGGCATTCGCCCGGCCAACCGCGGCGTGTCGATGAACCCGGTCGACCATCCGCACGGCGGAGGCGAGGGTAAGACTTCAGGCGGACGCCATCCCGTCACGCCCTGGGGCCAGCCCACCCGCGGCTACAAGACTCGCAACAACAAGCGCACCGATGTGTTTATCGTGCAGCGGCGCAGCAAGTAAGCGATTTGGTACCGAGGCAACGCGTTCGCTTCAGCAGGAACGGAACGCAAGAGGGATACAAAAGCAACACCCAGTCTCGCACCCGAGAGATTCGTTGTATTCAGCACAGCAGCACCGGAGTTCTTATGTCACGCTCAACGAAAAAGGGCCCCTTCATCGACGCCCACCTGATGATCAAGATCGACGCGATGAACACGGCCAACGAGAAGAAGGTCATCCGCACCTGGTCGCGCCGTTCCACCATCCATCCAGACATGGTGGGTCACACCATTGCGGTGCACAACGGCCGCAAGTTTATCCCGGTGTACTGCACTGAAAACATGGTCGGACACAAGCTGGGTGAGTTCTCCGCCACGCGCACCTTCAAGGGTCACTCCGCCAAGGCGGCCGACACGGCCAAGGCCAAGTAGAGCAACCGCGAGGATTCGTCGTCTCAGGGCCACGAAGACCTGTTGAAGAGATTTTAAGTTTTGCAGTTCCGAAAGTCTTGCAGTCCCAAGGAAACCCGCAATGCATAAAGCCATCGCACCAATCACTCCCGAGTTCCGCGCCGAGGCCCGCTTCCAGCGCACCAGCCCGCAGAAGGCGAAGCTGGTGCTCGACCTGATCAAGGGCCAGCGCGTCGAGGCGGCCATCAACACGGTCGCTTTCACCAACAAGCGCATTGCGCCGGTGGTGGAGAAGGTGCTGCGCTCGGCGGTTCAGAATGCGCAGTATCTCTCCGACGAAAGGGGTCTGGACATCGACATCGACAACCTCTACGTCAAGGCGGCGGTCGCCAACGAGGGTCCGCGCATGAAGCGCATTCGCCCCGCCCCGATGGGCCGCGCCTTCCGCTACCAGCGCCGCATCGCGCACATCATTATCACGGTGGCCGAGAAGAGGGCGGCCTTGCCGGCCGGCGACTCGACCTCAGCCCCGGCGGTCAAGGGTAGTGGCCGCACCGCGGGCAGAAAGCCAGTGGCGAAGAAAGCGGGAGCGAAAAAGAAGGTCCCGGCCCGCAAGGCTGTTGCGGCTCGGTAAGCCAGGTTCTTCCGCCCGCAATGCAGACGATCTCGCAGTAGTGCAAAGTGCAACATCGACCCTGCCGGCTCAACCGGTTCGGGTTACAGGAATAGGGAGCTATGGGACAGAAAGTCCATCCGTACGGATTCCGCCTCGGCATCAACAAGCCTTGGAAGTCGCGCTGGTTTGTGGAGCGTGGCTACGACAAGCTGCTGATCGAGGACGTGAAGTTGAAGGCTGAGCTGCGCGAAAAGCTGAAGGCCGCCGGCGTGTCATCGGTTGAAGTCGAGCGGCCTGGAAACAAGCTGCGGCTCATCATTCGCACGGCGCGTCCCGGCATCATCATCGGTCGCAAGGGTGCGGAGATCGACAAGCTGAAGGCCGACATCCAGAAGCGCACCTCGCGTGAGGTCTTCATCGACATTCTCGAGGTCAACAAGCCGGAGCTGGACGCCCAGCTGGTGTCGGAGAGCATCGCGCTGCAGCTGGAGAAGCGGGTCAGCTTTCGCCGCGCCATGCGCAAGTCCGTGGATTCGGCCCTGCGCTTCGGCTGCAAGGGAATCAAGGTTCGGGTTTCCGGCCGCTTGAACGGTAACGAGATTGCGCGCTCAGAGTGGTATCTGCAGGGTCGCCTGCCGCTGCATACGCTGCGTGCGGACATCGACTACGGCTTTTCTGAGGCCCATACCACCTACGGCATTATTGGTGTCAAGACCTGGGTGTACCGCGGCGACATCTACGAGCAGAAGAAGCGCCGCGAGCCCGCCCCGATCACTACGGGTGCGTTCTAAAGCCTCAGGCCCAGGGCACGGTCTCCTGGACCCTGCCCTGACTTCCGGGCCTCTGACTCGGGGATCATGGACTCGACTGAAGTCGTTTCGTTCGGGAGGCTCTCTTCGGCTTCTGGTCTGATCTTCAGGGTTCAAAGTCCAGAAGCCATAATCCTGAATCCCGATCTTGAAGTTACGGATCGGGAGCTTCACAGGCTCGGGCCTGCGGAGGTCTGGCTGCCGGGCACTCTGCTTTCGGCGGTAAATTTGCGGCTGGCAAAGCCTGCCAATTTACTGTAAACTTACTTAGTTTGGCCCTGAGTCTGCGCGCAGCTTCATCGGGACGGCGATCGAACCGCAGTCCTTCAGCAAGTGCAGAGACCCCGGCCAGCGTAGTCCCCCAAGGATCTCATCATGCTTTTACCCAAGAAGGTTAAGTACCGCAAGCAGCAGCGCGGCCGCATGTGCGGCAAGGCCTGGCGCGGCTCCGATATCTCGTTCGGCGATTACGGACTCAAGGTCATGGAGTGCGGCTACATCACGGACCGCCAGATCGAGGCTTCCCGTATCGCGATGACCCGCTTCATCAAGCGTGGTGGCAAGGTCTGGCTGCGGCTCTTTCCGGACAAGCCGATCACCAAGAAGCCGGCCGAGACCCGTATGGGCAAGGGTAAGGGAGCTCCGGACCACTGGGTTGCGGTGGTTCGCCCCGGCAAGATTCTGTTCGAGATGGAAGGCGTTCCCGTCGAGCTGGCCAAGGAGGCCATGCGCCTGGCGGCTCACAAGCTTCCGCTCAAGACCACTTTTGTCGTTCGCCCAGGCATGAAGCCCGAAGTGGCGGTCAAGTAGCGCTAACACCGTTGTCTCGCCGAGTCCAACAAAGACTGTCTTTCCGGATAATTCCCGGCCCGGGTGGTCTGCTTTGAGGACAAGGCACGAATTGAAGAAGGATCACACCATGGAACTCGATAAGATCCGCAATCTCAGCGATGAGGAGTTGAAGAACGAAGAGGCCAAAGCCTCGGAGCAGCTCTTCCGCATCCGTTTTGCCAAAAGCCTGGGCAAGCAGGAGGGGCTTAAGAACCTCCACACGCTCAAGCTCGATATCGCGCGCTTCAAGACCGTCGCGCGGGAACGCCAGATTGAAAGCTCACGCCAGCTCGCTTCTGCGGGGAAGGACTAACATGGCCGATACCACTGTCATCACCACGCCTGCGGCCGAAACTTCCGCTCCGCGCCGCAATGAGAAAGTTGGTCAGGTTGTCTCGACCAAGATGCAGAAGACCATTGTGGTCGAGATCGAGATGCGCAAGGCGCATCCCAAGTACAAGCGCGTACTGAAGTCGAACAAAAAGTTCTACGCGCACGATGAGCAGAACTCCGCCCGCGTCGGCGACATGGTCCGCATCCGCGAGACGCGGCCGTTGTCCAAGCTGAAGCGCTGGTCTCTGGAAGAGATCATCCGGCGGTCGTCTTTGTCTGCTCTTCCGGACGAGAAGCCGGTCGCGGTGAAGTAGCACCAGGCCGCAACGTACGGTTGTGATGTAGCAGGCTCAAGTTTTGCAGTTCAGGGAGATTCACCATGGCAGTTCAAATGCGCACTATTCTTGCCGTCGCCGACAACTCCGGCGCCCGCAAGCTCCAGGTCATCCTGCCGCTGGGCGGCGGTCTGGGCAAGAAGGCTGGATTGGGTGATGTCGTGACCGCCGCGGTCAAGGAAGCGTCCCCGGATGGAACGGTTAAGAAGGGCAAGGTTGTCAAGGCAGTCATCGTGCGTACTCACAAGGAGTACCGGCGCCGGGATGGAACCTATATCCGTTTCGACGAGAATGCGGCGGTCGTGATCAACGACGCGATGGAGCCAGTGGGGACGCGTGTGTTCGGACCGGTTGCCCGTGAACTGCGCGAGAAGAAGTTTTTGAAGATCGTTTCGCTCGCTCCGGAAGTTATCTAAACCCGCAGAGGTCTTTGGGATCTCTTCTCACGCGGATTCCGGCTCCGACAGATTGCCGAGGAAAGAGAGTTGCCTTATGAGCAAGATCAAGCGAAATGACCAGGTCGTCGTCATTGCCGGCAAGGACAAGGGCCGCAAGGGGCGGGTTCTGCGCCTGATCGTGGATAAGCAGCGCGTGCTGGTCGAGGGCGTGGGAATGATCAAGAAGCACATGAAGCCAAACCCGCAGAAGAACATCGCGGGTGGGATTCTGGAGCAGGAAGCTCCCATTCATATCTCGAATGTCATGCTGCTGGATTCGGAAGGCAAGAAGACCCGCGTCGGGTATCAGATCGAAGGCGACCAGAAGACCCGGATCGCCCGCTCGAATGGCGGCGCCATCGCTGAGAAGAGATCCAAGAAGTAAGTGTAAGAGCTGGAGAGCGCATGGTTGACATGTGCTGATGTAAAAAATTGAGCACCTCACGAACCGGTACACGGCCTTTCGCCAATCCGACACCGTGAAGAGGAGTTAAGTTCATCATGGCAGCCCGTTTGAAAGAGAAGTACCACAGCGAGATCAAGCCCGCGCTCCAGAAGGATCTCGGCCTGAAGAACACGATGGCGGTACCCAAGCTGGAGAAGATCGTCATCAACATGGGTTTGGGCGAGGCCACGCAGAACGTGAAGATCATGGATCCGCTGCTTGCGGATCTGGGAGCGATCGCGGGTCAGAAGCCCGTGATCACCAAAGCCAAGAAGTCCATCGCCGCCTTCAAGCTGCGCGAGGGGATGCCGATCGGGGCGATGGTCACGCTGCGCGGGGATGCGATGTATGAGTTCCTGGACCGGTTGATCTCCGTGGCTCTGCCCCGGGTGCGTGATTTCCGGGGTGTTTCGTCCAAGTCCTTCGACGGACGGGGGAACTACACGCTTGGCCTGCGCGACCAGTTGATCTTTCCGGAGATCGACTACGCCAAGGTCGACAAGATCAAAGGCATGAACGTTACGATCGTGACCACCGCAGCGGATGACAACGGAGCCCGTGCTTTGCTGAAGAGTTTCGGTGTGCCGTTCCGGCAGGGTGCTTAG
>CAXUIM010000274.1:0-5864 GCA_964250885.1 uncultured Acidobacteriaceae bacterium | reverse complement strand
CCTTCGCGTTGTCTTCGTCTATGGGCTGTAGTGGTGCTCTGCCGAAAATGGCAGGAGATCCGTGTCATCCTGTCGATAAGACGGCGTCCAGGTAAGCTACCCTGTTGTACATGTCGAGTTCGGAAACGCCGCAGCGTTCTCGAAGCGCCTCTGGTGTGGCCTACCAGCGTGCACTGGAGGCAACAGGTAGCTCGGCGGAGAACCGGGCGTCCCTCAACCGGGCTTTATCTGAGGCAAAGTCGCGAGGCTTGACGATGGTAAGAAGCTCTGGACTGGATCTGCCGGACGCGTTGAAGACCCGCTGCCGAACAACGGAGATTAGATGCCGTGATAGTTACTTTCCTGCTACTTGTGACGCACCTGGTCGATGCTAATCTTTCGCTCACCGGGAGAAATCGAGCTTAAACGCTGCTCTGCCGTCATCTTTGTCCCGTCCTCCCTCGCCTACGGCGCTAAACCAGCGCCGGTTTACATGGATGTAGTGCTGAAAGACTTTCACACCGAACAGGCCGGTGTGCACTGCTCCACGACGGGCAATACCAATGAAGTGTCAATGCGAACACAGATACGAATGGCACTACGACCGGAACAGTGAACAGCACGTCATCCGCATCAACCAATTGCAGCCCGCGAATGGTCGCCTACCACACGGTGGTCATCGGAGCGCACGTGTTGGTCCGGAACAGTTTTATTGACGGCTGGGCTTGGTGCCATGTTCCTGAAGAACAGCACGCTCGCTGGTGTTCTCCCCGGAACTCCTGTGAAGATGCGCTCTGAAAGTGGAAACATTTACGTCAAGGTAGCGAAGCGCGAGTCGGAGTACAAGATTGTCTCTGCACAATAGCGGCAAGCTTGCCGTTCCTGATCCAATGACGCGCGACTCTGGACTTCGAGAGATGTCGCCCAATACCTGCAGATGAGCGAGCGCAATGTTCTCATCCAGGCGCAGAAGGGCCGGCATGATTCTGGCATTCTGATTTGGCCCACTCTGGCGGTTTAAGTTGGCCCGGCCCTGGGCAGAGCGGACTTTACCCTGTTTCTCACGCGTGTTGAGGGACGGAGGGCGAGTTGGACTGGAGAGTCAAGGTGGAGTTATACGAGCAGATTCGCCGAAAGTATGAGTTTGGGGTTGGATCGGTGATCGGGGTTGCGCGGAAGCTGGGCGTGCATCGGCGGATGGTTCGCGAGGCTGTGCAGAACGCAGTTCCAGCGCAGCGCAAGAAGACAGAGCGTCCGGCGGTGAAGATGGCGCCGACGGCGGCGTTGATCGATTCGATTTTGGAGTCTGACCGAAAGGCTCCGCGCAAGCAGCGGCACACGGCGCGGCGGATCTTCGATCGGATCCGTGCCGAGGTTCCTGGCTGCGCACCCGCGGAGCGGACGGTGCGGCAGAATGTGGAGCGGCGCAGGCGCGAACTTGGCCTGGCCGTGCATGAGACATTCGTTCCGCAGAGCTACGACTGGGGCGTCGAGGCGCAGATCGACTGGTATGAGGCGTACGCCGATCTCGATGGCGAACGGGTGAAGCTCTATGTCTTCGCGATGCGATCGATGGCCAGCGGCGCGGCGTTTCACCGGGCCTATCCGTGTGCCACGCAGCAGGCCTTTCTTAAAGCTCATGAGTTGGCGTTCGCGTATTTCGAGGGCGTCTTCCGAGTGCTTCGCTACGATAACCTGACGAGCGCGGTGAAGAAGATCCTGCGCGGTCAGCAGCGCGAGTTGACGGCGCGATTCATCGCCTTCCGTTCGCACTGGGGGTACCGGGCCGAGTTCTGCACTCCGGGCGAAGGCCATGCGAAGGGCGGCGTCGAAGGCAAGGCTGGCTACTTCCGCCGCAACCACTGGGTTCCTGTGCCGGTGGGGGCGGATCTTGCGTCCTTGAACCGGAAGCTGCTCGCGGACTGCCGCGCCGACGAGAGCCGGATGATCTCGGGCCAGACCGAGTGTGTCGGAGCGAGGCTGCTGACGGAGAAGGAACACCTGTTGCCGCTGGCTGCCGAGCCCTTCGACCTGGCTGAGGTTAGCTATCCGCGCGTCGACCAGACAGGCTGCGCGAAGGTACGGACGAACTCTTACTCGGTACCGTTGAAGGCTGGATCGCTGGTCGAAGCCCGCGTGTCTTCGACGACTATCGAGTTCCGGCATGACGGCAAGCGGATCGCCAGCCACGCGCGTTGCTACAGCCGCTTGCAAAAGATCCTCGATCTCGAACACTACCCTCGACGTGCTCGAACGCAAGCCGGGTGCGTTGCGCGGATCGACACCGCTGGCGCAGTGGCGGGCGCAGGGCCGATGGCCCGAAAGCTACGACCGGATTTGGGAGCGATTGATCGAACGGCTGGGACGTCAACCTGGCACCCGGGCCATGGTGGAGTTGGTCCGCATCGGCCGCGAGTGGGGCTACACGAAGCTTACATCCGCGATCGAACAGGCGCTCGATCTGGGATGCGCCGATGTCGCCGCGATCCATCATCTGCTGATCTCCGATCAGTTGCGGCACACCGTGGGCGAAGCGCTCGATATCGGCAGTCTGTCCGCTTATGAACGTCCTCTGCCAACCATGATCGAGTACGACCAACTCTTCTCAGCCAGTGTGCGGGCGGTGCAGGCATGAGCCTCCAGACTGGAAGTCTTCAGACCGCAAGCATCGCGCAGCATGCGAAGGCGCTGCGACTCACCGCCGTCGGTGCGCAGTTCGCTTCGCTCGCCGAAGAGGCTGGGCAACGCAGCCACTCGCACCTGCACTACCTGGAAGCCTTGCTTCAGGCCGAAGTCGAGGACCGCGAACGGCGGTCCATCGAACTGCATGCACGAGGCGCATCTGCCCCGGATCAAGACGCTTGAAGAGTTCGACTTCGCGCAGTCGCCGCACATCCCGGCAGCCCGCATCCGCGGCCTCGCCGAAGGTGGATACTTGGAGGCGAGTGGCAGCGTCGATCTCCGGCAGATCACTCGTCACAGGAGGCCGAGGGGTATCCCACCGCGAAGCGGCGGAGGGTCACCTTGGTGATTTGCCGGTGATTTTATGTTGGATCCAGCCTCCGTAGGATAAAAGGCCTATCGTCGAAATCAACAAACCAAAAAGCAGGTAGGCCCCGTGTGGCTTTGCCATGAGTGTGCGATTGCGAAGGACCTGAGAAACCCCGAAGAGGCAGCCAAAGCCCAACCCAGAAGCCGTTCCAATGCAAACCTTTTGAGTGGTTGACGCTCCCGGAGGAATCAGTGGCATTACTACTTCCGGTCGTCTGCTTCTACCTTCTGCGCGCCGCACACGATCATTCAGAATTGCGTAGTACATAAGAATGCTCAGGCATGGGATCACGTCCAGCAGTAGAAGCACAGAAGCATAATGCCGCTGGTCTTCCGGACATACGGTGAAAGACCCAGCCGAACTGGCCGAAAGTGCAAGCGAGCATGCAAGCCGCCAGCGGCCACGTGAACAGACAAGAGTAATAAAGCCTATCTTGATATTTGATTCCGTAGAACATCATCAGCCGAGCCGAGCCCCAGCTGAGAGGCGTGAGCAGAAGCACTAGGAAGAACTCGGGCATCAATGTTTCAATGTACCGGCCTCAGGATGATTACTTCAATCACAGTATCGGCGGCCAGCGAGACAGCTTTAGGCACACAGTGTATGCGGGTGCTGAGGTTCTGGAGTGCGCGAGAGTTGGAGTCGATTCGCACGACGGTCTATCGTTATGCAAATGGCAAGAGCGGAGGGCGGGACATGAAGCTTTCTGGGCTGAAGCGATGACGCATTGGGATAGAGAAGAGTACGCTGCCGGCTATCGGGCGCGGTTCTGGGAAATCCCGTTTACGGAGGGCGCTAACCACTGCTGGCGTTGCGGGTGGGATGATGCCGGAATCAACGAGACATGAGCGCGCGGTCGCGGAGGGTCGGGAAGACGCCTTTCCGGGTACGTGGCTGTTGCTCTTTGACGCCGGCGGGGAGGCGCGGGTGAATGGCGTGGCGTTCGATGCTGCTCGAACGCAGCCATGGAAAGAGGGCTGGATCCAGGCAGACATCAATCTGGGCACAATTGCTGGGGTTCCGACGTAAAGCCGGGTACGCCTGGTTATAAACCAAAGCCGATGCTGTTGTCTTCGCGGCGTTGACGTATCGCCTCCTGATTGCGGGTGAGTCTGGTGGTGTGGTGGTTGCCGGTGCCCATAGCTGCTGCCGGCGGCTGCAGCATGAGTCTCAGCGGCTTACATCGGGGGGAGCGCTCAGCGCGGTCTCCGGGGTCTCACATACAACCCAGTGGCGTTGCGAACCGGAGTTGTCAATCGCTCGGTTCGAGCTTTATCGGCGCAACAGAAGCAAAGCGACTTCTTGTTCAGAGAAGATAGAGCCGTGGTGCAGAATGAATTCTCGCAAACGCGACGGGAGTGAAGAGAAGCGTGCGGCGCTGCAAACAAATCTGCCATGAAAACGTTATCGGTCACCATCGGCGGAACTTTAGTTGTGTGCCGTCTCCCTGGCCGCGCGCGGAATCGGAATGGTGAACAGTCGATCAGGAAAATGCGGGGGAGACGACCGGGATCCTCCTCGCGGCATCTGCCCAGGTGCGATCTGAGGCAAAGTCGCGAGGCCTGACCATGGTGGAAGCTCTGGAGTGGATCTGCCGGACACGCTGAGGAGCCGCTGGGAACGGCGGGACCGTTACTATCCTGCTACTTGTTGACGCCCCTGGCCGATGCTAATCTTCCGCTCGCCGGGAGAAATCTATGCTCAAACGCTGCGCTGGCGTCATCTTTGTCGCGTCCTCCCTCGCCTACGGCGCTAAACCAGCGCCGGTTTACATGGATGCCGTGCTGAAGACTTTCACGCCGAACAAGCCGGTGTGCACTGCTCCACAACGGGCGATACCAATGGAAGTGTCAATGCGAACACAGATACGAATGGCACTACAACAGGAACAGTGAACAGCACGTCATCCGGATCAACCAATTGCAGCCCACGAATGGTCGCCTACTACACTGTGGTCATGGGAGCGCACGTGTGGGTTTTGACACCGGCTGTGACCTTGGCCAGGGCTGGAACAGTTTTATTGACGGCTGGGTTTGGTGCCATGTTCCTGAAGAACAGCACGCTCGCTGGTGTTCTCCCCGGAACTCCTGTGAAGATGCGCTCTGAAGGTGGAAATATTTACGTCAAGGTAGGAAAGCGAGAGTCGGAGTACAAGATTATTTCCGTGCATTAGCTTAAGCGCGGAGTTCGCCTCCCAAACGCAGAAAAGGGCCACTCTCGCGGCCCTTTGTGAATTCTGCTTGCATACCGTCTCCGCTCTCAAGGGCAGATTCAGGTTTGCTGTGTGAGTACGGCCTGGGAGTTGCAAATTGAGTATGGCATCGCATACTGCCAGCCGTGGTCACATGGCGAAGCCCTTTGGTAATGGTTAGGTAACCTGCTTCCCGAAATGGTCGAGGCGTTCGAGTGCACACCCTTCTAAATGTTTGCGGTAAGAGCGGTGCCGATAGTGTTGAATGCATTAGAGCAAGTGTTGGCGAGTGTCTTCATGGAGGCGACTGCTCCTAGACCGAGCAGGGCCGCGACGAGCGCATATTCTATGAGATCCTGGCCGGAGTCGTCCCGCAGTAGGGTGGAGATGATTCGCTTCAGCTTGTTCATCGAATGAATCCTCGATATATGTCGGTGAACGACGCAATAGACCAGCGCCGTTACTATCTTGCGTTATCGGTGGCCATCGACGGAACTTTAGCTGTAGTCTTTGTCGGCTCGCGGCATTGGAGAACCAAATGCCGAACGCCTCCTGGCGAAGGTGGGGGTAGCAACTGTTGGGGGAGGGGTGACCTTACCCTCAGAACGCGTCGCTCTTAGCTGCTGGGTTTTGGGCGTTTCA
>CAXUIM010000273.1:0-5903 GCA_964250885.1 uncultured Acidobacteriaceae bacterium | reverse complement strand
TGATGGAGCGCGATGGCCTGGTGGGCCCCGCCGACGGCTCCAAGCCCCGCGAGATTCTCAAGAGCCCCGGTTACTTCGCCGAAGTGGACCAGGCCCTGCGCTAAGAGTTTGCAGTGAGTCGGCCGCGCGCGTTGCGCGCTACAGCATTTCCCCTTAAGGTGTATCCCGAAGCCGCGGCTCTCGACGTTGTTTTTCCTCAAGAAAAACAACATTCTCATGCTTCGTCCGGTTCACAGTAAAAGGAGAAAGGCTCTAGCCGTGCGGGGCGGTCGCTGCGCTTGCCAGTCGCTGCGCCGCCAGGGCGGAATTCGGCTCGACCACGATGCTGTTGCGGTAGTCCGCGAGGTAGCGATGAACGTCCGAGATGACCACGGAACCTTCGCCAACCGCGGACGCGACACGCTTCACGGAATTGGAACGCACATCGCCGACGGCAAACATGCCTGGCACGCTGGTGGCGTACGGTGTACTCTCGAAGCCCTCTGTGCCGCCGGTAAGAATGAAGCCTTTTTTGTCCAGCCGCACGGTGCCGAAGAGCCAACCGGAGTTTGGCTCTGCCCCAATCATCACGAAGACGCTTCCGATCGGCTTTACCGTGCGCTCGCCGGTCCTGCGATTGGCCCAGGTGACGCATTCGAGAGAAGTTTGGCCTTCCAGCCTTTCGATCTCGGAATCGGAGTACAGCGTGATGTGGGACGAATTTTCAATGCGCGAGATTAGATACTGTGACATGGTGCTCGCGAGGGATGTACCGCGGACGATGTGATGCACATGTTTCGCGATGCCCGAGAGAAACACGGCGGCCTGGCCCGCTGAGTTGCCACCGCCCACCACAATCACTTCATTTTGCCGGCAGAGCAGGGATTCCATCGCTGTCGCGGCATAGTAGATCCCGCGATTTTCAAATTGGCTGTAGTTATCCAGCGAAAGCCTGCGGTACTGCGCGCCAGAGGCGACGACCACGGAGCGTGAGCAAATGGGAATACCACCCGCAAGTATCAGCTTGTGGACGCCATCGCCCTGCTCCGCCGTGACTACGTCTCTCGCGATGGCGAAGCGCACACCAAACTTCAGCGCCTGCAACTGGGCGCGGCTTGCGAGCCGCTGGCCGGAGATCCCGGTTGGAAAGCCAAGGTAGTTCTCAATCTTGGAACTGGTGCCTGCCTGGCCTCCGGGAGCGGTACCCTCGATCACAATGGTGCAAAGCCCTTCCGACGCCGCATAGACAGCGGCCGCGAGACCTGAAGGACCAGCGCCGATGACCGCGACGTCGTAGATCATCGCCGGATCAGGAAGCTCGGTAATGCCTAGCTCGTCGGCGAGTTGCGTGATGGTTGGCCGATGCAAGGTGCGGCCATCGGAGAGGATCACAGCCGGCAGCGTGGCCTTACGCTGCAGAAGTTTATCGCCGGCTTGAGTCGATTGCTCCGCACCCGGCTCGACTATCCTGTGCGGATACGTATTGCGGAGAAGGAAACGCTGAAGTTGTGTCGTCTCCGCATCATCGGCCCGTCCCACGAGCGCGATCCCACCGGCCGGTTGTTCGATGATGCCGATGCGGCGCCAGATGGTCGCCTGCGTAATGAGGTTCGCGATATCGCCCTCTGCGCGCATGAGTCGCTGCAGCTCGTTACGCGGTATGCGCAGAAGGCGGGTCTCGCTGACCGTCCTTGCGTCGATAAGGGATCCCTGTGAGGTCAGAAGATTCAACTCGCCGGAGAAGTCGAATCTGTGATGTTGCGCGATGATCTTGGACTCGCCATTCGCAGCGGGAAGGCAGATATCGATGGCCCCGTCGAGCACGACGAACATGTCGACCTGCCGTGCACCATGACCGAACAGCAGGAAATTTGCCGGAAACGTCTGCTCATGCCCGTAGGCGCGCAGGCGTTCGACCATCTCCGCCGTCAGCGTGGGAAAGGCGAGGTCGGGCCGGAAATCCGGAGTATTCCATGCACTAATATCGTTCTTTACTTCGTCGACCATGGGCGGTGGCATCTCCTCGCAGCGAGTGTAATCCTATTCGCCAAAACGCAATTCCATGTTTTTGCCTCAGATATCAACTTAGAAGGTGGGTATGAACGTCCCTGGGCGACCGTCGTATAGCGGCGCTACACCGCCGTCTGAGGTTCGGTTTGATGCGGCGCCCGCGCCTGCGTCCCAGAGCGGGAGATCTCACCGGCAGTGCCAAGGACGAAAGGTGGAACGAACTCCGCAACCGGTAGACTTTTTTTAGATTGAAAGGCTCTCGAAGGAGAAAACGAGGATGAATCTCATGCGCAAGGGAATCGCCTACGTCGGCATCGAAATACTCGTCAACATTGTGTTTCCGTATGTGATTTACGTTCGAGCGGAGGCCGGCTTCGGCCAGGTCCATGCTCTGCTGGCCGCATCCCTGCCTCCGATCCTCTGGAGCCTGATTGAGTTCGCACGAAAGCGGCGATTCGACGCGATGTCGCTCCTGGTGCTGGCTGGTATTCTCCTCTCCCTGCTCGCGTTCATCGGCGGGGGATCGGTGCGATTTCTCCAGTTACGCGAAAATCTGGTCACCGGTTTAATCGGCCTCGTTTTCCTTGGTTCTGCCGCAATGGGACGTCCGCTGATCTATCAACTCGCCCGCGCCGGCAAGCGTCGAAACTCCCAACTCGAGGCTGAAGAGTTCGAGAAGCTCCGCGACAAACCACATTTTCGACGCGGCATGACCGTCATGACGCTGGTTTGGGGGTTCGGCCTGGTCGTCGAAACCGGAGTTGCCTGCTTCCTGGTTTTCAGCATGCCGATCCAAACTTTTCTTGTTGTAGGTCCGGTTGTCGGCTACGGGGCGATGGGTGGCCTCGCGCTCTGGACGTTCTGGTATGTAAGGCTAATGAGACGCCGCGGCGAGGCCGCGCGCCTGGCTGCCGAAAGAACATGAAGTTCGGACCGCTTCACTCGTAGCGTTTCAGCGTCACCCGGCTCGCCAGCTTAGCTGGTTGCTCAATCATCAACTCCTTCAGTGTTGATTCCGGCATCCAGGGCCAAAGCTTCTTACCAAGCCACAATTCAGCCTCGTCTTCGGGATGAACCAGCTCACGCTTTCGGCCATCTTCTGCGCCGCATTCATAAACTCGCGCATGGCAGCTTCATAGCTTGCAAACGCCTTTCGATAGTCGCCGCCTCCCGTGTTCAACCCGCCCGCAAGTACGGAGGCGCCCACCATCGTGGGGAAAGGCCACTTGAAGTCCTCAGCCCGGGAACAGCAACCCTGAGATGGCTTGAGCTCAGTTGATGCCACAGAGCCCGATTGCCGCATGGCAGCCCCGGGGCCTATCTTTCCAATAGCTGGACCGCGATCGCATCAAGTCGCGGTTATCTGGAGGATGTTTTATGCTGACTCGCCGTAGACTTGTGGCGTCCGCTATGGCTCTGTCCGTTACACGAGCCTTGGCCCGGGGAATGCCGGCGCGGACATCCCCCGGGCCCGCGGACGGCGCCGCGGCGGCGGAGTTGCGTGTCTCGCACGGCAAACCGCTGGCGGTCGTCCCGGCGAACTTCACGGGTCTGGGATACGAGGAGTCGTCCGTAGCCCGGACAGGCCTGCTTGAGGCCGGCGACGCCCTGTACGTGCAACTGCTGCGCAACCTGGGACCTGGCGTCCTGCGCGCCGGCGGCATCGTCGCGGACTTCACGACCTACTCGGCACAAGGGCAGCCGCTCTCCGAGCCCAAGAACACGGTCGTCACGCAGGCCCGCTTCGAACATCTGCGAGGCTTCCTGGACGCGGCCGGCTGGACAGCCCTCTGGAGCGTCAACTTCGGGCGTGGCACATTGGACGAGGCTATCGCGGAGGCTACCTCTGTCGCCCGCATCCTGGGACCCCGGCTGCTCGCGATCGAACTGGGCAACGAGGTAGAAAACTATGGCCGCGGCAAGACACCGTTGCGGCCGCCGCCGTACACCTACGAGAGCTATCTCGCCGAGTTCAAGCGCTGGTCTGCGGCTATTCGCGCCGCGGTTCCGGGCATCCGCTTTGCCGGCCCCGACAGCGCCGACTCGGTGGAGTGGGTGGAACGGATGGCCGCCGATGCGCATGGCGATGTGCATCTGCTCACCACCCACTACTACCGCGGCAATCAGAAGCTCGGAACGCGCGACCAGCTCCTGCTCCCCGATCCCGCCCTGCAGGCCAAGCTGGAACGCCTCCACACGGCTTCGACCCGCAGCGGCATTCCGTGGCGCATGTGTGAGATTAACTCGTTCTTCGGAGGCGGACGGCCCGGCGTCAGCGACACCCTGACCGGAGCGCTCTGGACGCTGGACACCATGCTGCTGCTCGCGCGGTATGGTTGCGCCGGCGTCAACATGGAGACCGGCTTCAACCAGCTCGGCTTTCTCAGCTCCTACTCGCCCATCCGAAACACGGAAACGGGTGAGGTCAGCGTGGCCGCGCCCTATTACGGCATGCTCGCCTTCGCCCTCAGCGTGGCGGAGGGGCTGGAGATGCTCCCCGTCGAGCTCGATGCCGGTGACGCCAATGTCAGCGCCTATGCGCTGGGCAAAGGCGGCCGGCCTCGCTCCGTGGTGCTGATCAACAAGTCTCCGGATCGCAGCCTTCGCGTCTCTCTGGGGCAGATCCAGATGCGGCGTGGTTCCGTGCTCCGCCTTGCGGGCCGCTCCCTGGACAGTGGCGAGGGCATCACCCTGGGCGGTGCTGCCGTGGATGCAGCAGGACACTGGCATGCCCAGGAAACAGAATCCCTCGGCAGGGAAGTGCCGGTCGCGCCCGGCACCGCCGTTCTGCTTAGAACAAGTTCGTAGTCCGCGCTATCTAGGGTCTCGGGATTCAGCTTCTTCTCCTCCCGGCAGGCGGCGGTTCAGAGCGCCCCCTGTAAACAGCATTCATCGAGCGCGGAATCGACCGCGAATTGGGCTCTGCGCAATGGATTTCGGTACGTTGAATTGTCATCATTGAAATGTCCAGTGGACTGAAGGGACTACATCGAAAACCTCTTCGCTCATGGAGCCAGCTTGGATCCCCTTTGGTGAACCAGATACCAGTTCTCTCCGACACCTAACGCGGAGCCGCGAACCCCTCTCGCTGGAATGCAGGGGAAATCAGTAAGCAAGCGGAGATTGCGCTGCGTCCTTGCGCGCTTTCGTACAATCGATGTATGGAAGCGGATCAAATGACGAAAACCACGCCCGAGGCCGCCGCCGAAGAGCCGCAGCCGGGCCGGTACACTCCGGCCGAGATTGAGCCCAAGTGGCAGGCGCGCTGGGACGCGGACCCGACGCTCTATGCCGCCGGCCCGCACGACAGCGGCAAGCCCAAGTTCTACTGCCTGGAGATGCTGCCCTACCCCAGCGGCCAACTGCACATCGGCCATGTGCGGAACTACGCCATCGGCGACGCGCTGGCGCGGTTCATGCGCATGCGCGGCTATAACGTGCTGCACCCGATGGGCTGGGATGCCTTCGGTCTGCCAGCCGAGAATGCCGCGCTGAAGAACCACACCCCGCCGCGCGAGTGGACGCTGAAAAATGTCGCGCAGATGAAGACGCAGATGCGGCGTCTCGGGCTCAGCTATGACTGGGCCGGGACCGAGGTCACTACCTGTCTGCCGGAGTACTATCGCTGGAACCAGTGGTTCTTCCTCAAGATGGTGGAGCGCGGCCTGGCCTATCGCCGCTCCAGCAAGGTGAACTGGTGCCCGCGGTGCGCTACCGTGCTGGCCAATGAGCAGGTGGTGGGCGGCTGCTGCTGGCGGCACGAGGACACCCTGGTCGAGCAGCGCGAGCTGGAGCAGTGGTTCCTGCGCATCACCAAGTACGCGGCCGAGCTGCTGGATGGCCTGGACCAGATGCCCGGCTGGCCGGAGAAGGTGCGCACCATGCAGCGCAACTGGATCGGCCGCAGCGAGGGC
>CAXUIM010000272.1:0-5905 GCA_964250885.1 uncultured Acidobacteriaceae bacterium | reverse complement strand
CGTTTTTCCCCGAAAAAAACGACACTGCACGCCTGATTCCAGTTCACAGTAAAAGAAAAAATGCTCTAGCGCAATTTCGTTCCAGCGCGCGCTCGACAGGGCTTCCGGCAGTTCCTTCGCTCAACAGAGCGGCGCCCATGCGGGTGCCGATCCTGGCCAACGGCAGAACCGCCTTCGCTCGATAAACGGCCTGCTGGCAACCGTACAATCGAATCATGGCACGTCTGTACCCCTTCCGAGCTCTTCGCTACGATTCAACCCGCGTCAACATGACCGATGTCGTCACCCAGCCCTACGACAAAATCTCGCCTGCCATGCAGGAGCGCTACTACGAAGCCAGTCCCTACAACCTGATCCGCGTGATCCTGGGCAAGCAGCAGGCCCACGACGATGACGGCAACAACGTCTATACCCGCGCCGCCGAAACGCTGCAGGACTGGCGCGCCCAGGGCATTCTCAAGGAAGAGTCCGAGCCCGCTCTCTACGGATACTCGCAGACCTACACCGTCCCTGGAAGCGGCGCCGGGGCGGATCCTTCCAGCGATGTGCGCGAGCGCCGGGGCTTCATCGCACTCGGTGCGCTCTACGACTATACCGATCACATCATCTATCGCCACGAGCAGACCTTTCCCAAACACAAATCGGATCGTCTCGCGCTGTTCAAGGCCACCCGCGCCTACTGCGAGCAGATCTATATGCTCTACTCCGACCCCACCTTCACCGCCGAGCACCTGATCTTCGACACCACCGATGGCAAGCCCCGCACACCGGATCTTGAGATCACCGACGAATACGGCGTCGTCCACCGCCTCTGGAAGCTGGCCGATCCGGCCGTGATCCAGAAGGTGCTCGCCGTGATGGCGGACAAACAGCTCATCATCGCCGACGGGCACCACCGTTATGAGACCTCGGTGGGGTATATGCAGGAACGCGCCGGCGAACTCGGCCTCGACGAAAGCGTCGGAGCTATCAAAGCTGCAGAGCCTGCCCTTCCCTCTCCCCAGTTCCCGGAGGCAGCCATGATGATGACCTTCGTGAACATGGAAGCCCCGGGGATCACGATCCTGCCCACCCACCGCGTGGCCTTCGGTCTGACCGGCTTCAATGGCCGCGAGTTCGCAGCCAAAGCCGAGGCCTACTTCAACGTGGAGGAAATTGCCCGCACCGGCCACGGTCCGTTCCCCAGCGCTACCGAACTGCTGCAACGCCTCGACCAGACGTCAGGCATTGCTTTCATCGCGGCCATTCGCGACGCCGATTTTCTGCTCACCCCGAAGCCCGATGCCGTCGCGCCTTTGCTGGCCGGGCTTAGCTCGCGGCAGCAGCAGCTCGACGTAACCCAGCTCCACAAAGTTGTGCTGGAAAAGCTGCTCGGCCTGGATCAGGACACGGTGCGCGCCGGCTCTCATGTGCGCTACCTTCGCGAGGCCTCCGAAGCGCTCGCTCAGGTCGGTTCCAGCGATGCCGATGCCGCCTTCCTGATCAAGCCCGTCACGCTGGATCAGATGAAAGAGATCTCGCTGAACCTCGAAGTCATGCCGCAGAAGTCCACCGATTTCTACCCCAAGCTGCTCAGCGGCCTGGCCATGTACACGCTCGATTCAAGAGAGTAGCCCGTGTGAAAAGAGTGACCGCGCCGGGGGCGGCCGGGTGCGTAATTCACCCAGGAGGTTCCCCGTGGCGATCACCCGATCCCTGCTCTCTCTCGACGAGTACCTCCGCACCAGCTATGACCCCGACGCCGATTTCGTCGACGGCCAGATCGAGGAGCGCCATCTGGGGGAGTACGAACACGCGCGACTGCAGTACATTCTTGCCAGCCTGTTTGCGCGCAAGGAGCGCGAGTGGAATGTGATCGGCTTGATAGAGCAGCGCATCCTGGTGGCGCCGGATCGAGTGCGTGTTTGTGATGTGTGTCTGCTCGACCGCAGCGCTGCCCGCGAACGCGTCCTGCGCACGCCGCCGCTGTTGTGCGTCGAAATACTCTCGCCGGAGGATCGTCTCTCCCGCGTTGAGGTCGTCTTCACCGATTACCTCAATATGGGCGTTCAAAACATCTGGCTGCTGGACTCGATCCGTCAGATGGCCCACAGTTTTGGGACAATGAAGCTGCAGGCCGTCAACTCGGGCCATCTAGCCATTCCTGGCACTTCGATTGACCTCGATCTGGCCGAAGCCTTCGCAGCGGTGGACTGAAGCATCTACGGCAATACGGCTCCAGCGTCGCCCGACTACCGCGAGATTCCTTCCAGCGGCGAGCTGGCGGTGGCATACAGCTTCTTGGGCATGCGCCCGGCGCACCAAGCCTCGCGCCCGGCTTCCACACCCTTCTTCATCGCGGAGGACATCAGCACAGGGTCCTTCGCCGCCGCCATCGCCGTGTTCAGCAGCACACCGTCAAAGCCCATCTCCATGGCCAGGGCCGCGTCGCTGGCGGTGCCCAGGCCGGCATCCACGATCAGCGGAACTTCATGCACCAGTTCTCGCATCATGCGCAGCGTGTAGGTGTTCGCGATTCCCAAGCCGGTTCCGATGGGAGCGCCCAGGGGCATCACCGCGGCCGCGCCCACGTCGATCAACCGCCTGGCGAAAACGATGTCGTCGGTCGTGTACGGCAGAACGGTGAAGCCCTCCTTCACCAGAACCCGCGTGGCTTCCACCGTGGCCTGAACGTCGGGATACAGCGTCGCCTGGTCCCCGATAACCTCAATCTTCACCCAGTCCGAAAGGCCGACCTCGCGCGCCAGCCGCGCCGCGCGAATCGCTTCGTCCGCCGTGTAGCAGCCCGCGGTGTTGGGCAGCAGAAAGTATCGGGCCGGGTCGATGAAGTCCAGCAGGCTTTCCCGGGAGCGATCCAGCTCCACGCGGCGCACCGCGACGGTCACCATCTCTGCTCCCGAAGCCTCAATCGCCGCCCGGGTCTCGGCTCCATCCTTGTACTTGCCCGTCCCCACGATCAGCCGCGATCTGAAGCTGCGGCCCGCAATGACCCACTCATCCATATCTAGAATCCTATTCCTTTTCAGCGCCGGCTTTCCGGGTCCAGAAGGCGCATCACGCTGATGCTGGGCACGGGCAAAAATTGCCTGCCGGAACAGCCCCGCGGTGCACGGATCCAGCGCCCCGGCCGATTGCCCGGACATCCTCAGATCCTGCGAGCTGCCGCCCAAACGGACCGCGCAAGAACAAACGGCCCGGGCAAAACACAAACGGCCCGCCCCCGGGAGGGAGCAGGCCGTTATGCGGTGATCTGGTGGGATTGACTTGAGGCATCCGCTCTCGGATGGGCCTCGCCGGACTTCCGTACTTTCGAAAAGACCGTCAGGTCTAGAGCAGCGGACGCTCTAAGCCTCAGTCACCTCACGCGTTGTAAAGCAACAACTGGAACAATCAATTTTCATAGGCTGGACCATCCTCCTTTCCCGTGTATCTCAACTTTAATCTGGACCCGGGGCCGCCGTCAAACCGACCACTGTGGAAACGCGCCACGCCGGAACTCTTCTGCTGCTGGCGTACAGCGAAGCCTCGGAGTTCTTGGCCGTTTCGCTCATCGTAGGACAAGCCCTCGTTGCGTGAACGTGTCGCCCAGTGGAACGACAATTGCATATAGTTTCTTGCATCGGCGTGCGCGAATCATCCTTTGCGCACGGTGCAAAACCTCAGATTCGGCAAACCGCGGGTCAACCCAACGACAGATCGAACCCTGCAGCTTGGGTCAGCGGAGTAGAAACTTGAGTCTCTCCAAATTATTCTTGACGAACGGCAGGTCCATCCTCAGAATTGAGTCAATGCTCGCGCCCCTTGTTGCTCTTGGCCGACGACTCGTCTGCCTGCTGCTCTGCTACGCCTTCATGCCAGCTTCCAGCGCCCTGGCCCAGACCTGGCGCGAGATTCAGAGCCCGCATTTCCATGTGGTCACTGACGGCTCGGAGCGGGATGGACGAGCAGTCGCCAAAGAGTTTGAGCAGATGCGCTCGGTCTTTGCGGTGCGGTTCAAGAATGCTGCACTGGAGACGGGGGCTCCCTTGCTCGTCGTTGCGGTTCGGGAGCCGGGGCTGCATGCACTGGGGCCCGTCTTTTGGAAAGATCGCGACCGCGTGGCTGGCGAGTTCTTCAAAGGTTGGGAGCGGCAGTATGCCATGGTTCGCTTGGATGACTTTGGAGACCTGAATCAGGTCGTGGTCTTCCACGAATACACGCATAGCGTGATTCATGCGAATGTACACTGGCTGCCCACGTGGCTGGATGAAGGACTGGCTGAGTTTTATGCCTACACCCGCTTCCAGGGTGATTCAGTTCATGTAGGTGTTCCTTCGATGCGGTCCGGGCGGCTGCGAACTGGATTTCTTATTCCTACCTCCGAGATGCTGGTGGCGACTTCAAGGACGTTCGCCACGGATGCAAATCGAGAGGACCTGTTTTACGGGGAAGCCTGGGCGATGGTGCATTACATGACCTTTGGTCCAGATATGGGTGACGGAGCCAAACTCAACGCGTTCATTGCGTCTCTGGAGAGTGGCACGCCGCAGCTGCAGGCCTTTCAGCAGGTATTCGGCGATCCAAAGGAGTTTGAGGGCAAACTCTCAAGCTATATCTTCAACGCCGCCGTGTTAACAGCTGTGTTGCCGCCCACCCAAAAGCAGGATGAAAAATCGTATTCGGCAAGGGTCTTGACCGCAGCAGAGGCAGACTACGAACTGGGCTCGTTGGACATAGGGGCGCATGACTTCGCAGCAGGCAAGGCACGGCTTGCAGCGGCGGAGTCGGCGGACCCCAACCTTGCCGGGCCTCATGAAGAGCTGGGCTTCTTGGCATGGCGGCAGGGCCAGGATGAGCAAGCCAGGATGGAATGGCAAAAAGCAGTCCAGGCCGATCCACTGCGTTACCGGTCTGCCTTCGCGCTCATCATGTCTGGTACCCCGCTCCAGCAGCAGAGTCAGCCGCAACTGGAACAAACCCAGCATGGGCTTGAATCGATTACCAGCGAGGCGCCCAAGTTTGCGCCGCCTCTCGTGGAACTGGCGATCATCCAATGGCGCCTCGGGCATATGAACCTTGCATACAAGAGTGCGCAGGCGGCGGAGAAGCTGGAGCCGTGGCGGGCCGGCTATCACCTGCTTGTCGGGTACATTCTGCTGCATGGCAACCAGCCCAAGATTGCGGACAACTATGCTCGCACGGTGGCGAGTCGTTGGCTGGGTTCGGATCATGATGAAGCGGTGGACCTCTGGAACCAGTTACCGCCCGCCGCGCGCGGAGACGGCCCCCCTCTGACGTTTTCGCTCCCGCCGGATGCGACGGTTGCGCGGGGGACCATCGTCAGCTCCTCCTGCGATACAAGCGGTTTGAGCGTGGTCTTGCAGCCGGAGACACGCGCTGCACCAGCGTTGACATTGCGGGCTGCGGGCAAGTACGAAAGCGGCTTCTCTGACACGCTGTGGGCGGGCGAAGACCACTACACCCCATGCTTCCACTTGGCAGGTTTGCCGGCGCTGGTGGCCTACAAGCCAGACGCAGGAAGTGCAAGACTGCTGGTACTGGAAGTCCGAGACGATCTGCCAGAATCCGTTCTTGCGGCAGCCGCACCCCATGCGGCCGCGGGCGCAACACCAGCGCCAGCCCATCCTTAGATTAGGGAGCAGCGGAAGTCCAGGGGGAGGCGAAAGTTGCCGCCGCGGCTACTTCATGTACGCCCGGACCAGGTCGATCAGGTCTTCGGCTATATCCGGCGCCATGGCCACCTCGCCCTTGCCGACCAGATGCAGACGAATGTGATCTTCCAGCACTTCGGCCATCAGGCTGTTCACACCGCCGCGAACCGCCGCCAGCTGCATCAGAATGTCCGGACACTCATCCTCGGCTCCCAGCGCTCTCTCCACCGCGGTGATCTGACCGCGGATCCGCT
>CAXUIM010000271.1:4771-5913 GCA_964250885.1 uncultured Acidobacteriaceae bacterium | reverse complement strand
GCGCTCGACGGGCTGCCTCGGTGGCTTCAGGTCGAACGGCTCCTAGGCAAACGCGAGATTCAGGTTGTGAATCGCTTCGTCCACCTCGGCCGGGCTCTTGAATCCAACGGTTACGCTCTCCACTCCCGCATTCCGGAAGGCGAACCGCATGGCCTTCTGGCGGTCCTCGTGGTTGAAGGCGCCCTCCCCGATCAGCTTCATGCTGATGACGCCCATGCCTTCCTTGCGGACCTGTTTCACGTGGGTGACGACTTCGCTGACGTCCCCCAGACCTTCCGTGTTGTAGTCCTCCGCATCCATGCGGGTGCCCTTGTGGTTCATCCGAATCATCGCCACCTGCAGCCACTGGTTGCCGGGCACCTGGCGCAGCGCGGGCAGCCCGTGCACCGACGCCCCCCGGCTCAGAATCACCTTGCGTTCCTGGGCTTCGGAGATCCCATCCTGCCAGCGCCGGCTCGCCGCGGGCCAGTTCGCCTCATGCTGCCAGTGCAGCAGCATGATGTCGAAGTAGTCGGTCTGCGCCTGGTGGCGCAGCTCGTCGAACTTGGCCTGCGGGTCCACGTTGTCGCTGGTGGTGATCTTGGACATGAGCCGGTAGCTGTCGCGCGGAACCCCCTGGAGCGCTATGCCCAGCATGCGGTGCATATCGTCGTAGGAGTCTGCCGTCTCGAAGAAGCGGATCCCGCGGTCGTACGCGTACCGGACCAGGCTGGTGAACTGGGCCTGCCCGAGATTCCGCTGCACCTGGCCGCCGAAGCTGCCGGTGCCGAAGGCGAGCCGTGTCACCTTTATGTCGGAGCGTCCCAGGGTCACCCAGTCCGTGGCGGCCGGGGTTTCCGCTGTTAGGGGCAGGGCCCCGGAGCCAGCGAGCGCGCCGACGGCCAGGCCGGTTTGCAGAAAGCTGCGTCGAGAGAAAGGGCTCATATCTCCTCCAATGCCGAAACTCCAATGCCGAAAATTGTACTCCCGCGGCGGCTCGACGGACCGCCCGACGGCGGACGTGGGCTCAACGGCGGTCACCCACACAGTGACGCACCGGGTCAACTTTGTCGTTGCGCGGGAGCAGCCCCCTGAAAGCATTACGTCATGGAACTCAAACAGAAAGTAGAAAACTCCCGACCCTCCTGACCAACCGGGGAATA
>CAXUIM010000271.1:1871-4671 GCA_964250885.1 uncultured Acidobacteriaceae bacterium | reverse complement strand
GCTAGAACGCAATCTTCAGCGAGAACTGGATCTGGCGAGAGCTCCCGGCCGTGCGGTTGATGATTCCAAAACCGGACCCGAGGATTGTGTTCGAAGGAAGACCCATGTTCACGATGTTGAAGACGTTGAAGAACTCCGCCCGGAACTGGACGTCGGCCAGCTCACCGCCCGATTTCCGCGTGCCGACGGGAGTGTCCTTGACCAGAGAAACGTCGAAGTCGTAAAACGCGGGTCCCCGGAAGGTGTCGCGCCCCAGCGTGCCGAAGCGCCCCTGGTTGGGTCCCGTTCCTCCCGGTACGTTGATCGGGATCGAGAAGAATGAGGCGTTGCCGGCTCCGCGTCCGAAGTAGTCCTCGCGGTCCGCGCGGGCGGTGGACAGGGCCGGTGTCGCGATCTGATCCGGACGGTCCGCATTGGCGGAGCCGGCCCCGGTCTGCTGGATGCCGGAGTACACCGTAAACGGTGTCCCGCTGCTGATCGTGGTGACGTTGATCGCCTGCCAGCCTTCCACAAACTTCCGGTTGACTCGGTTGAGAAACCCAAGCGCTTGCAGCGGGATCGGCTGGGCCAGGCTGAGTGAGAACGAGTTGGTCTGATCGAAGGTCGAGGGACCGCGTTCCGCGTGCGTGTCGAATGGGTTCTGCGGAGCCGCCTGGGCGATCGCGCCGACCGTGCTGGTGGCGGATGTGCCTATAACCGTGCTGGTGTCATCGATGGATTTTGACCAGGTATAGCTCGCTTGCAGACCGGGACCGCCGTGTCCACTCTGGCCGGCGGCGGAGACCTGGAGCGCGTTGTAGCTCGAATGAGATGTCGGCGTGACCAGGCTCTCGGTGCCGAAACCGCCGACCGGAACGCCCGCTGTGTTGAACTGCGTAAAGGGCGCAAAGCCCGGCGTGGCGCCCGGATAGGCGTTGGGGAACGAGATGCGTGCCAGCCTGTAGGCGTCGGTGCCGACATAGCTGGCCGAGGCGGTGACGTTGCCGAGCGAGCGCTCCAGCCCCAGTGTCCAGGTTCCCAGCGCCGCATTTCCGAAGGCCCGGCTGATACCCCCAATATTCAGCGGCGAAGCCTGACCCGATACGGAGGCGATATCGCTTTCCAGACGGGCGATGTCGACGACCGTGTTCGCCGGCACATCCTTTGGCCGGTCGCTGGGGAAGATGTTCACGCCTGCCGGTGTGTACACCGGTGGAAGTTCTGCCGGTGTGATCTGGAAGCCATACGGGATCTGATATCCCGGCGCGGCCGTGATTCGCGGAGTCAGGACGAACGGAAGACCACCCGTGAGATTGTTATCCTGCCAGATATTCGGCGGGATGGTCGTCAGGCCGGCGCCGGCGTAGGCGCGGAAGTGATCGCTGAAATGATAGTCAAGCTGCACACGCGGACCCCAGTTGTTCATGGCCGTCCGGTAGCGGGGCTGGGGATTGATCAGGTACTCCTGTCCGCCGTCCGCGGTCGGGTAGAACCCGGCGGTACGGTGGGCCCGCTCCGAGATGGGCGTGTACAACTCGAAGCGCAGGCCGTAGCTGAGCAGCATTCGCGGCGTGATCTTCCAGGCATCCTGGACGTAGGCCGCGAAATTGTTGCGGTTGATCGCTGCAGCGCCGATGTTGGCTCCGTTCGAGAAGTAGGACGGCGCGACGGCGCGGGTATAGGCGAACGGGCTGCCGGTAAGGAAGGCGGAGAGGGTGTCCGGGAGCGGATCGCCGGGAAGCACGTCGTGCATTCCGCTCTGCGACTGGATGACAGAAGGCGAGTAGGCTGTACCGCCGCCAAAGTCGTATTCGCCGTTGGGCGAGATGCCGAAGTAGGTTGTATCCCGATTCAGACGGACTTCGGCTCCTGCCTTGAACGCGTGGGCGGCCGAGGTAATCGATACATTTTCGCGAGCCTGGAACAGATTGCCATAGGCCCGGGTCACGGAACCGCCGGGAGCGTTGAAGGGCTCAAACAGCGCATCGTTGAATTTGATCGCCGGGTCGGTTTGATCCGGCGTAGGGAATGCTGGCGTGGTGCGTTCTACGCTGAGCGAGGTCTCAAACACCAGCCGCGGCGTTGCGGTCCGGACCCAGGTCACAACAGCATTGCGCTGGCGATCCACGTACGTTACGCCGAAGCTGGGATCGAGAACGGTCTGATCCGGGTTGGTAACGGGGCCATCCAGATTATCCAGAGTGAAGCGCGCGAAGAGGTGGTCCTTTGTCCCCAGCTGCTCGTCCAGGCGGATCGAGAATTGGTCGGCATCCGTCACGACCTTCGAGGAGGTGGCGTAGGTATTCGCTCCAAAAGAGCCTTGTCCGTAGTTCGGCAAGGGATAGCGGGCGAGCACCGCGGCGATCGCTGGGTCTACAGGCACGATGAGCGTGTCGCCCGCATAGGCGGTCGTGTCGATGCCGGCCCTCTGCTCCGCCGTGGGGACAGCCAGGACCTGTGTGGTTCCGAGCACCTGGCGGAATCCCTGGTATTCAACGAAGTAGAATGTCTTTCCGCGGCCGTCGTAGAGGTGAGGAAGAACGACCGGGCCACCGTTGGTGAAACCAAATTCGTTGCGTTTGAAGGGCGGAATGCGTCCTGGATTGACCGGGGACGAGTAGTCGAAGTAGTTGCGGGCGTCCAGGGAAGAGTTGCGAAGAAACTCGAAGAGGGAGCCGTGAAATCCTTCCGCGCCGGAGCGGGTCAGCAGGTTGGTGAAGCCGGAGGCGCCGCGGCCGATCTCCGCAGGCATAACCCCGGACAGGGACTGCAGTTCCAGGACGGCATCGACATTGAAGTTGGTGAAGGTGCCGCCGCCCAG
>CAXUIM010000271.1:0-1771 GCA_964250885.1 uncultured Acidobacteriaceae bacterium | reverse complement strand
AGAGTGAGGCTGCGGTAGACCCGCCCGTTTGCGGCCACGGCCAGATGATAGGTCTTCGGCGCCAGCACTCGAAAGCTAAAGGATCCATCGCCGCTGGTGGTGGCTGCTTTCCGTTCCTGTCCGGCATCCAGCTCCACCTTGGCATGCGCGAGATGCTGCGCGGCCTCGTCCTTTACCGTGCCCTGCCACGCGGGAGCCGGGGTCTGGCCATATGCAGTCCAGGTGCCCACAGCGAGCCACGAAACGGAAAGCAAGAGGGTGCGCAAAGACCGCCGGAGGAGCGTTGCACCAGTGGGGAGCGTAGAACGTATGGCGCGACCTCGGCGATCCATGGCTTCCCTTCAACGGCTCATCGCAACGGCCCGGCCGAGGACTTCCGATGATCGCACAGCCCGCAGGCGGGCCGAAATGTTTGAGCCCTATTGAGCCCTATCGCTTTCAGGACGGACAAGCGATCTCAAGAGCCGTTCGGTCCCACCGTGCACCGTTCGCGGCAGCTTCATACGTACTCTGCAGAAACTGGAGCAAGACAAAATCCGGATCTGTCGAGCGGCGCACGGCCTCGTAGGGCAGAACGAACTCACCGAGCTTCGGATCGAAAAAGGCCTGAGCCGGCGCAATAGATGTAGCGGCAAAACCGGGCGGTTCCGGGTAGGCATAACTATAGAAGAGTGGCTCGAACCCGGGTCCGCCCGGCCAGAATCCGCAACTGCTGACTTCATGAGAATAGGCATCGCGAGTCACACGATCGGGCAGGCCGGCCATGCTCGGATGCCGCGGTGCGGTGCGGCCGGAAAATCGCGTACAGGCCAGGTCAAGCGCTCCCCAGAACAGATGAACCGGGCTCACCTTGCCGGTGAAACGAGCCCTGAACAGGGTGAACACACGGGCAGACTGAAGCAAGATGCGCCAGAAACGTTGAGCATACTCTGCATCGTAGGCGCGATGAATCTCGTCCTGCTCGAAAGTGATTGGTTCAAGAACCTCGACCGGCGTCGTCCAGATAGGAACGGGGGCGCCAAGCTCTTCGAGCATTTTCAAGACCTGACGGTAGAACGAAGCCACACTCATCGGCTCCAGAGGGACAGACCTCTGCACACCTCGGCTCGTCGCGATCACCAGCCTGTGATCGATGAAGTCGAAATCAACTTGCAGCATCTGATCGCCGTAAGACATCGGAGAGGTGGTCAGCCCCCGAATCGTCGGGTACAGCGTCACATTCCAGGTATGGTTGATCGCTGGCGTCAGAGCGAGCCGGATCTTCCCAACAATCTGCATCCAGAGTTGTAGCGTGGCGCACGTCGCAGACCAGGCTGTGTACGGGAGGTCGGGCCACACGTCGCCGGGCGCGGCCTGCGTCTTAGGTTCGAGATTCTGCACCGTGTTGAATTCTATGACTCCGTGAATGCAAACGGGCCATCCGGGTGTCCCTTTATTTGCCGATGCAAAAGGTGGAGAAGATGCGGGCCAGGATGTCGTCTGCGCTGGTGGCGCCGGTAAGCGAGTCCAGCGCGGCCAGGGCGGCATGAAGATCCAGCAACAGCAGTTCGTGCGGCAGGCCGTTCGCGTTCGCCGCGGCCGCGGCCTCAAGCGCGGTCAAAGCCGAGGATACCGCCTGCTGCTGACGCAGGTTGTTCAGAGCGCCTGTAGCGGCGATGGCCCCCTCCGCCTGCAGCTGTTTCAGAATCGCCGAGCGCAAGTCATCCATGCCCTCGCCGGTAAGGGCCGAGGTGGCCACAAACGGGCCCTCTGACTGGGGTGGGGACTGGGG
>CAXUIM010000270.1:0-5915 GCA_964250885.1 uncultured Acidobacteriaceae bacterium | reverse complement strand
GCCACCAGGCCATGCGGGCATCGCGCTGCGCGGGTGTTTCCGTGTCCTGTATCGCCGGGACCGGATGAGCTGTCGAGGTCGCAATATGCTCCCCTTCGACCTGAGCCAAGGCAGCCGAAACCGAAAGGAAGAAAAACAGAGGGAGAACTGGGGCGATAAATCGGAGCGCTTTCACTTACTCTCCTTGTGTGTGCCTGTGTATCGATAAAGAATGTTGAGTCCAGAAAGCTGGCTGCGGCTTGTCCGGGTACGGTGCAGCCGCTGAGGCTCAGTCCGTTGCATGGACGCCTCCAGCGACCTGGAACTGCCGGAGCTGATCGATTGCATTATGAGCGACCGCGTCAGAGGGATCCAGGGCCACCGCGTGCTCCAGCATGGCGAGAGCCTTCGCCCGTTCTCCCTGGGAAGCCAGAACCAGGCCGAGGTTGACATAACCCTTCTCATACTTCGGATCGGTTTCAATCGCGAGCTCAAGCTTGCGCGTCGCGTCGGGCAAATCACCGGCCCTGGCCGAAAGAATGGCCGAGTTGCCAAGGGCTTCCACGCTTTGCGGGTTTTCAGCGAGAACCTCTTCAAACTCCACCTTCGCCTCCGGGATCCGTCCTTCCGCCAGGTCGAGGAAGCCCAGCTGATTATGAATAGGGGCCAGGGGCGTGCGCCCTGCGCGTTCGGCCTCCTCTAACACCTGGCGCTCCTGCCTGCGATCCCCCTGCTTCTCATAAACGAGAGAAAGATTGAAGTACGTTCCGGAACTGTCAGGCGCCAATTGTTCAACCTTCTTGTAAAGCTGGATGGCTCGATCTAAGTTCCTGTTCGCAACGGCCTCGCTGGCCTGGTTCTCAAGAACAGCGACCTCCGAATCCGAGGCACTCTTTTGCTCAAGCGACTTCACGATCGCCTCCTGCCGCAAGGCAGGTTCCCGCATGTTCAGGGCCCGATACGCACGAGCAAGCTGAAAGTGAGCATCGGCTTCGTCCGGCCGCAGCGCCGCCGCCGCTTTGAGATGCAGGACGGCTTCATCCAGCTCGCCTTCTTCGCGGCAGACCACGCCCAGATTGTATTGGCTGTCCCGGTCGTCCGGCTTAAGCGCGAGCGCCGCTTGCAGCTCCTGCTCCGCATCCTTTCTGCGCCCCAGGGTTCGATAAATCTGCCCGAGCAGCGAGTCGGCCTCATAGTCCCGCGGATGAGCGTTCCTGTAGCTTTCGCTCAGGGGCAAGGCTTCGCTGTATCGAGAGAGCGTGATCAGCGCTTTGATCAGCGACAGTTGCGCTGAGTCTCTTACGTCCGCGAGAGCCATCGCATTCTTATAAACACCGGCCGCATCGGCGAAGCGCTGCGATCGCGCCAAAGCGGCTCCCAGATTGAGTTGATCGCTGCCCGACTCTGGATGCTCGGTGGTGATCGGCTGCAGAAGAACGATTGCCGCCGCATTGTTTCCATTCTCCAGGGAGGCGGCCGCAAGCGAAGACCGCAGTCGCCAGAGGTCCGGCCTGAGCGCCACCGCCGCTTTCCAGTACGCGATCGATGCCCCCGTTTGATGCTCCTTCTCCAGGACAGCCGCCAGGTGAACCATGGCGTCAATCGAAGCGGGAAAGGCGTTGAGAGCAGCGCGATAGACCAACTCCGCCTGCACATTCCGGTCCTCACGCTCGAGGCTTTCTCCCTGATCGATCGCTCTGCGTTCCGATGGTGACCCCGTCTGCTGTGTCGCCAGCGCCTGCTGTGTCGCCAGCTTTTGCTGTGTCGCCAGCGTTTGCTGTGTTTCCGATGCGGCACCTCCCCGCGGCGGCACGACAGGCGACTGGGCTTGAATCGCAGGGATCTCCTGAGGCTGCGTTGCGCCCTGGTGAAGTAATGAGAGCCCATGCGCTCCCCAGGGCACACCGAAGCACAGCAAGGCGCCCGAGAACAAGCTGAACCGAAGATGTCGCGATCTGGTCATCAGAGCGAATCAGATATATGAAGCCTAATCCCTGAAACTTTGCAAATGCGAGAGGCAAGCTGCCACGTCGAGAACCGGGCAGCTGGCGGGGGCTACATCAGAATGTGAGCTTGAGAGCGAACTGAAGCTCACGCGCTGTGTTTGCAGTAGAGGATACAGCTCCAAAGTCGGGATCTCCTACCGTGCTGTCTGGCGCGGAGAAAACAACATTGTTGAAGAGGTTGAACGCTTCCGCACGGAATTCGATAGCCATTCTCTCCGGGAGTGTGAAGCTCTTGAAGGCGGAGAAGTCGACATCCTTGTAGGCGTCGGAAATCAGGCCATTTCTGCCGAAGGTTCCGAAGGAATATTCGGGCGGAGAGACAAACGCTGCCGGGTTGAACCATTCCGCCGCGGTCTTGCGCGCCGGATTCGGATTGCCGACGAGGTCAGCCTGCACAAACGTATTTCCCACGTTCGCGACGTCCCCATTCACGGTGACGCTGTAGGGAGAACCGGAGTGGAGGGAGACGATTCCGTTGACCATCCATCCGCCAACCAGGCTGTTCAGCAGGCCATTATTCAGGTTGAGCAGTTTGCCTCGGCCAATCGGAAGCTCATAGTTCACCGAGGCGGAAAAGTTGTTGCGCAGGTCAAAGCCTGAGACGCTTCGGTCGGCCTGAGGATCATATGGATTCTGAAGCAGAGTTCCTTCCGCCCCAAAGCTTCCGGAGGCCGCCAGGTCGATGGCCTTGGACCAGGTGTACGACACCAGATACGTGAGCCCGTGACGCGTGGACTGTTTCAACGACGTCTCGAGAGCGTTATAGTTGGCGTTTCCAGTGCTGCTGTCGTAGTTGGTTGGCGTGATGTACGGGAATTCCTGACGGCTCGCCACCGTTGCCGCGTCGCCAGGCCCGGGATACTCCGCCGTGTTGTACAGACCGCCAAGATCCAGCCGGCTGCTGTGCGAACCGACATAACCGATGGTAAATACCGTGGCCGCTGCAAAGCCCTGTTCCACCTGGAAATTCCACTGGTCGGTCAGCGGCGTCTTGAAGTAGGGACTGAAGTAGTACGCCGTCTCCGAGAAGGGTGTAGCCGGAGGATCGACAACGGCCCCCGTTCCCTGGCTGAAGGGGTTGGTGATGCTCACTGTGGGTACGTTCGTGTTCAACGTGTCCTGATTCAACTCGGATACGGAGGGCCAGTTGCCTCCAGCGTTCTGGGAAAATTGAACGACCGAGTTCCACTCATCGTAGAACCTGCTGTATCCGGCCAGAATCGACGTTTTTTCCATCGGGTGGTATGCAAGGCCGACGCGGGGCTGGAAGTTGCTGAAGTCAGTCTGATGCAGAGCCCGGTTTGCAAAGGGAGTCTGAATGACGTGAGCGGGTAGAGCGCCGCCCGGAATACAAGGGGCGCCCACGGTGGGGGAACACGCCGGCGGAATCGCGTTCACAAGGTAGGTTCCATTGGAGAGATTGATGTCGCCCACGTAGCCCTGGCCGTTTGCAAGCGTGTTCCCGTAGATGGGCCAGACTGCGACGTCCCAGCGAAATCCCACATTGACTGCAAGGTTCTTGTTGACCTGAATCTGATCCTGAATGTACAAGCCATCTTCTTGCCCATGGTGTTCTGTCTCGAGAACGTTGCGGCGTTGCGCGGAGGTGGGGAGGCCCAGCAGGAAGGAGGCTAAGGCATCGCCGGTTGGGGCGCCTGTAGCGCTGGTCGGGCTCTCAAGATTGGAAGTCTGAAACGCGCTTGACGATTCAGACACGCCGGAGATGGGCGACCGTGAGTTGTTGGTCGCAAATACACCGCCGAACTTGATGGTGTTCCGGTTGAAGACCTTGGTAAAGCTGCCGCCATACTGGTATGTGTTGGCGATCTGCGTGTCCTGGATGTTGTTATCTCCCGTGCCGGGTCCGATGTAACCGGGGATGCCGAGCAGTGGAATGAAAGGTCCGGATTGGCTCAGAAAGCCATCCAGAAAGGCGCTGGAGAATCCCGCCGCTATGAGCTGATTGGCGAAACCCGATGGCGCATTCGGGAAGGCTCTGGTGGTCAAGTCATCACCGAAGTTGCGGCCGAAATACCCTTCCACGATCGAGGTCGGATTGAAGGTATGCGATCCGTGCACGGCGACGTTGTAGCCGTGAAGATCTCCAATACTTTTGAACCCAGCGTAACCAGCAGAGCCGCTACTTGGCTGGTTGTAGTAGGAGAAGCGTCCGAAGATCTGATCCCGTTCGCCGAAGGATTGATCGATCCGTCCCGTATAGCTGTTGGAGTTGGTCTCCGTTGGCGTGGTGTCCACCGAATTCTGTCCTGTGGAGAGCGCCGCATTGGGCGCCGGAAACAGAGTCTTGGCATACAGCAGTGCCGCGGGCGAGATCAGATTGGAGGGGATCTGGTCGCCCGGGAACGGCGTTCTGAGGTACTCGCCGGGATTGTTGGGGTCTGGTGTGGTACTGAACGGATTGTAGATGATCACCCCTTTGGCGAAGTCGCCGCTGAAGTCTCCACTCAACTCCGCCGCGGTTGGAGTAATCAAGACATTTTGCGCAGCCTGGCTCTGCCGAAATCCCTCGTAGGAGAAAAAGAAGAAGGTCTTGTTCTTGCCGTTGTACAGGCGAGGGATCAACACAGGACCACCGACGGCTGCACCGAACTGATTCTGACGAAGCGGGTTCACCGTAGGCAGGAAGTAGTTGCGCGCGTCAAAGGCGGAGTTGCGAAGATACTCCCAGACCGACCCATGCAGGCTGTTTGTGCCGCTCTTTGTCACGACATTGACGATGCCGCCGGCTACCTGGCCGAACTCGGCCAGATCGTTGTGCGACTGCACCTTGAACTCCTGAATATCGTCAACGATAGGCTGGTAGTTGTAGTTTCCGATAAACGATCCGAGATCTGTGACGCCGTCGAGAAGGAACATGTTACTGCGGTTTCTCGCGCCATTGACGGAGGGAAATGTAAAGGTCCCGAGCGCTTGCCCAGCAAAGCCGCCGCCGCCCGCTGAGTTCTGCCCCACGCTCACAGGGCTGACGCCGGGCGTAAGTTCGAGCAGCTCAGTGAAGTTGCGACCGTTAAGAGGTAGATTATTGACCGCGCGCGTCGCAATCACCGTTCCTAATTCAGATGTTGTCGACTCTACGTTACTTTGCTCCGCGGAGACCGTCACCTCCTGATTGACCGCTCCGGCATTCAGAGTGAAATTGAAGCTGGCCGTTTGAGCGACGCCGAGAACTACGTTGGCGAGATGCTCGGTGGAAAAGCCGTTCTTCGTGACATCGATGACGTAGTGCCCGGGAACCAGGTTGATCAGGCTGTATGTTCCGGAAGTGGACGAGACGGTCTCCTGCTTTACATTCGTGTCGGAGTTCTCGACGACAACGCGTGCGCCGGGAATGACCGCGCCGGAACTGTCCGCAACAGATCCGGTGATTGAAGCGGCGGACTGCGCGTAGGCGCGGCACGAAAAGCTGATGCATAAAGCCGTGAGAAGCAAGACGTGCAGCCCCTGTCTTCTGGGGTTCCTTGAACACAGTAGAAACGGAGAACAGCGGGCCTCCGCCAGACACAGACGCATGGCACGGAACGACCTCTGGTTTTCGTTTGGGCACGATATCGAAGCTGATCCTGCTCTACGGTTCGACGTCCCGGATTCAAGGAACTTGTTCATGGAAACGCTCTCTCCTCGCGGCCTGGTGTTCACGAACACCATTTTCACTGGCTACAACTGCTATTCATATATAAATACCGGACTCTTATATAGGGGCCATTCCAGAGGTGTCAAGAGCAAAAAGGGGAATTGTGGAGACGCGGCGCTGCCCCGGAATCCCTGGGGTTGCCGCGCCAATTCAGTGGCTTTGCTGTCAGACGAGGGAGAGAAAACGTGAAGCCGGCGGGGCCGGATGTCGCGGCAGAGTCCGTCCGCTACGCAGAGCACGCATGGGAACGCTCTACGGCTGGAAGCAAAGGTGGGGCG
>CAXUIM010000269.1:0-6006 GCA_964250885.1 uncultured Acidobacteriaceae bacterium | reverse complement strand
TCGCAGCGAAGAGAACAGGCAGGCGTAACCCACCATCAGCAGCACGGTCATCACCTGATCGCGCTCCACCGAGTACCAGGGCCCTTCGCTGCCATGCAGAAGCAGGAACATGCCTCCGGCGTAAAGCCCGGCAGCCCAATCGACTGGCCAGGCGATGACCACCATGGACGCGGCGAGCACACCCAGCAGGAAGAACTCGTAGATACGCCAGGCGAGGTCTCCGCCGCCGAAGACGTGCATCGCCCAGGCTTCGGTCAGATAGGCTCCGGGAAGATTGTTGTCCGAGATCTGGCTATAGGGCCGAAGGCTGTGGCTCATCAGGAAGTTGACGTAGTGCATGATGGGCGAGTCGCACAGCAGGGCCCAATGCCAGGAGACGACGACGAAGTAGATTGCAGATGCCGCGAGAACCAGCACCAGAGCGTACCGCAGAAGGTTCATGCGGTTGTTCGTTATGTCAGGAGTCATGTCCGTCTCTGCAACTCGCTGGAAGCCGGCGGCCCTCACTCGATCGCGGTATGTAGTATGGGACGTTCGCGGCATGCGGATCGGTCCGCTCGTCGCCCGGAGCCGTCATGATTGGCAAGCCGGTACATCCGCTCACGGCATGCGCGCTGCACGGTATAACCTTCGCGGATGCACTGGAGCGGCGTTCAAGAAAGTGTTCAAATGAGAGCTGCTAAACCACGTTCTTCATCTCAAAAGGAGTTTGCATGCGCAGCGTTTGGATTGCTCTCGGGGTGGTGGGATTATCGTTGGCGGCCCTGGGTTGGAAGCCGCAGGATGAAGCGGCGCAGCCGGAGTTCTACACGGCGAAAGTCATGCCGGTTCTGGAGACGAACTGCTACAAGTGTCATGGGGGGCAGGCGCATCGAGGCGGACTGAACATGAATACCCGCGAGGCGCTGTTGAAGGGCGGGCATCACGGACCCGCAATCATTCCGGGCGATCCAGCGAAGTCTTTCCTGGTCGTGCTGATTCGGCATGCCAAGGGTGGTGACGATCCGATGCCCATGCCGCCGTCGCCGCGGCCCAAGCTGAGCGATGCTGATATCGTGACGGTGGAGCAGTGGATTCACGCCGGCGCTGTGATGCCGGATTCGAAGCCGTAAGGCGCTTTATGCCGGCTTCGAAGACTACGAAGATGCTGTTGGTCTGTCTGGCTTCGCTGGGCGTAGCCGGCTGTCGGGCGAAGCGCCCTACCCGGCTGGAGGGAAGAGTTGCCGACTGGACGAAGCTGCACATCACGATCGGCGGCAAGAGGGACGCGAATCCTGACCGCGTCACGGCTGAAAACATCGCCGGCGGCAAACAGTTGTTCGACTCCTACTGCATGGTCTGCCATGGTCTGGACGGCCAGAACACCGGGGTACCCTTCGCCGCGACAATATCCCCTCCGGTTCCCTCGCTGGCCAGCCCCCAGGTGCAGGCCTATAGCGATGGGCAATTGAAGTGGATTATCAAGAATGGAATCTATCCCTCGGGCATGCCGCCAAGCTCCGGGGACTTCTCCGAAGACGATATCTGGCTGATGGTGCTCTACATCCGCCATCTGCCCCCCAAAGGCAGCCTGGGCGTTCCACAAGTCTATCGATAAGGGAGCCGGGCAGATGCCGTACAACGAAGAGAACATTCGGCCCGCATCCGCTGCCGATGCGCTCGCCATCGCGGAGATCCACGTCGAAAGCTGGAGAACCACATATCAGAGCATCCTTCCGCGGGCGTACCTCGATGCTCTGTCCGTGCCGGCCCGGGAAGAGTTCTGGGCTAAGACACTGAATGCGCCGGAGCCCGGCATGATCGCCCTGGTTGCACAGGACACGGTCTCGCGGAGAGTGGTCGGGCTTCTATGCGGCGGCCGGGAGAGGGCTGGCAAGCTGGGCTGTGACGCCGAACTCTACGCGATCTATGTGCTGCGCGAGTTCCAGCGAAAAGGTTTGGGAGTCCTGCTGGTTAATCGCCTGGGGCACGAGCTGTCCACGCGCGGATTCGGTTCCATGGCCGTTTGGGTGCTCGCTGCCAATCCGTCGCGACACTTCTACGAACGCCTGGGAGCTGAAGTCCTGGGCGAACAGGAGATCGAGTTCGCCGGCGAATCCTTCACGGAAGTGGCCTACGGCTGGAAACAGCTGCATTCGTTCCGCCGCGGGGAGCCAGGCTCCTGACGGCGGAGCCCGCCTGTTGAGGGTCTTACGTAAGCGGGTCGGTCACCCTCCCGCGATGCCCGGACCGGTACATGTGTGTAAGATAGCTGGCGTGGCTGTCTGACAGGTTCTGCGGCTACAGCGTTTGTAGCTGAGGGGAGAGCGATGGGCTGGGTCAAATGGGCTGCGGCCGTGGGGCTGCTGGGAGCGCTGAGTCCGCAGGCGTGGGCGGCCAGGGAGAGCCGGCTGAAGACCTGCGATGTGCGCCAATTTGGCGCGCGCGGCGACGGAGTCAGCAAAGATACGATGGCGATTCAAAAAGCCATCGATGCCTGCGCCGCCAACCCGGGCGGAGGTGTGGTGCGACTGAGCGGAGGGACGTTCTTGAGCGGTCCCATCGCTTTGAAGTCCAACATAACGCTGGATGTCGCCGCGGGCGCGACGCTGCTCGGCTCTCCGGACCGCGCGGACTATCCCATGGTCAGCTTTGCGCGGCACAGGACGGTGCAGCCGCTGCTGGGCTCCGTGGACGCGGAGAATATCACCATAACCGGCGGTGGGACCATCGACGGCAATGGGCAGGTCTGGTGGGCGTATGTGCAGGGTGTAAAGGACTCCGGCGTGCTGGGCACCGACCATCCCCGGCCCATGGGTGTGGTGTTTGATCACTCCAGGCACATACGCATGAACAACGTGACGGTGCGGAATGCGGGATTCTGGCAGATCGTGCCCTACTACTCGGACGATCTGCAGTTCCGCAACCTGCGCATCCTGGCGCCGCACTCGCCGAACACCGACGCGCTGGATCCGTTCAGCTCGAGCAACATCTTGATCGACCATGTTTTTTCGTCCGTGGGAGACGACAACATCGCGATCAAATCGGGAGCCATCAACTCCCCGGGACCGGACGCGCCCTCAAAGAACATCACGATCACCGACTGCACGTTTGAGAAGGGCCACGGGCTTTCCATCGGCAGCGAGATCGCGGGCGGCGTGCAGAACGTACATGCGGAGCGTATCCACTTCAACGGCACGGACCAGGGCATCCGGATCAAGGCGAATCGGGACCGTGGCAACGACGTGTCCCATATCTCGTTCAAGGACCTGGACATGGCGGGTGTGAAGACCGCGATCCTGATCAGCGAATATTACCCCAAGGTGTATCCCGAAGGTGAGGTCGCCAGCGCACCGGTGGGACGCTTGACGCCGCATTTTCATGACATCACGATTGAGAACGTCAAGGCTACCGGGAGCCAGACCGCGGGCGTCATCGTGGGTCTGCCGGAGTCGCCGGTGGTCGGGCTGACCTTGAAGAATGTGACGATCGAGGCGGCCACCGGGATGAAGATTGCGTACGCCAAGGTGCTGCTCAAGAACGTAACGGTGACGGCGGCCCAGGGACAGGGAATTGTGATCGCGCCGACCGCGACGGTGAGCGGCAAGTAGACTGTTGCCATGCGAGTGGCAGCGCGTGTCGTGGTGGTGCTGGCTACATTTCTGTTTGTCGGCTGGGCGACACAGCGCGCCGTTCTTATGCATGCGGTGGCGGGCGGTGCGCCCGGGGCCGAGGTGCGTCTGGCCCGCCTGATGGCGGGATTGTTCGCTGGCGGAGCCGCGGCGCTGCTGACTGCGATCGCGTTGCTGTGGAAGCGCTCCTAGACGGGATCTATCCAGAGCGTTCCGCTGCGGGCGGAGGGTTCCGCTTGCCGAAGATGGCCGTTCCCAGCCGGACCGTGGTTGAGCCTTCTTCGATGGCGACGCGGAAATCGTTGCTCATGCCCATCGAGAGTTCGGTCAGGCGGGGATGCTGGGCGAGGTTTTCGTCGCGCAGGCGGCGAAGGCGCTGAAAGTAGGGCCGGGCGACCTCGGGATCCTCACTCCAGGGGGGCACTGTCATCAGACCGGAAAGCCGCAGAGAGCGTAGCGAGGCGAGGGTCGAGAGCAGGCCGGGAAGATCTTCCGGCGCAACGCCATGCTTGCTTTCTTCCGGTGAGAGCTTGACTTCAATTAGCACCGGAAGAACGCTGCCGAGCGATTGGGCCGCCGCATCGAGCCGCTGACCGGTCCTGACGGAATCGATGGTGTCGATGGAATGGAAAAGTTCGGCCGCTCGACTGGTCTTGTTGTTCTGGAGCGGCCCGATGAGGTGCATGCGCAGAGTTTTTTCTGCGGTGGCAGCTCTGTTTACAGGAGCTGAAGCGCTGTGTTCAGGAGCTGAAGCGCCGGCAGGAGTCGCCGCAGGCAGCGCGAAGTCAAAGCCGAGATCGGCGAGAGTCCGCGCCTTCGATTGCCACTCCTGGACACGATTCTCGCCGAAGAGGCGCTGACCGGCGGCGTGGGCCTCCCGGATGGCTTCGGCGGGATGCATTTTGCTGACTGCCATGAGCGCGACATCGGCTGAACTGCGGCCGCGGCGGGCGCAGGTGTCGGCGATCTGATTACGGAGCCGCTCCAGGTTGGCGGAAATGGAGTTGGTGGAGATCGAATTGGCGGGTTCAGGCATCGATTGTCTTTAGTGTACGAGGCCGGTGGATCGGCCACGATCCGGCCCTGCTTGCATCCAGTTGGCCAGTTTACCCGTCTATCAGGGTGTAGGGGATCGCACGGGGTACGACAATCGCACCGTGTACGAGCCCCGAAGCCACAGCTCGGTCCTTGGAAGCGCAACAAAAATGCGCAGACCGGGTTTGGGCTTGGCAAGTCGCTGATCTACAGCATGGAGTTCCGAATCAATGTTTAAGTCCACCAGTTCTACTGTTTCTTTGCGCCGCTGGGTGGCGCTCACCGCCGTGCTCGGCGCCAGTGTCACGGTGATGGGAGCACAGGCGCTATCTTCATCCAGCGCATCGAGCGCCACGCAAAGCACACCGGTTGTACAAGTGCCGTCGTTGAATGTCCAGGCCCCGTCCACCAATGATGCCGGTACGCCGCAGTTCTCCTCAAGCAGCGCGGAGAACAACGCAGATGCAGCCACGGGCGGGCAGACGGTTGCCTCTCTGAACCCGATGCCTGTTGACTTCGCCAAGGAGATGCAGTACGGCGGCGGCCGTCGCCGCTATGGAAGTCCGCGGTACCGCGGCAGCAACACCAACTCCGATGGCTCGCCGAAGTACATGTTTTATGCCGGCGTGGGCCTGGCCCAGCCGAGCGGTAACACCTTTAAATATTTCACCCCGAGCTGGGGACTCCAGGTGGGCGGTGGACGGCAATTCAACAGACATTTCGCGGTGCCGATCGAGTTCGATTACGATGCGATGGGATTAACCACGGCGGCGATCAGCGACCAGGCTTACATCTATACGGGCGACTCCGACGCTTCCGATAACGATATCGGAGCCAATGCCCACGTGTGGTCGTTCTCGGTCGATCCCCGGTACACGCTCTTCGGCGCAACCGGCGATGGCTTTGGAATGTATGCGCTGGTTGACGTCGGGTTCTATCACAAGGTGACGAACTTCACGACCCCGGAGGAAGAAGAGAGCTATTACGGCATATACGAAGTGAACGCGAACTTCGATCACTACACCTCGAACGCGCCGGGTTTTGGCGCCGGCGTCGGGTTTACCTACAAGTTCTCACACTTCTCCAACGAGCAGTTGTATGGGGAAGGGCGTTACATCTTCGTGGATAACTCGCAACGGACGGGTTACACGGCAGCCGATGCGGCCGCGGGTCTCGCGTATAGTGGATCGGACTTCTTCCCCGCAAACAGCAATCGCACAACGTATTTCCCCATCAAGTTCGGCATCCGCTTCTAACATCAACTCACAAGCCGCAAAGGAGCAGCACAAAGGCCCGCCAAAGCGGGCCTTTGTGCTGTTATCGAGGAACCGAGGTCTTTGTTGGTGAGGACATAATGTCG
>CAXUIM010000268.1:0-6007 GCA_964250885.1 uncultured Acidobacteriaceae bacterium | reverse complement strand
GCGCACGAGATCAAAAACCCGCTGACGCCCATCTCGCTGAACGCCGAGCTCATCCGGCGACACATTGACCGCATCGCCGCCTTGCTGGAAAGCCAGGAAATCGAATCGCCCTCGCCGGCGGTGATCCAGCGCTCCTCCGAGGTCATCACCTCTTCCGTGGAGACCATGCGCCTGCTGGTAGACCAGTTTTCCACTCTGGCTGAGTTCCCCAGCGTGCGACCCAAGCCGGCCGACCTGAACGCAATCGTCGAGAACTCGCTGGCCCTGTTCGCGGGGCGGCTGGGCGACATCCACGTCCGGCTGGACCTCGGACGCAATCTGCCGCTGGTGCTGGCCGACCCCGAAGCGCTGAAGCGCGCGCTCTCCAACCTGATCGACAACGCCGCCGAGGCCATGCAGGCGAGTCTGCTGCGCGAGCTGCACCTCTCCACCCGCCTGCTGAGCTCTGGGATTGTCGAGCTCACGATCGCCGATACCGGTCCCGGCCTGACCGACGAGATGCGCGAGCGTCTCTTCCTGCCGTACTTCTCCACCAAGCAGCGCGGCACCGGCCTGGGTCTGGCCATCGCGGCGAAGATCCTGCAGGAGCACCAGGGCACGATTCGCGCCGAGAAGAACCTCCCCGCCGGCGCCTGCTTCATTCTGGAGCTGCGCACCGCCAGCGGCGTCGACGGCGGCCCGGATGGAGCTCTGGATGGGAGCCCGGAAAGCGCACAGCACGACAGCGACGAAGCCGTCCGGTATAGCAGCCCAACGGCCGCCCTGGGCAGCGCGAGATGGGACGCGAGAGTGGCCGCGGAACCGGCCGCCTTACCGGGCCGCGCTAACGGCAATGAAAACGGGAGTGGCGCAAACGGGAACGGCGCAAACCGGAATGACGCAAACCGGAATGGCGTAAACCGGGCGAGCCGGCCAAACGGCAGCGGCCGCGTGGATGCGGGCGCCGGCCGCCCACGGGACGAGGAATCCGCGTCGGCGGGAATCGCGCCCGGGGATCCCTCCTTATGAACCACGTTCTGATCGTTGACGATGAGGCCGACATCCGCGAGTCGCTGCAGGCCATCCTGAGCGAGGAGGACTACAGCATCACCACTGCGGCGACCGCCGCCGAAGCGCTCGCGCTGCTGCGCGATGCCGACTTCCAGGCCATTCTGCTTGATATCTGGCTTCCGGACGGGGACGGTCTGGACATTCTGGCCCAGATCCGGGGGCAGCAGCTGCGCGAAGATCCGGCGCGCGGGGACGGCACCCGCGGGGATGGGAATCGTGGCGGCCGCGGTTGGTCCGGCCCGCGTCCGGGCGCGCCCGAGGTGGTCATGATCTCCGGGCATGGCACGATTGAGGCGGCGGTACGCGCCACCAAACTGGGCGCCTACGACTTCCTGGAAAAGCCGCTCTCCATGGACCGGACGCTGCTGGCGGTGCGCAACGCCGTCCAGGCGCAACGCCTGCGTGAGGACAACGAAGAGTTCGCGCGCCAGCTCACCCGGAGCACGGTCACGGGGCAGTCCATCTCCGTGAAGGCGCTGCGCCAGCAGATCAAGCTCATGGCCCCGACCAACGGCCGCGTTCTGATCTTCGGCGAATCCGGAACCGGCAAAGAGCTTATCGCGCGCGCCATGCACGCCGAGTCGCAGCGCCGCGAACGGGTGTTCGTCGAGCTGAACTGCGCCGCCATTCCTGAAGACTTCATCGAGAGCGAGCTCTTCGGGTACCGTCACGGCGCCGGCCCCGGCGGACCGAACCAGCCCACCGAGAAACGGGGAACCTTCGAACGCGCGGACGGCGGAACACTCTTCCTCGATGAAGTCGGAGACATGAGCCTCAAGACGCAGGCCAAGGTGCTGCGCGCGCTCGACGAGCAGCGCTTCTACCCGGTGGGCGCCTCCACGCCGGTGCACGTGGACACTCGCGTTATCGCCGCGACCAACAAGGACCTGGAAGAGGAGATTGCCCGCGGCAACTTCCGCGAAGATCTCTTTTACCGCCTCAACGTGATTCCCTTCTTCGTTCCTCCCCTGCGCGATCGCAAGGAGGACATCCCGCTGCTGGCGCGCGAGTTTCTCTCCGAGCTGGGGCAGCAGTACGGCCGTCCCCGTGTCGAAATCACGGACTCCGCCCTGTCTGCGCTGAAACAGTACCACTGGCCTGGCAACGTTCGCGAGCTGCGTAATCTGGTGGAGCGCGTCATTATCCTCAATCCCAAGGTCCAGCGCATCGAGGGCCGGCATCTTCCCATGCTGGTACAGCGCACCGACGGAAGGCCGGCCAACGGCGCCCGTGAAGAGTTCACCACGCTGCAGCAGGCGCGCGAGGCCTACGAACGCGACTACATCCTGAAGGAGCTGGATCGATCGCTGGGCAATATCTCCCGCGCCGCCGAAGCCCTGGGGCTGGAACGCTCGCACCTGTACCGCAAGATGAAGGCGTTGGGCATCAGCATGCGCGAGTAGGGCGTTCTGCATTGGTGTATCGAGCCCGTTGAGCGCTCACTTACCCTTTGCGGGACTTCTTGCGTTCTTCCTGATACAGGAAGACCTGCTCCAGCGGCACTCCGAATACATTGGCGATGCGAAAGGCTGTCTCAAGCGAGGGCGAGTACTTGTCACCCTCGATCGCGATGACGGTCTGCCGTGTGAGATCGATCCGGTCGGCGAGTTGCTGCTGCGTCATCTCGCGCGCGGCGCGAAGCTCGCGGACATTGTTTCGAATGCCGCCCATCAGATCGACCTCCGGTAGGCGGCGAGCTGGGTCACGATCTTGACCAGCTCGGAGATCACGACCATTCCCAGGAACACACTCAGGAAGTGCAGCCCCATGTGATTCGGATTTATAGGGCCCTTCACGGTGTGAAGCCAGAGCAGGCCCATGCCCCCGAGGATCATGCCCACCAGCGCGAAGTAGGCATTGCGATAGCCGAGCGCCGCGACCTGCCGGTCGCGCTCGTCCGTGATGCGGTTGCGCGAGGAGAGAGCGATGATCGATTGCAGGACGATCTGGGCCAAGATCAGCAGGATGATCGTTCCGACGATATGCGTCAGCGTGGTGCGATGGTGCATCACGTAGACAAAGTATGAAATGAATACGAGCAGGTCTGCGGCGAGTGTCCCGTAGAGCGATTTCTCCTGGTACGAGAGGGTGGACATCAAACGCCTCCATGTAATAAATATTTGACATAGAAACTGTAAGCGCCTCAATGCGCTGTGTCAAACATTTTTGACAGGATGTATTTGGCTAACTGGGGAACAGTGGCGCGGTCTGCCTTCGAGCAAGTTGAAACTAGAAGGTCATGTCCAGAGTGATGTTCATTGTGTGTAATGGAACTTGCTCAACATTGAATTCCCGGCAAATCACAGGAATCCTCGGCTCTTTCCGCGTGCTTTCCTGAGTCACAACCACTCCTCCATCCACAGCGGCTCTCGCAATGAGAAATGGGTCTGCACCTTGTAGGAATGCCTTCGCCGTGGCAAAACCATATTTCTGGATGCAGAATGACGAAATCTGACCTACCAAGGCGTAGCTCTCCTCGGTGTCACCGTAAGAACACCAAATCCCTTTGCGACTCTTTGTCCAAACAGCTACTGGGTCTGGCTTGTCTCCGTCCGCACCCTTTACAACTTCCTTGAAGATTCTTTTGTGCGTTACTACGGAGCCATCCTGAAGTTTGGTTTCAAGCCAGTTCCAATAGCCACGCACCTTCTCAACGGGGAACAGAATTCTGTTGGCCCATATGATGGCGCTGGAATCGAGCCAGTACCATTTCAAAGCGTGGTACCCAATCTCTGCACATAGCGAGCAGCAGCGGCAGGCGTGATTCCGAACAGCACACCCGCTTCCGCAAAAGTAGTCCTCTGCGCCCGAATCGAAGCCACAACTGCCGCGTTGAATTTAGCGCTGTTACGCAGGTCAAATGACGCCCAGAAATTACCGCCGCGCTTCTTCTTCTGCCCCTCGCGTGCTTCAGCCTTTCGCTTTTCAGCTTCGCGTCTCCGGTAAAAATCGTACTGTTCCTCAATTTTCGTGAGAAAGACATCAAAGGTGATCCGACTCAGGTCCTTAGCTCGCCTCAGGACGACAAGTGAACTAACTCGGAAATAGCGCTCCGCAAAGCGCATGTTTTCTTCTAGAGTCCGCGCGGGTGACCAGCGGGTTAGGAATTCCCGCTCTGGGACTAAAAATTCCGCAGCAACATGGTCACATAGGAGCTCGATAGCGTTTTTACTGCTGTCCTTTACGTTCGGGTTGCGGTCAGAAATACCCGGAGCGCCCACCCATAGGTGCGCCAGTTCGTGCGCGAAGGTAAAGATCTGTGCGGCCTTTGCGTCAGCATCGTTGATGAACACAATCGGAGCGAGCGAATCAACTAACGCGAATCCCCTAAACTCCTTCACATTTAGAGAGCGTTTCGTGGCGTGTCCCACGAGGGAGCTACGCATCACGAGCACGCCTGCGTTCTCGGCTTTTTCGATTAGGAGCTTGAGAAATTCTTCATAGTTCGAAGCGCCCTCTCGGAACTCCCGAGAGACGCGAAGTACGGCACGCATATCCTCGGCTACGGCGCTAGCGCCATCCTGTGCGGAGAACTTCGCAATGAATAGTAACGGCTTGGCTGTTGGATTTTCTTCGCGATACCAATCCTGGCGAGCGGCGGTTGTGTCCAAGACCTTGAGGAAGTTTATGGACGGTTTCTTTACGGGCCTGCCGTCGAGAGTCCGTAGGTCGGCCAGTGTCGGTCTTTCATCGGGTGGGACTTCCGGCATGAAGAGCATCGCGTACGCGATGCCGAGCCTGTCAGCAAGTGCCTCCGCCTGTCCTTCAGACGGAAACTCATCTCCACGCTCCCATGCGCTCAAGCGTGCTGCATTGACTTTTGGCGAAGCCAATGACTCCAAGTCAGCCCCGAGTCGCCTCAGGGCCCACGAGATCATTTTCCCATTGATGCGAGCTATAGCCATGTCTTCATTTGTACGACCTCCGGGCGATGCTAGAATCCGCTGGAGACCGTTCAGCTGAGACGATCAGGTCGTCAAAGCCTTTATACGGCAAGTTCGTCAAGATCGCTCCGGGATTGCCTCCAACGAGGCTCTCTAGGTCCTGGAACCCGACCCGCCGCTGCGCCGATAGCGGATCGTGCCCGGATCGTCTCCATCCCCCACAAAGGTCAGGCCGCAGCGCTTCATCACCTTGATCGACTCCGGCATCCGCGGATAAGTCTGTGCGCTCACGGACCGCACGCCGCGGCGGTGGAGCAGCCAGTCCACCATCTCACAGGCCGCCGCGGTCGCATAGCCATGCCGCTGAAACTCCGGCAGAGTGGAGTAACCGATCTCCACATCGCCGTCCGCTCTGGGAAAGGCGCCGAACGCTCCCACCAGCGTGCGGTCCTGCCCAAACCAGCCCGTACGAAGCAGGTAGCGATGCCACCCCTGCGTATCGGGGCGCTCCTCGAATTGCTTGAGGATGAAACGAAACACATGCGGCTCCCAATGTTCGGGCGGCCACTCCGCGCTCACGCGCGCCTGCAGCAGCCGCGCCAGCTTCTGCGGATCCGACTCCTGCTCGGCGATCAACATCTCCGGGGTGATCGCCACCAGGCGCAGATCTCCCGCCTTTCGATCCGCCAGGCTGGGTGCGGCGCCGCCCCGGCCACCCACGCGGGGCCCGTTCTGGCGCCAGTGCAAACCGCGTTCCTGCCACCGCCGGAAAAAGTCGATCACTTTCCCTCCTCTGCTCCCGTCCTGGCCGCGGTCTCCGGCTCCGCGACAGCATCGGCAGCCTTCTGCTTGCCCCGCGGGCGCCGGCTCTGCGGGTGGGGTTGCTCGCCTTGCTGACTCAGCGCCAACTGCTCCAACTGACGGCGCCAATCCAGATCTTCGACGAAGCCGCGCGAGCTGCGCCACTCATCCTGAACCTTGACGAACAGCTCCAGGAACACACGCGTTCCCAACAGCGGCTCGATCTCCTTGCGCGCCGAGGTTCCAATCTGCTTCAGCATGGCGCCCTGCTT
>CAXUIM010000267.1:0-6065 GCA_964250885.1 uncultured Acidobacteriaceae bacterium | reverse complement strand
GGATCCTGGTCCACGACGACGTCCGGTTCCACGCCATGGTTCTCGACATCCCACTCGCCCTTGGGGGAAAAGAACGCGACCGAAGGCGAGGTGACCTGACCTCCATCCATCAGCACGGGGATGGGTCCAATGCCGACCAAACCACCCCAGGTGCGCTTGCCCACCAGAGGACCAAGGTGGTTGTAGTGAAACAGCCAGGGCATGGCGTCGCCGCCCGAACCCGCGAATTCGTTGATGATCATCACCTTGGGCCCGAAGATCGCGGCGTTGGGCGTGTGCTCGATGGTTCCGTAGCGGGGACTCCAGTACGCTTCGACGTGCCGGCCCAGAACTTCAATGATGTAGTCGGCAACCTGGCCTCCGGAGTTGAAGCGCTCGTCGACCACGGCTCCTTGCTTGTCGGTCTGGGCCATGAAGTAGCGATTGAAGTTGGTGAACCCGCCAGCCGCTGTGTCCGGCAGATAAACATAGGCCAGCTTGCCGCCGGAGAGTTGATCCACTTTGCGCTGATTGGAGTCGATCCAGTCGATATTGCGCAGGACGGTTTCGGACTCCAGAGGAATGACATTGATCTCGCGGGGATTGGAGCCATTGGCAGCGGCAACGCGCAGCAGCGTGATTTTGCCAGCCGTATCTTCGAGCGGCTCCTGGATGTCGGTGGCGGCCGTCAGATCCTGCCCGTTGATCGCGAGAATGCAGTCACCAATGGCGACATTGAGGCCCGGCTGAGCCAGGGGCGCCTTCACCTCCGGGTGAAAAAGTCCGCCCGTGAAGATCTTGCTGAAGCAGTAGCGATTGTTTTTGATTGTGTAGTCGGCGCCGAGCAGGCCGCCGGGAACGTGCCTCGCGGCGGGGATCGCGCCGCCATGGCCGCGCAGATGACCTACGGAGAAGGCGGTGAGCATCTCCTGGAACAGGTAGTTGAGGTCGGCGCGCGAAGCAATGGCTTGCACATACGGCTCCAGCGCCTTCTCGTCCGCGTGCGTATCGACCCCATGGAAGTTTGGGTCGTAGAAGTAGGCGCGCTCGATGCGCCAGACTTCGTGGTACATCTCATCCCACTCCGCATGCGGAACCACGCGAACCTGGAGATCTGCAAACGAGAGAACTCCTTCAGGGGACTTGACCGGAACGTTGGCCGGAACAATCATGCGCCGCGGGGGCCCGCCTGCTTCCTCATCGGCGGGCTTGTCGGGATCGCGGCTGGACACTTCGAGCAGCATCTTTTGTCCATCGGCCGAGAGCTCAAAACTTTCAACGCGTTCGGCGAGGCGCTCGGTCTTGCGATCTTTGGGGTCCCAGCGGTTGAGCACCGATTCGCGTTCGCCGAAGCGGCTGGAGCGGGGTTCCTCGAGAAAGTACACAGTCCCCTTAAGGCCCGTCTGCACGTCGGAGTAGACGCCCTCGGGTAGCGGAAGCGCAACGATCCGCTCCTGAATCCCGGCCAGGTCCACCTTCAATGCCTGGACCGGAGCGGGCGCCTTCTGCGCGGCGCTTCCCTTACCATCCGGCGAGTCTTTGCCGGCGTCTTTCGCCGGTTCATCGGTGGCGTCTTTAGAGTCGGCCGCACCCGGAGACTTCTCGTCCTCCAGCCGCGGCGAGACGGGCGAGGCCTCGGCTGTGGTCAGAACCAAGGCGTAGATGTTGCCCGTGACATCGTACAGATCGCTGGTCATATCCAGACCATCGGAAGCGGCTCCGGCGTTGGTGCTGGCGACGAAATAGAGATACTTGCCCGCGCGATCGAAGGCCGGAAAGCGGGAGTCGCCCATGGAACTGGTGACCTGCGTGGATTCACCGCTTTCGAGGTTGTAGAGATAGAGCGCGTGCAGGTGGTTTGGCATGGAACGCGGATAGGCGATCCACCGCGAGTCGGGCGACCAGGCTATGTCGTAGGTGGTGTCGGAGAAGCCGCCAAAGAGGTTCTTCGCCCCCACAGTCGTCAGCTTGCCGCTGACGGTGTCCAGCATGTAAAGGTTCAGGCGGTTGTCGTGGAAGCAGATCTTCTTCGAGTCCGGGGACCACTTCGGATCGAAGTAGAACGCGGGCTCGGCGGCGAGCGGGAACTTCTTCACCGGGCCGGCGCCGGTCTGCGAAGACACATGCAGCGCGTACAGACCGAACTCATCGGAGAAGTAGGCGATGGATTGGCCATCCGGCGACCATGCCGGAGAACGCTCCATCACCCCGGGCGTGTTGGTGATGTCGCGTGTGGGACCATCCTTGACCGGCACCGTGAGGATCTCCCCGTGGGCTTCCACTACCGCGCGAACGCCGCTGGGCGATATGGCGACGTGTTCGATCTCGGCGGCGACGTTCTTGATGCTGGGCCGCACCTCAGGCAGATCGGCGTCGATCTCGATGGGAACCTCGCGCGATTGCCTGGAGACGGTGTCAAAGATTTGGATCGCGCCGAGTTGGTCGTAAATCAGCGTTGTCCCCTCCGCGGCCAGAGAGCGGATATTGGGTCCGGTGTTATGCAGCACTTCCGAAACGGCCTTGGAGACAGGATCGTAGCGAAATATGCCGATGTGGCCGTGATCGCGTCCGGAGAGGAAGTAAACGTCCTGGCCTGCAAAGACCGGAGAGAAATCGGGAGCGACCTCGTGGGGAATCTCGACGGAATCCAGGCTGGACAAACTGGTGATGCGGAGGAAGCCCGCCTGGCCACCGTGATAATTGCCCCAGGAGACGAACGAGGTGAAGCTGAAACCGAACGCCGGAGGAAGCGGAGAGTACACGATCTGCGAGCCGTCCTTTGAGAGAGCCCCGCTGTAGGCCATCGGCAGGGGCAGAGCGGCCGGCACGCCGCCTGCAGCGTTCACCGTATACAGCTGGGTATAGCGGCTATAGGCGTTGCGATTGGAGCGGAAGAGAATCCGCCGTCCATCGGGCGACCAGCCTACGGCGACATCGCTGGCGGGATGGTAGGTGACGCGGTGGGGTACACCGCCGATGGCGGGGATGGTGAAGACATCCACGTTGCCGTCATACTCGCCCGTGAAAGCGATGGTCGAACCATCGGGCGAAAACACCGGAGCGGTTTCAAGCCCAACACCGGTGGTCAGGCGGGTCGCTCGTCCTCCGGCACTGGGTACGGTCCAGAGATCGCCGGCGTAACCGAAAGCGATCAGATTGTGGCTGAGCGCCGGGCTCTCGAAGATCTGCGGTTTGGCGGCAGATGCCGTGACGCAAAGGCATGCGAGCAGGACTGCGGTGAACGACACGGAGAGAAACAGGCGCACGGCGGCTCCAGGGCTGAGTTGCGTTGCAGGATGTGGTCCATGGTACACGGGGCATGGCACCCGCAAGCGCTGCGCCGGCACACCAGAATGCGGGAACATCGCACCCGAACGGACGTATCCTGTATCAGCGATCGGAATTGGTTATCCGATGCAAGCATCGGGAATGCCAGCGTCTACCAGCGATCGGAATCGGGTATCCGATGAACGCATCGTGCATGCCAGCGTCGGATGCCGACGATCCGGGAGGTTTGAAATCTGGATTTCCAGAACGTGGTTCCAACGCGGAGAATAAAGCTATGTCTTCAGCCTCGCACGCTGTCGGGTCTGCCACCGGCCCTTCGACTACCAGCCTGAATCAGGCTGGCTCTCGCCGCGCCCGCGCACCCTGGTATATCTGGACCGGAGTCGTCGCCGTGACCTCGGCCAGCCTTGGCGGCGCCTGGGATGTCTCCTGGCATCGCTCCATCGGACGCGACAGCTTCTGGACGCCCGCGCACATGCTGATCTACGCGTGCGGTGTTCTGGCCGGCATCGTTGGAATGTGGCTGGTCCTGAATGCCTCCACCGGACGCGATCCCGGGCTGCGCCGGGCGTCGGTTCAGGTGCTGGGACTGCATGCTCCCCTGGGAGTCTTCCTCGCGGGCTGGGGCGGCCTGGCCATGATTACCTCCGCGCCCTTCGACAACTGGTGGCATAACGCCTACGGTTTGGATGTGAAAATCGTCAGTCCACCGCATGCTCTGCTGATCCTGGGCATACGCATGGTTTCGGTTGGGATGATGCTCCTGATCCTGGCCGCCATGAACCGGGCAGCGGACGCCAGGACCACCGATTTCAAGGCCCTGCAGCGGCTCTTCCTGTACCTGGGCGGTCTGGCGATCGGCGGCCAGATGTTCTTTCTGCAGGAGTTCACTGGAGAGGTCCGGCTGCACCGCGTTCTGGCGTATCTCTCGATGGCCGTCGCGCTGCCCGTGCTGTTTGCAGCCGTCTCCCAGGCGTCGCGGTTTCGCTGGGCGGCAACCGTGATGGCTTCCATCTACATGCTCTTCCTAATCGCCGAGATCCTGATCCTGCCGCTCTTTCCCGCGCAGCCCAAGCTGGGTCCCGTCTTCTACCCCGTAACCCATTTTGTGCCGGCCAAGTTCCCGGTGCTGATCGTCTTTCCGGCCCTGGCGCTCGACCTGTTCTGGCAGCGCGCCCGTAGCTGGAAGCCCTGGACCATCGCTTTGATATCCGGCGTTCTCTTTGTAGCTGTCCTGTTCGCGGTGGAGTGGCCCTTCGCGAAGTTCCTGCTTTCGAAGGCCAGCGAGAACCGGTTTTTCGGCTCGATCTACTTCGACTATGGATCCAACCCGGCCGGATACGACCGAAGGCGCCTCTTCTTCAATCCGCAACATGGCTGGCCACTCGCTTCCGGCCTTTTGCTCGCTTCCTTCTACGCGATGATCTCCACCTGGATTGGACTGACGTTTGGCCGCTGGATGCGTGGGGTGCGGCGGTGAGGGCCTGGCGGGCATTCTTCCGGCCGCTTCTGCTGCTGCTGGCGGCTTGCTGTTTGAGCGTGCCGGCATTCGCCCATGTGGGCAACAAGGATGTCTTCGAACAGATCACAGCCGGCCCCTATCAACTCTTCATCACCATCCGCACGCCGACCGTGGTTCCTGGTGTCGCCGTGGTGGAAGTGCGCTCGTCCGGAGCGCCCATAAGTTCGCTGAGCCTTACACCTCTACTGCTCACCGGCGAAGCCTCCCGGCACCCGCCCACAGCCGACGCCATGCACTCGTCCGCCGCTGATCCAGCCTTCTTCACCGGGTCCCTCTGGCTGATGAGCGAGGGCTCCTGGCAGGTGCGCTTCACGATCCAGGGCGTCGCCGGAACCCAGGTCGCCAGTGTTCCGGTTCCGGCCGCGCCCACCTCCCTGCGGCGCATGCAGCGCCCGCTGGGCCTGCTGCTCGCCGGGCTGGGGCTGGTCCTGGTCTTCGGCATGGTCGGGATCGTAATCGCGGCCGTACGCGAATCGCGCCTCCCGCCGGGAGCCGCACCCGATGCCGCCAACCGCCGTCGAGGCCTGCTGGCCGGAAGCCTTGCCCTGTTGGTCGCCATCGCCGCGGTGGCCGGCGGCGGCTGGTGGTGGAACGTGGAGGCAGCCGGATACGCCGCCGGCCTATACCACAGCTCTGACCTGCGCGCGACCTTGATCGGCAACACCCTGAACCTGGTGATCGGCGATCCAGACCCCCGCAATCCCGGCGAGTGGACTCCCGTAAAAAACAACTATCTTCTGCTCGATCACGGCCATCTGATGCACCTCTACGCCATCCGCGAGCCGGGCATGGATGCGGTGTTCCATCTGCATCCCGCGGCCGTTGGCAGCAGCAGCCTGCGGATGACGCTTCCCGCGATGCCGCCGGGAACCTACAGGCTCTTCGCCGATATCGTCTACCGCAACGGCTTCCCTGAGACGGAGACGGCCACGCTCAACATCGCTCCCGGCTTGTCCCAGGCCGGACTTGCCTCCGAAGACGCCTCGGCTACGCCGCCGCCGCTCTCGCAGGGCGACCTGGGCGCCGCGTACCAGCTCCCCGACGGGTACACCATGGTCTGGGACCGTCCCGCTCACCTGGCGGCCGAACAAGCCTATGCGTTCCGCTTCCAGCTGCTCGACCCGGCCGGCAAGCCGGCGGCCGACATGCAGCCGTACCTGGGCATGGCCGGTCACGCCGCCTTTGTCAAGTCTGACTTTAGCGCCTTCGCTCATACCCACCCGGAGGGCTCGGCCGCGATGCCCGCGATGATGCTGGCCGGCGAGAGCACCGACGC
>CAXUIM010000266.1:0-6065 GCA_964250885.1 uncultured Acidobacteriaceae bacterium | reverse complement strand
CGCGGGAATTGTAAAAGACCAGGATCTGAGCCGCTACATTCTTTAGCGCGGAGGGTCGCCGCAGGTTTGTCCTTGAGGTGGTGGGTTTGGCGGAAAGACGCTACCCTAGCCTAAGCTATGTCGACCCTTGGCCCTATCGCACGCCTGCGCGTCGTAACCCCTGTTTACAACGACTGGGTCTCGTTCGGCATACTGCTGCGCAATCTTGATGTCGAAGTGGCAAAGCTCTCCTGCCGTGTATCGGTCAGCGCAATCGACGATGGCTCGACGCAGGAGCCCAGTGAACTGCGTGCGCTGGTCGGCGAGTTGTCTGCCATCGAAAAGGTGGAGCTTGTGGAACTGGCGCTGAACGTGGGACATCAGCGAGCGCTTGCGATTGGTCTTTGTATCGCGGCTGAAGATAGCGACTGCGACGCCGTGGTCGTAATGGACTCCGATGGCGAAGACCCTCCAGCATCGATTCACCTGCTGTTTGCAGGCATTGAGGGCAGCGGCGAGTTCTGTGTCGTCGCCGCGCGGCGCAAGCGGTCGGAACGGCTCACATTCCGGATCGGATACAGCGTTTACAAAGCCCTGTTCAAAGCCGTGACAGGAAGTCACATCGACTTCGGCAACTACTCGCTCATGTCCATCGGCTACGTGCGCCGCCTGACGATGTTGCCGGATCTCTGGAACAATCTGGCGGCTGCCATCCTGCGCTCACGGCTGGGCATCCGCAAGATCTATCTGGATCGGGGCACGCGCTACGCGGGCAACTCCAAGATGAACTTTAATTCGCTCGTCGTTCACGGCTTCAGCACGATCTCGGTGTACTCGGACACCATCTTCGTCCGCTTGCTCATCATGACAATCGTGATGATGTTCTTAACGCTGCTGGCCATCGCCGTGGTGGTGACACTGCGGCTATTTTTTCCCGGACACGCTACACCAGGTTGGGCGACCACGGTGTCATCAGCCATGATCATCATTCTGCTGCAGGTGCTGTTCGCCGCATTCACTTCACTGCTGATGCTGCTCAACAGCCGTACGCAACGGCTGACGCTTCCGGCCATGGATTACAAGCCGTATGTCCGCGCGCGCCACTGCTTACGCTGAGAGCTGCCGGCTGAAGGAGCAAACATCGCCGGTGCACGGGAATGCTGAAGCATGGGCGATGATGTGGAATACTGATGCCAGTATGGAGTCTTCCGTAGAAGAAGAGCCGCGGCCGGGACTGCGCGCGCAGTTGCCGCGTCTGTTGCGATGGGCACCCGGCGTCGTGGCAACGATGCTGATTGTATTGTTCTGCATCTCCGCGGCGCAGCGCGTGCGGTCCGTTTTGGAGTTCGAACAACACGAAGGGTACGCCGTCGAGACAGTCGGCCAGGCGGCGCATGGCGGCTCCCTTTATCCGGCGCCGAGCGTAACCTTTGTGCCCTATATGTATGCCCCGGGGTACTACTACACGACCGCTGAAGTGGTTCGCCTTACGCACCAAGACGGTTTTGTGGTCGCGCGTGCGGTTTCCATCGCCAGCACCTTTGGCGCGTTCGCGATGATCTTTCTGCTGGTATGGAAGGAGACACGCAACAAGCTGGCCGCGCTTTCTGCCGTTGGCCTGTATGCCGGCGCCTATCCCTTGTGCCAGGCGTGGTTCGATATTGCGCGGGTCGACTCGTTCTATGTGTTTGTCGTGCTGTGCGCCATTTACGCGACGCGCTGGCTTCATCCGGTTCTTGCGGCGCTGGTCTGGATCGCGGCCGTGCAGTCGAAGCAGCCAGTGCTTCCGGTAGCGTTTGTCATGCTGTGCTGGGACTTCCGGCTGCATGCGCGGCGCACCGTCGCGGGTCTACTCACCTTTGTAGTGGGGCTCGGTGTAGTCATTGCAGTCGCCACGCACCTCACAGGGCCCTGGTACAGCTTTTACATGTTTACGGTGCCGCGAGCGGTGGCCGACATCCTCCTGCGGCCACTGGCGCTGTTTCTCTTTTCCTATTTGTTTGCGCCGTTCGGCATAACCTGTGTTCTGGTCGCTGCCGCGGCGTCGCTGGTGCTTCGAAGCGGCGTTTCCCGCGTCGCCGGATTCTATCTAACCTCGCTGTCAATCTTCCTTATCACCTGGTACGAGATGGGGCATGACGCTTCCACGTTCAACGTATTGATGCCCATGTGTGCATGGCTCGGAGTTCTTCTTGGCCTGGCAATCGCGCGTCTGCAGCGTCTGCCGTGGCCGGGAATGACGGAAATTGTGATGCTGGGCGTGACCATTCAACTGGCGGCCTGCATCTACAATCCCGGTCAGTGGAAGGCCAGCCCGAACAGCCGCGCCAGCGCGGCGGCGCTGCTCACGCTGTTGCGCCGCACTCCGGGCGACGTGTATGTCGCGTGGCATCCGTACTACGGCATGCTGGCCGGCAAGCCCGAACGCACGGACTTCAATGCACTGGAGGACACCTTGCGTGGCCTCAAGCCCGCACAGGCGGACACTCTCCGTGCCTCGATTGCCGATAGCCTTTGCCGGGGCACGACCGCTCTGGTGCTCGATGGACCGGACGGTGTTTCGCAACTGGGCAATCTCCTGCATCGTGGTGAAGGATGGAACCACAGGTTCACGCAGGCCGCCATTATTCCCGGTGTAGACCTTACGTTCCGTCCAGCTTGGATAGCGTATGCGCGAGGTGGGGATGCAGCGGTCCCGGCCTGCATCCAGTCGAAGCCCTGAAGTGGGAGTAGCGCGGCATCACCGCAGGTGAAAGGTGAAGCACTGCCGTTCACGTGGTGTTCTCCGAAGAGATCGATACACCTTGAGCACTTGACACCTAAACTAATGCGGAGAAAGAGGGTTGCAGCTCGAGACATCGACCAGCGGATCGAGCCGGCGGGCGACGGCGATGGACGCGCAGGGCAAATAGATCCAGCGCGGCTCCGGACCGAAGTGCGATCCCGTGCCGCCGGCGGCCGCCACGCGCAGAGGATAGATGGCGAGGAAGTCGCGCGGCATCCAGGTGCGCGAGTGGACCAGGTGCTCTTCAGCGCTGATGTCCACCGCCACGGCGCTGACTTTGCCGCTGTGCAGAAGCGCGGAGTATTGCCGCATCAGGTCGTCTCCCTTGGCAAGGTCGGTAGCGTCTATAACGCTGCCAGTTGCCTCACTGTTGGCGAACACCGGCTTGCCCGCCATGAGATCGTCTTCAGGATGGCCGCTCACCAGAACATCGCCAGGGATAGAGCGAATCTCTTCTTCGAAAGCGGCGCGGTCGCTTCGCTCGCTGGCAATGGGCACGAACTCATTGGGTGTGTAGAACCGGGCGGCAAGCTGAATGGTAGCAGCGAGAAGCAGGAGCGCCAGAGCAGCGTCGGATGCGGGACGCCCTGCAGGGTCGGCGGCACGCGCCTCGATGACCAGGAGAAGCCGTCCGATGGCAACGCCGAACAGTGCGGCGATCCAGACATATGCCGGTAGCAGCGAGTTGACGTTAGCGCCGCGATGCGCGCGCAGATAGCCCGTAAAGAGAATCATCCCAACGCTGCCGAACGCATAGAAGCTCGTGGCGCGGCTGCGCAGCGAAGGCGCCGCGGCCAATAGGGACGCAAGAATGGTGAGCAGGGCGATCCCGGTGACCGCGAACAGGTCGTCGGGCAAAAAACGCAGGGCCCGGTTCCAGACATATCCGTAGCCCCCCACCATGCCAAATACGTAATAGCGGTACCAGCCGCCGCTGACGTGGTTGAGCCAGAGGATCGTGATGGCCATGGCCGCTGAAAAACTGGCGAGGCCCAGTGCGACTCGTCGCGGCCGCTGCCAGTCGTGGCAGAGCGCGAGCACGGCGATGGGCAGGACACCCTGTTTGGTCTGGAAGGCGCAGACCCAAAGCAGCGCGGCGAGGATCGGGTTGAGGCGTCGGCTCGCATAGAAGGCGCAGAGCACGAAAAAGAGATACAGCATGTCCACGCGGCCGATATCGAACGATGCGTTGACCGCGGGATAGCATGCGGCGAAGAGCCCGACAGCGGCTATCGCAGCAATATGGCGCCGGATCTCGCTGAAGACCAGGGCGTAAAGAGCGCCGAAGCAGCCAAGTGTAGCGAATAGGGAGAGCAGGCGAAGCGCGGGATAGCCCAGCCCTACAATCTTCGACAGGGCGGCGGCGGCGTAGAGATAAACGGGCGTGTAGAGATAGGGCGTAAACGTCACGCTGGGCGCTTGGTAGAGCGGCAGTCCGCCGCGGATATGCCGCACGGAGGCGAGCATTCCGTCCTCGATCCAGTCGTACTCGAAGGCATAGTGCAGCCGTCTCCATGCCGCGACCAGAAAGATCAGGACCATTAGCAGTGAGAACGCAACCAGCAGCCAGCGTAGCCCGACGAGCACGCGCTCGGAAACCGGCAGTGGCCGGAGAGCTCGCGGGCGGAGGGTCATAGGACTTCCATGGTTTGAAGATGCGGGATGTTGCAGGCAATATAAACTGCCCCGAGAAGGCTCGGGGCAGTTTGCCCTGTCGAGTGCAAGCGAGTTGGAGTCGAAGTTGTTATGCAGCGTGTGTGTCTCGAGCTACCGCCCGCAGCGCCGTCCCCAAAAAAGTCTTCTCGAACATAAATCGGTTCGCCTGCCATCTGGCAGCGGCTAGTACTCCCTCCGCCCACCGTGACCCGAACCAAGAGAGCGTACCGTTTTCCTGAGCGAGACACGCCACGGCGTTCGCTTAGTCCTACAGCTTCAACAATCTCTAGCGAGCGGCGGCAGGCTCCGGCTTGCCCAGCTCGGCAACCCGTTTGGCCAACATCTCTTCGAGCGATTCCAGCGCCTTCGAGAAGCCTTCGATTCCTTCTTTCAGCTTGTCGTGCGCCATACGGTTCTCGGCGTGCATCTTCTCGAACGTAGCCTGGTCGATCGTGATCTTCTCGATGGGGTCTTCCTTGGCGGTCGCGGGATCGAGTTTGCGTTGCAGCGTGCCTTCGGTGGTCTGGAGTTGCTCCAGCAGCTTGGGGGCGATGGTCAGCAGGTCGCAACCGGCCAGTTCGATAATCTCGCCGACATTGCGGAAGCTGGCGCCCATGACGACCGTCTTGTAGCCAAACTTTTTGAAGTAATGGTAGATCTCGGTCACGGATTTCACGCCGGGATCGTCAGCGCCCTGGAAATCCTTGCCGGTGTCCTGCTTGTACCAATCCAGAATCCGGCCGACGAAGGGCGAGGTCAGCGTGACTTTGGCCTCGGCGCAGGCCACAGCCTGGTGCAGCCCGAACAGCAGCGTGAGGTTGCAGTGGATGCCTTCCTTTTCCAGTTGCTCGGCAGCTTTTATGCCGTCCCACGTGGAAGCGATCTTGATGAGCACGCGCTCGCGGGAGATGCCGGCCTCCTCATACTGCCGGATCACGTCCCGGGCCTGGGCCATGGTCTTCTCCCGGTCGTAGCTGAGGCGCGCATCCACCTCGGTCGAGACGCGACCCGGAACGATGTCCAGAATCTTGCGTCCGAAGGCTACCGCCAGAGTTTTGAAGGCGGCAGCAGCCACTTCCTTGTCGCTGGCATTTTCCGGGGAGTTCTCGCGGGCCTGCTTGAGAACGTCGTCCACGATGGATTGATACTCCGGCATGCGGGCCGCTGCTTCGATCAACGAGGGATTGGTGGTCGAGTCGGTCGGCTTGTACTTCTTGATTGAGTTGATGTCACCGGAATCGGCGACGACGGTGGTCATCGACTTGAGCTGGTCGAGAAGGTTCGCCATGATGAACTCCTTATAAGGGCGATTTAGGAAGGGCGCTTAGCGCGGCCCGCAAGCGCAGGTCACTAGTATAGCCAGCAAGCGGACTACGGATTGGATGCTGTTCGGCAAGATTGGGCCGCATAACTCGCTTTGCCGCGGTTCTGGTGCACATTTCCCGAAAGGGAACATTTCCAGTAACCTCGGTGTCTAACGCCCATAGCTCACCCGTCAAGGGGCTCGAGGTTTCCTTATGTTTGAAGACGCATTGATGGAATCCGGCGGCAGGATCAAAACTAAATCCAGATATTGGATGATCGCCACATTCACTCTAAACGGCGCTATTTTAGCGACGATGATTCTCATCCCGCTTCTCTATCC
>CAXUIM010000265.1:0-6126 GCA_964250885.1 uncultured Acidobacteriaceae bacterium | reverse complement strand
GCCCGCGAGGCCGGCGTGCCCGCCACCGGCGATGTCACCACACCGTACCTCAACACCATTCCCAGGCACGATGAGGTCTCCTACCCCGGCGACCGCCCGCTGGAACGCCGCGTCGAGGCGCTGATCCGCTGGAATGCTCTGGCGATGGTGCATAAGCAGAATAAGAAGGATCCGGGCATCGGCGGGCATATCTCGACCTACTCCTCGCTCGCGACACTGCTGGAGGTCGGGTTCAACCACTTCTTCCGCGCCCGGTATGACTCGCCCAAGGGCTCGCAGCCCGGCGACTTCGTTTATTTCCAGGGCCATGCCTCGCCCGGTGTCTATGCCCGCGCCTTCCTGGAAGGCCGCTTCGACGAAAGCCGGCTCACCAACTTCCGCCACGAGTTGCGCGGCGAGCCGGGTCTCTCCAGCTACCCTCATCCCTGGCTGATGCAGGACTTCTGGCAGTTCCCCACCGTCTCGATGGGCCTCGGTCCGCTCAACGCGATCTATCAGGCGCGCTTTATGAAGTACCTGGAGAACCGCGGCCTGATCGAGAAGACCGAACGCAAGGTCTGGGCCTTCGTCGGCGACGGTGAAACCGACGAGGTGGACACCCTGGGAGCGATCTCGCTGGGCAGCCGCGAGCACCTCGATAACCTGATCTTCGTCGTCAACTGCAATCTGCAGCGGCTGGACGGTCCGGTGCGCGGCAACAAGCGCATCATCGACGAGCTCGAGGGCATGTTCCGCGGCGCCGGCTGGAATGTGATCAAGGTCATCTGGGGCTCGGACTGGGATGAGCTCTTCGAGCGCGACCACCAGGGTCTGCTGCTCAAGCGCATGGAAGAAGCGGTGGATGGCGACTATCAGGCCTACAAGGCCAAGGGTGGGGCCTACCTCCGCGAGCATTTCTTCGGCAAATACCCGGAGCTGCTCAAGCTGGTGGCCGACAAGACCGACGAACAGCTGGGCCGGCTGCATCGCGGCGGCCACGATCCCGCCAAGATCTACAACGCCTACAAGCGGGCGCTCGAGCACAAGGGCGGTCCCACGGTGATCCTGGCCAAGACCGTGAAGGGATACGGCCTGGGCTCGACGCAGGCTCGCAACGCGTCCCACCAGGAGAAGAAGCTCACCGAAGAGTCGATGTCCCAGTTCGTCAGCACCTTCGACATCCCCCTGCCCGAGGGCGCGGCCAAGGAAGCCGCGTTCTATCGGCCCGACGCCAGCGACCCGGCCATTGATTACATGCAGAGCCGCCGCCGCGAGCTGGGCGGCTACCTGCCGGCGCGCGGGGTGCCCAACCAGGACTTCAAGATCGAGTTCACCGCGCCCACGCTGGAGTTCTTTAACGAATGGCTGGCTGGCTCCAAGGGCCGCGCCGTTTCCACCACCATGGGCTTCGTGGCCATGCTGCGCGGGCTGCTGAAAGATCCCGCGATCGGGAAGCTGATCGTCCCCATCGTGCCCGACGAGGGACGTACCTTCGGTCTGGAGTCGGCCATCAAGCAGGTGGGCATCTATGCGCCCGAAGGCCAGAAGTACACGCCCCACGACTCCGACATGCTGCTCAGCTACCGCGAAGAGAAGGGTGGTCAGATTCTGGAGGAGGGCATCACCGAAGCCGGCTCCATGGCCAGCTTCACCGCCGCCGGAACCGCCTACACCAACTATCGTGTTCCCCTGGTGCCGTTCTACATGTACTACTCCATGTTCGGTTTTCAACGCATCGGAGACTTCGCCTGGGCTTTCGCGGACTCGCGCGGCAAGGGGTTCCTGATGGGAGGCACCGCCGGCCGCACCACGATGCTGGGCGAGGGCCTGCAGCATCAGGACGGCCACTCCCCCGTGCTGGCCAGCACCGTGCCCACCTGCCTCACCTACGACCCGGCGTATGTGTACGAGATGGCGGTAATCGTCCAGGACGGGCTGCGCCGCATGTATGAAGCCGCCGAGGATTGCTTCTACTACATCACCATGTACAACGAGGACTACGCCATGCCCGCGGCCGAGAACATCGAGGCCAGCCGGGAGGGCATCCTGCGCGGCATCTACAGGTTTAGAGCCGCCGACGCCAGGTTCAAAGCCGCCGACGCCGGTTCGGGCGCGGGTTCAGGCGCCAAGGGCAAGGTCCAGGCCCAGCTCTTCGGCTCCGGCCCGATCCTCAACGAGGCCCTGCGCGCCCAGCAGATCCTGGCCGACAAGTACAACGTGGCCGCCGACGTGTGGAGCGTCACCAGCTACAACGAGCTCCGCCGCGACTGCCTGAACGTGGAGCGATTCAATCGCCTGCATCCCGCGGACAAGGAGCGCGTGCCGTATATTGTCGAAGCGCTGGGCGCCGCCCCCGGTCCCATCATCGCGGCCAGCGATTACATGAAGTCCCTGCCGGACTCGCTGTCTCCCTGGCTCGGCTCGCGCCTGGTCTCGCTGGGCACCGACGGCTTTGGACGCAGCGACAACCGCGAACACCTGCGCCGCCACTTTGAGGTCGACGCCGAGTCCATCGTCGCCGCGACCCTTTCAAAACTGGTGCGCGAGGGCGCCATCAAGGCTAAGGTCGCCGAGAAGGCCTTCGTCGAACTGGGCCTGGGCACCGAGGGGCCGGGAGCGGCCAGAGCCTGAAGCTCGTCCTCGCCGGAAGTGCCGGCACGAGCGGCAACCGATTCCGCTGTGACTGTTTGGCAGAGAGCGGGCCTCGTATAGTCATCCGTGGTGGGGTGCGCGGCTCCTGACCTCCACCATGGCGCATAGACATTCCCTCGTGCACGAAAGGTCTCTTCCGCTTGGCTGAAAATCCCCTGCTGCCGCATCGCAAGTTGCGCGAGCTGTATGCGCTGATGGAGCGCTGCCGCAAGCTTGATCGCAAGATGGCTTCCTCCGCCCCGCGGCCCATGGCCCGCGAGGCTTTGCTGGCTGCCACCGCCATGCATCTGCTGCCGGGAGATTTGCTCTGCGCTCAGCCGGGTGATCGAGCGGCGGCTCCGCTGGCCCCGGCGGCGAAGTCCGCGTCCGGCTCCGCTGGCCAGCTGGCCGCGTCGCCGGACCTGTCGCAGCGTCTCCTGTTGTGCGCCGCCGCCGCTCGCGGCCTGCAGGCGGCCGGCGCCGAGGGCGTCCTCCTCGCCTACGCCAGCGCCGGCGCCAACGCCGGCTGGGCGGCGGCTCTGGAGTGGGCGCAGACGGCGCAGCTGCCTCTGCTGCTGGCGTGCACCGACTCCACCGGCCAGACGAAGGCCGGGAGGCGGCCTTCGAACGCTTCGGGCCGAGCCGCGGTGTCCGAAGCGCCGTTGACCCTCGCCGCCATGAATCGCCTCGCCCAGAGGCTGCGGCTGCCTGTGATGCCGGTAGAGGGGGAGGACGCCGTCGCGGTGTACCGCGTGATGCAGGAGTCCGCGCTGCGCGCCCGCATGGGCGGCGGTCCGGCTGTGATCTGGGCCCTGATGACGCCGCTCGATAGGCCGAATGGCTTGCCGTCCTCGCAGCATCCTTTGCCGCGCCTGAAGAGCTATATGGCTGTTCGGAAGATCGCCCTGAAATAGAAGATCGCCCTGAACCAACAGAACCTTCTGAAGCTGCGGAATACCTCCAGTTACCCGTATCGAGGACCCCGGGTCCAAACAGAAGCGCTTCCCGGTACACTCAACTGATGTGCTTCCCCAGGCCCGCATGGCAAGTCGCAAGACGCTCGTCTCTGCCTCTCCTTCTGATTCTCTTGGCTAGCCTGAGTCTCACAGTCTGGGCGCAAACGCCGGCGGAGCAGACTCCGGCTCCGTCTGTGCCCGCTCCCACGACCGCCCCCGCCAGCAGCTTGCCCGCCGTGCCGGGGACCGCACAACAGCAGACTCCGCCAGCAGCCGGTCCCAACTCGCAGGCGGAGCCGTCCCAGGCAGCGCCAGACCAGAGCCCGGCCTCTGAGGCGCCCTATACCCAGACCCCGGCCGCCCAGACCCCGGCGCAGTCTGTTCCCGATCCGCTCGAGCAGCCGATCGCGGTTCCACCCGCTCCCACCACACCGCAGACCCAAATCGCTCCAGCGACGCCGGGGAAAATGGGTCCATCCATTCCGGCCTACGATCTGGAAACCAGCACGCACACCGACGCGCTGGGGTCCACCTATATCCCGGTCGATAGCTGGGTTTATACAGAGGTGCTGCGGCTTTATTCACTGGGCTACATAGATACCGCCTTCATCAACATGCGCCCGTGGACTCGCCGCAGTCTGCTGCATATGCTGCAGGCTTCCTCCGACGACATCATGTCCGACGGCAACGACCAGGCGGTCGAGATCCTGGCCAAGCTGAATGACTATCTAACCGCGGAGACGCCGGCGGCGATCTACAGCCGTGGCGCCGTATACGGCTTGGAGACCGCATACACCCGCATGCTGGGCATCGACGGCCAGACGCTGCGGGACAGCTATCACCTGGGGCAGACCATAGCGAACGACTACGGCCGCCCCTACGAGCCCGGCTTCAACAACATCACCGGCTTCTCCACGGTGAACGAAGTGGGCCGGTTCTCGCTCTATCTTCGCGGCGAGTATCAGCATGCCCCCTCCGGCGGTGGCTACTCTCAGGCGCTCACCAGCTTCCTTTCCAACCTGGATGAGATTCCCTACCCCGGGGTCGGAAACTACAACGCGCATCAGGCCACCATCCCCACAGGTCCGATCGCCGGTCAGAATCCCTTTGCCCTGCAGGAGGCGACGCTCTCCTTCCATCTCCTGGGTCACGAGATCTCGGGTGGAAAATCGGATTCGTGGGACGGTCCGGCTTACGGCAGCGCCATGGACTGGAGCAACAACGCCGAGGATATCTACTCGTTCCGCATCAATCGCGTCGAACCGTGGCACATCCCTCTGGTCTCGTGGTTACTCGGCCCCGTGCGATACGACTTCTTCTTCGGCTCGCTGAAGGGACACACCGATCCCAACTCGCCCTATGTTCACTCCGAGATGTTCAGCTTCGCTCCAACGAAGAACTTCCAGTTCGCCTTCCAGCGATCCGTCATATGGGGCGGTGAAGGCCATGAGCCGGTGACGCTCCACACCTTCTTCCGAAGCTTCTTCTCGGTCGACGATACAACCGGTCCGGAGAAGTCCTCCGCCCAGGACCCGGGCGCTCGCTACAGCGATTTCAGCTTCTCCTGGCGGCTGCCGTTCATCAGTCACTCGGTCACGCTGTACACCGATTCGATCTGCCATGACGACGTCTCGCCGATCAGCGCCCCCCGCCGCGCCGCGTATCGCCCCGGTGTGTATATTTCGCAGATCCCCGGGCTGCATAAGCTGGACTTCCGCGTCGAGGCGGCCAGCACCGACACCTCCACGCTGCGCAGCCTCAACGGACAGTTCAACTACTACGAAATCATCCAGAAGCAGGGCTACACCAACAAGGGTTTCATCATGGGCGACTGGATCGGACGCGAGGCCAAGGGCGGCCAGGCCTGGCTTACGTATCATCTCTCCGGCAACGAGTGGATTCAGCTGCAGTATCTGGACAAAAAGACCCCCAAGGACTTCATTCCTGGAGGCACCACGCAGGGTCAGTTCAAGATCGACGCGGTCAAGCGTCTGAGCCAGGACATCGAGTTGAATGCCTGGGTGCAGTACGAGCGCTGGAAGGCTCCCATCTACATCAACAACCCGAACGACGGTCCCAACAACGACACCGCGATTGCGGCGCAGCTGACCTGGTACCCCAAGCTCCACACCGATACGGGCCCGGCCCGTTAGGAGCTTGTTGAAAAAGCACCTCGGATGTCCGCGAGGCAAGTACGAAACCCGCAATCAAAGCGGGTTTCGTGAAGCTAGCAAAGCCACAAAAGCCAATTTTCAACAAGCTCCTAGAGCCGTATTGCTGTAGATGTACGCAGGGCTTCAGGCTCACGGCCGTTTTTCTGAAGAAACGGCTCGCGTACACTTCAAAGCGGGCGCGACGACAGCAATACGGCTCGATTGGCTGGATCTCGCGGCCATGCGGCGCGAAACCGGCCGGGAACCGGCTCGGATTGTTTTGCGTATGCTCTTCAAACCGCCTATGACCTCCACCACGGTTGTCCGTCCTGCTGACCCGAAGCTGCGTACACCTCTCGAACCGGCTCTTCGCCTGGCCGTGATCTTCGCTGCCGTCAAGCTGATGC
>CAXUIM010000264.1:1482-6151 GCA_964250885.1 uncultured Acidobacteriaceae bacterium | reverse complement strand
GCGTTGCAGAGGTTGCGGCAGCGAGATGGTTTGACTGGACAAGGCGCGGCAGAATCAGCACGGGCGTTCTGGAAGAACGTTGTGGAGCAAGCATTGTGGAGCAAGCATTGTGGAGCGAATATTGTGGAGCGAATATTGTGGAGCAGACATTGTGGAGCACACTAGGACAGGCCGCGCCGGTCTAAAGCAGTACTGCCGAAGGTCAACCCAGGGCTTCAGGTCTCAACGCCGTCTTTTCTCAGGAAAACGGCACACGTAAACTCAAAAAATGGGCGCAATGGCAGCAATAGTGCTCTACCAGCCGATGTGGTGAATCACGTTGAGGCGAATCAGCGTGGCCAGCGCCAGCGCGATCCCGATCGCGGCGGCATCGGCATTGAAGCCGAGTTTGGCGGTCTCTGCGGGGCGGTGTGTCTCGGGACTCGTCTGGATACGGGGGGACATGGAGGACTCCTGCGGGGAGGATGAGATGTGGGAGGGAAGACCGGGCGCAAAAGCAGAAAACCCACGCGGCGCTCGGTTGAGCTGTGCGTGGGTGCTTGTTCGAAGTCGAAAGTTTGGCTTTCGCTTAGAGCAGACAGACACCGGCGCGACAGCGCGGCATGCAACAACACATGCAACAGAAGGCGGCGGTATGAATCAATCTCATCAAAACTAACCCTAAGGCGAAGCGGTTGTCGTGTCAAGGCAGCCAGGAAACCCACTTCGGTGGTTTGGATGCCGAAATCGCGGCCGCCGATTCGAGAAACCGGGTTGATTGCACGTTGATCCCAGCCGCTCCGGGCGCAAATTCGTTGACTGAGCCTGCATCACAAGCCCGCGGCCGACAGACCAGAAAACCTTCCACGAGACCCGCGGGCAGACCACCGCCATGTACTATTTTCCCGGGGGCTCTCCATCAAAAATGGGCACACGAGATCTGGCTTTGAGGAACGTGGCTGTAAGGAATTTGTCGATAGGCGTCGCGGCCGCTCTTCTGACCTTTGTAAACATCCGGGTGCAGGCGCAAAAGCCGATACCGCCCGCGCCGCATAAGCCGGCTCTCCTTTTAGGCGCGGCCTGGTACCCCGAGCAGTGGCCGGAGGCCCGCTGGGATGCCGATCTGCAACTCATGCAGGAGGCACATATTCACTTCGTTCGCGTGGGTGAGTTTGCCTGGAGCACCCTGGAGCCGGAGGAAGGTCAGTTCCAGCTCGATTGGCTCTACCGCGCGATACGCGCCGCCGAGAAGCATGGGATCGCCGTCGTCATCGGAACACCCTCCGCCGCTCCTCCGGCGTGGCTCACCCAGAAATACCCCGAGACCCTGCGCACCATGGAGGACGGACGCAAGGATGGCCACGGCAATCGCCAGCAGTTCGACTGGAGCGATCCGAAGTATCGCGAGCTGTGCCGCATCATGGCGACGAAGCTCGTGCAACGCTTCGGTCATGATCCGGACGTCATCGGTTGGCAGATCGACAACGAGTACGCCAACGAGAGCTATGGGCCCTCCACCGACAAGCAGTTCCAGGATTGGCTGCAGGCCAAGTACAAGACGCTGGACAATCTGAACACCCGCTGGACGACTTCATACTGGAGCGAGACGTACCAGAAGTGGGATCAGATTCCGATCCAGGAGAAGTACGGCAACCCGGGCCTGCTGCTCAACTGGAAGGAGTTTGTCTCCGACACCTGGCGCAGCTACCAGGCCAACCAGCTGGATGCGATTCGGGCGCAGGCCGACCCCCGCCAGTTCATCACCACGAACATGATGGGCTGGTTCGATGAATACGATCACTACACTGTCGCCCAGGACCTCAATCTCGCCTCCTGGGACGACTATGTCGGTACCGGGCCGCTGGATCCCGAACGCAACGGCGCCACGCACGACCTGACCCGCGGCTTCCTGCGTCAGAACTTCTGGGTTATGGAGACGCAGCCTGGTTTTGTGAACTGGTCCAGGGACAACAACGCTCTCGATAAGGGAGAGGTCCGGGCCATGGCCTGGAATGCGATCGGCCACGGCTCGGAGGCCGTGGAGTACTGGCAGTGGCGCAGCGCGCTCAACGGCCAGGAGCAGTATCACGGCACCCTGGTCGGCGCCGATGGCACCCCCCAGCCGCTCTACCCTGAAGTGCAACAGATCGGCCAGGACTTCGACAAGACGGAATCCGCGCTGGCCGGAACAACGGTGCGGTCGGAGGTTGCGGTCCTGCAGAACTATCCCAGCCGGTGGGCCATCAACTGGCAGCGCCACAACCAGGCCTTTGACCCTGTCGACAACCTGCTGAGCTATTACAAGCCGCTGCACGACATGGTTCACTCCATCGACATCGTCGCCGACACGGCCCCGCTCAGCCGCTACAAACTGGTTGTGGCCCCGGCGCTCAATGTACTCACTCCCGAGGCCGCCAAGAATCTTGAGGAGTATGTCCGCAACGGAGGGCATCTGGTCCTGGGGCAGCGTTCGGCCATGAAGGATGAGGACAACTCCCTCTGGCCGCAGCGCCAGCCGGGCCCTCTGATGGAGCTTCTGGGCGCGCGCGTCGAGCAGTTCTATGCCCTGGATAAGCCGGTCCCCTACACCGGGGACTGGGGTTCCGGTGAGGACACCATCTGGGCGGAACAGCTTGGCGTTCGCTCCCCCGACACCAAGGTGCTGATGCGTTACGGTGTGTCTAACGGCTGGCTCGACAATCAACCCGCGGCCGTCACCCGCAAGGCCGGTAAAGGCAGCATCACCTACATCGGAGCCGCACTCGACCCCGCCGGCATGAAGCAGGCGGCGGCCTGGATGCTTTCCGAAAGTGGTCTCGCCCCAGTCCTGCCCAACATTCCCGAAGGCGTCGATGTAGCGATACGCTCCGGTGAGGGCAAACGTGTCTACATCCTCACCAACTACAACTCTGCGCCGACGGCGATCCCCTTGCCGTCATCGATGGAGGATCTGCTCAATGGCGGTCACGTCACGCAGGTGACCCTGCCGAAATTCGGGGTGGCGGTGCTGCGCTAAGAGCATCGGTTCAAGGCTCCGGCCCGGGAGCATCACACCGTTGCCGCGGCCCTGGCTGCGCGTTCGGGGAGATAGCAGTGGCGGGCCAGATCGCGGAAAGCCGCAACCTGGCCCGAGGTCCACTCCGGGCTCTCACCCAGTTCGCGCTGCATCCAGGCCGCCGCCGCGGGGGCGGCGCGCATCGCCGCGCGGGCGTTGATCAGCAAGGCCCGGGTACGGCGCGAGAGAACATCTTCCAGCGTGCGGGCAAACTCCTCGCGAACGGCGTACACCACCATGGCCGCGGTGTAGGGTAGATCGGGGTCGAGCCTCTCCGCGAGCTTCGGCTCCTGCGTCATCAAGCTTTGAATGGCGGCTGCGTCTGCGCCATACTCCGTCAGAAACGGATCGCCGCCCTTACGCGGGACACCCGCTCCATGCAGGGCCAGGTCGCGCGTGACACACGGCTTCGCGGCCAGGACACTGCCTTGCAACGCAAAGTTCAGCAGGTCTTCAGCCATGCGTCTGTACGTGGTCCACTTGCCGCCGGCGATGTTGAGCAGACCGGAAGGCGAACGGTCGATGTGGTGCTCGCGCGACAGTCGCGAAGTTCTGGTCTTTGTCGTCTCCGTGCTCTGCACCAGGGGACGGAGCCCGGAAAACACGGAGAGGATATCGTCTTCGCCGAGAGGCATCGCGAGATAGGGACGAATGTGCTCGAGCAGGTATGAAATTTCATCCGGCTCGAAGCCGGGCTCCAGCACGCTTTCTCTGGCGGGCAGATCCGTCGTTCCCACCACCACCACTCCTTGCCAGGGAATGGCGAAGATGACCCGGCCGTCCTCGGTCTTCGGCACCATCAGCGCGGAATCGCCATTTAGAAATCGGCGATCGATGACAATATGGGTTCCGCGGCTTATGCGCAGCAGGGGGGGACGCAGAGGCTCATCCTGGGCACGCAGCTCGTCGGAAAAGATGCCGGCGGCGTTCACCACGAGCCTGGCTCGGACCTCCACGGTCCGCAGGGTCTCCTCGTCCCGGATTTGCGCGCCGATCACTTGCCGCGGCGATGCGTCATCGTAGAGCAACTCCAGACAACGCGCGTAGTTCAGCACCGCGGCTCCATGGTCCGCCGCGGTGCGCGCCAGCATGGCCGCAAAGCGCGCATCGTTGAATTGCGCGTCGTGATAGAGAACGCCACCTTGCACTCGCTGCGGATTGATGCCCTGGATGCATTGCGCAACGGCCTTCCGGCTGAGCAGTCGCGTCGGGCCCATGCTGCTGCTGCCGGAGAGCAGATCATAGGTCATCAGCCCGGCGCCGTAGTAGGGCAGCTCCCACCAGTGCTGGGCGGGCACGATGGTGGGAAGCGGCCGCACCAGGTGGGGTGCATTGCGCAGCATCACCGCACGCTCCTGCAACGCCTCGCGTACCAGCGTGATCTGTCCGGTCGCCAGATAACGGACGCCACCGTGGGCCAGCTTGGTCGACCGGCTGGAGGTCGCCTGGGCGAAATCGCCCGCCTCCACCAGCGCCACCGTCAACCCACGCGTGACCGCGTCCACGGCGATGCCGAGACCGGTAGCTCCCCCGCCGACGATCAGAACATCCAAGGGAGCGCTCAGCGCGCCCCACGCTGCAGTGCGATTCACCCGGTTATGCCTCGATCTTTGAAACGCGCAAAGTTGACCTGCG
>CAXUIM010000264.1:0-1382 GCA_964250885.1 uncultured Acidobacteriaceae bacterium | reverse complement strand
AGTGCGATTCACCCGGTTATGCCTCGATCTTTGAAACGCGCAAAGTTGACCTGCGAGAAGATGACCTGCTGTAAGGCTGGGGCTCCGTGATGGGTCGTCTCATAGGCCAGCGACCCGCAGAAATGTTCCGGTCAGAACGGCTCCCAGCAGCGGCCCGACCACCGGAATGAGAGCGTAGCTCCAATCCGAACCCCCCTTGCCGCGGATCGGCAAAACGGCATGAGCAAAACGCGGCGCCAGATCCCGCGCCGGGTTCATGGCGAATCCCGTGGGGCCGCCCAAACCCAGGCCGACGCCCCAAACGGTAATGCCCACAAGGTACGGCGACAGCCCCGGCGCGGGTCCGGCGGGCGCGAATCGCTTTGCGCCCAGTGCTCCAATTACAAGCAGCAGCACCGCCGTTGCGGATACCTCACTGAGCAGGTTGAACCAGCGCGACCGAATCGCCGGAGCCGTACAGAACACGCCCAGCTTCAGCGCGGCATCGTCGGTCGCGTCAAACTGGGGCTTATAGATCAGATACACTAGAACCGCTCCACAGAAGCCTCCCGCCATCTGCGCGGTCACGAAAGAGAGGACCTGATTCCACATTCCTGTCTTGATCGCGACCGCCAGAGTGACCGCCGGGTTCAGGTGAGCGCCCGGACTGCCGCAGGCGAGCGCCACCGAGACGCCGCAGAACACGGCAAACGCCCAGCCCGCGACGATGGCCAGCCACCCGGCTCCCTCGCCTTTGGACCCTTTCAGGATCATGGCGGCGTTTGTGCCCTCGCCCATCAATATCATGACGAACGTTCCGAGAAACTCGCCGAACGGCGCGCTCAGCATGCATCCACCCCTGTTCCGTAGCTGTCGCGCGTGGCGCGGGTACCCGCGAGCAGGAAATACGTTCTAATTCTCACCCAGGCTGTCCTCCCAATCGAAGGAGCGGACGATCGCTTTTTGCCAGCGCCGCAGGTGACGTTCGCGTTCGGCCGCTTCCATTGCCGGCTCCCAGCGCCTCTCTACTTCCCAGTTCTCGGCGAGGTCGTCGGGACTCGCATAGAAGCCACAGGCCAGACCGGCGGCATAAGCGGCTCCCAGCGCCGTCGTTTCGCGGGTTCGCGGCCGCAGCACTGCAGAACCCAGCAGGTCCGCCTGTATCTGCATCAGCAGATTGTTGCTGACCATGCCGCCATCGGTCCGCAGTTCCTTCAGTGCGATTCCGCTGTCGGCCTCCATGGCGCGCACCACGTCGATGGTCTGCAGCGCTGTGGCCTCCAGCACGGCGCGCGCCAGATGCCCCCGGTTGGCGAAGCGGGTCAGGCCCGCGATCACGCCCCGCGCCGTGTCCTTCCAGTACGGCGCATACAAGCCGGAGAACGCCGGCACAAAGTACACGC
>CAXUIM010000263.1:0-6159 GCA_964250885.1 uncultured Acidobacteriaceae bacterium | reverse complement strand
CAGTAGGCCAACAGACACCCACCCACGCCAACCGGAGTTGTCGTGGGTGAACGCAGACCGACGGGTTCCTATAATGCGTTCCCAGGGTACTTTTCGGCTTCAATGACATCGAACTTCATCGGTTTTTCTTGAGGTTCGTTCGACATACATCCCCAACAGCCTAGCAGCTTGTTGCCGATGCGCTAAAGCACTCAGCTGAACTGGAGCTCGAACGACTCCGACGCCTTGGAAGGTGGCTTATCGCAGTGCACGCTTCTGTTCCATCAGGACGATCCGGTACTTACTAAAACGAGCCTTTCAGGCGGTAAGAGACCGATTTGGAACTGCTATAAACGAGCGGTTCTTCAGTTCGATTGATGCCACACTCAATAAGCCATAGGTCTGCTAGGATCGACCGCATGTTCCTGCTCACTTTACTGCTGCTCGCTCCCGCCACCCAAGTCAAGGGCACCGCTTCGCCCGCAAATGTAAGACTGCATGCCGACGTGTGGACTCTCCTTGAACTGAACGGGGTGAAAAAGCGAATGGAAGACTCGGCTCCGCAAGCGTTGGATGATGCTCAGGAATTAATGCAGAGACAATGTCCGAAATGCACTCCCGAGTTTTTTGTAGAGTTCAAGAAGCGAATGCTCTTGCGAAACACCACTGCGCTATGCATGTCTGCAACAGCGGCAGAGTATGAAAAATACCTTTCCGACAAAGATGTGGTGGAGCTCATCTCACTCCAAAAAGCTCGAATAGCGGGTCAGCAGGTAGCACCATCCGAAGAGTTAAAAACCAAGCTCGCCGCCGTCCTACCTGGGATGATGGCTGAAACTATGGGCAAGTGCAGTGAGTTTGGAGCAAAAAATGGAATCGAAGTCGCGACCGAGATCGCCAAAGAACATCCAGAGTATCTAAACGGCCCTTCCGCATCGCACAGTCCGCAGTAGAGCAATGAGCCACTGTTTTCGCCGGACGACATGGCCCAAAGAGTCGCGTGTTTCACATCACCTCAGACAAGCGGCCTGTGTCATGCGTAAACCATAGTGGCTCTGTCCTCTCTGAACCACCGCTTCAGACGAGGACAAGACGGATTGTTACCTCTGAGATGGACGTCTCCGCCGGGTCCACGCGTGCGCCGGTCAGTCGGAAAGTCTCCTTCTTGTCTAAGACTCGGCCTTCACGAGAGGCACTGTTTACCCAAGCCTTATGCTGTTGGAATGCGAGAGGAAGAGCTGCGGCACTATTTTTGGGTCAACGAACCGCTTGTGAGTTGGTTAAAGACGCGATAACGTAGGCTATTTTTCCGCACATTTGATTTGGGATTTGGCTCAATGTTCTGTGCCTTCAATTCACCGCCATCTTAGCAAGCTGAATGTCGCCGGTTCGATCCCGGTCTCCCGCTCCAAGCAACACGGAGATGTGGGGCAGGCCTGCCTACATTGTTTCCCTTTCATGAATGAGCGGCCCGCCAGCACCTGCTCTACGCCTGAGGCTCGCTTCTTTCGCTTGGGGCTATTCTGGTCGGGCTCTCACTCCGCCCATGAACAACGGTTCAGGCCGCATGACTTCATCCGGTATTGAGTGCAGCCAAGACCAGGTCGACCTGAAGAGCAATCATGCGCCGCATGTGATCTCCGTCTGTTGCCGTTTCCTTGAGGCCGCGCATGGAGAACACCAGATTGCGAGCCAACTCTTCAGGAGTCGTCTCGATCGAGGCCTTCTTCAAAGGACCGGCGAGCAGATCAGAGACGAATGCGATGAAGGCAGTGTACATCTGCTGGACGGGCGGCAAGGAAAGGTTGAAGAGGTCCTTGGCGTCAGGATGGTCCCGCACCAGATCGAAGCCGTGTGCTCCCCACTCCCCGCAACAAAAATGAAGCCTTCTATCCAGGCTATGCAGCCTGGGTAGAGCCTGGTGGAACTGGTGCAACTGATCATCGTTGAGCCGTTCAATGACGGCGGCGAAGATCTCTTCCTTGCGTGGAAACACGAGATAGAGTGCCGGCCGCGAGATGCCTGCGGCATCGGCGATGTCACCCATTGTCGTGCGCGTCAAGCCGTAGCGAAGGAATACATCTTTTGCTACGTCGATGATGCGGTTCTTTTTCGCGCTAAGGTCCTGCTCGGATTTTTGTTTGGGCATTGGCAACCTTTTGACCTGACAAAGTACTTGGAATTGTCATATGTGTATTTAGCTCATCTCTACGCTGGGGGTATATCTTATGCCGACTCAATCGTACATGACTACGTGAACGACGTATCAGGCCGCGTGGCCCGACATTGATTCCGAGAACAAAAGTCTCCTCGCCAAGAGTTTGGCTCCGGGATGCGGTCTATACCGATCCGAGTTCCGAGTCACGGTACGCTGCACGGACCACCAGGATGGAGCAGACCCAGCAGACGTACCCGGGGCTTAGTTCTCACAATCAGTAATTCCTGGATCTCCAGCAAGGACTTTTCAGCTGGAAGATGCACGATGCAGACGTTAACGGCTTCGCGCTCGGCACCAGCTATGCGCGCTTCGGAGCCGAGGGCCTCCTGACGCAGATGACGGGCTTCTCTGAGCTCGTTGGATTCGCCACTCTCACTTGTGGGCAGCGTGAGACCAGATGTCCTTCGAACGCCTGCGAGCGCCTCGATGTGAACGGCTTTGGGACTCGCCGCTATACTTCCGGCAAGGTGAATCCCTGCATGTCAGAATGGACAGACAACGCAACCCATAATCCTGCTGAAGGATTCCCGGAGCATTTCTCCTGCTCCTGTGATGCGAACAAATCGCGCGAGTACCGCTTCGTCCGAGAGAGGACGGCCATGGAACCCGAAGCGGGGCTCTACACCTGCAGCAGAAATGCTGCATTGACGGTGCGGCGCGGCGTCGCACCCACATGGACTCTGGCGTTGCACCTGATCCTGGCGGTTCTGGTGGCCAACCTTCAATCTCTGCATGCGCAGGCCTTCAACCCGGCGCTCCAGTATCGCAACCCGGTGCTCTTCGCCGACTACTCGGATCCGGATGTGATCCGCGACGGCAAACACTTCTATCTCGTCGCGTCCACGTTCGAGTTCGTGCCTGGCATTCCTGTACTGGAGTCCGAAGACCTGGTGCATTGGAAGATCGTCGCGCACGTTGTACGGCGCCTGACCCTGAGTCCGGCCTACAACATGACGGGCGATATGCGTTATGGCAGAGGCATCTGGGCCCCGGCCGTGCGCTTCCACCAAGGCCTCTTTTACGTGTACTTCCCAACTCCGGATGAAGGCATCTTTGTTTCGACCGCGCCCAGCATGAGAGGACCATGGACCGAACCGGTTGCGGTGCTTGCTGGGCCGGGATGGGAGGATCCCTGTCCTTTCTGGGACGACGACGGGATGGCGTATCTTGTGCACTCAAGACTGGGCGCCGGTCCGCTCATCCTGCATCGGATGTCACCCGACGGGAAGCACCTTCTGGACGCGGGCAAGATCATCGTGCAGGACCCTGTGCATCTTCCGACGCTGGAAGGACCGAAGCTCACCAAGCGGAATGGCTGGTACTACATCTTCGCGCCCATGGGCGGTGTTGCCCACGGAGACCAGGTGGTGCTGCGCTCGCGTAACATCTACGGACCCTACGACTGGCGGCGCGTGCTCAGCCAGGGGAACACCGCCGTAAACGGCCCACACCAGGGCGGCTGGGTGGATTCTCCGGATGGCAGAGCCTGGTTTGTTCACTTTCAGCAGCGTGGCGCTCACGGCCGTATCGTCTGGCTGGAGCCCATGACCTGGAAGGACGACTGGCCCGTGATGGGCTTTATGCGTCCCGGTTCCTCGGTAGGAGAACCGGTTATGACCGGGCCTTTGCCGGTGATCGTTCCAGGCGACCACGACCGTCCTCAAACTTCGGATGAGTTCAGCGCAGGCACTCTCGCGGAGATGTGGGAATGGAACCACAACCCGGACGACTCACGCTGGTCGCTCACCGAGCGCAGTGGTTTCCTGCGCTTCCATCCGGGCTATGCGATCGATCTTCTGCATTCGCGCAACACGCTGACCGAGTGCATGCAGGACGAATCGCTTGAGGTAACCACTCGCCTGGATCCAGGCGGGTTGAGCGATGGCGACCGCGCCGGACTCAGCGTCTTCGATCGAAGCCTCAGCCAGATCGGCGTCCGGCAAGGAAGTGGAAAGCGTTCGATCTACCTCTCCATCGATGGCGTGGATACGAGCGGCCCCGCACTTCCGCAGCTGGGAACAGTGGTGCAACTGCGGGCCCGCGTTCTCGTGGATACGGCAACCTTCTCCTACAGCCTGGATGACGGTCACAGCTTCCAGTTGCTGGGGCCACCGGTTCAGCTGGTCTTCAGCTGGTGGAAGGGCGCGCGGCCCGCGCTGTTCGCTTACAACACGCTGGCCGTGAGCCAGGGCCACGCGGATTTTGACTGGCTGCACTACGCGCCGCTGTCTTCATCCGGAGACCGACAATAGATACGCATGCAAAAAGGCGATTGGAAGGCCGAAGCGGGTATGAATCGTCGTAATTTTTTGCGAACGTCGGTGTTGACGGCTGCCGCCGTGCAAACCAGGCGGGCGGCGGCTCAGGACCCGGTTTCGTCCGCGCCGTCCTTCCAAACCAGCAATCAGCGTTGGCAGGCCGCCTATGACCGCGCGCTCTCCGTGCTGGCGGGAAACATCCGCGTTCTTCCGCGCTACAACCGGCCGGTGTTGATCGAAGGCTCTGATTACGCGGGTGTCTGGATGGAGTGTGGACCGCATGAGGCGCTCGTCTACCGCAAATTCCGGCCCGATGTCGCGCGCAGCAATCACATGATGTTCTTCGCGCTGCAGCGCGAAGATGGCCAGCTCCCCGCGGACATCAAGTTGAGCGAGGCGGGCTTCGGGCAGATCCAGATGGTGGCGCCGATCGCCGCGACCGCGTGGGAACTCGCTCAGGCGACCGGGGACCATGAACTGCTCGAAGCGGCGTACCGCAGCGGCTCCCGCTGGGACGACTGGCTGATGCGCTATCGCAACACACGCGGCACGGGGTTGGTTGAGGGCTTCTGCACCTACGATACCGGCCAGGACAACAGCCCACGCTGGGCGGGCATACCGCCGCAGTGTCCCGACCGGGACGCCAGACGCTACCCGCCGATCCTGACATTGCCCCGGCTTTGCCCCGACCTTTCCGCCACGGTCTACGGGGCGCGGGTGGCATTGGCGGCGATGGCAGGGGCGCTGGGCAAGAGCGGTGAGGCGGCCCTGTGGATCGAACGCGCGGAGCACATCCGCGACCTCATCCTCACGCGGCTGTTCGTACAGGAGGACGCTGCGTTCTACGATCTTGATGCGCTCAACCACTTCGTCCGCATTCGCTCCTGCGTGCTGACGCGCGTCTGTGGAGAACACGTCGTCGACCAGAAACTCTTCGACTTCCTGTGGATGCGCCAGTTGCATGCACGGAAGGCCTTCTGGGCGCCGTTTCCGCTGCCCTCGGTCGCACTGGACGACCCGCTATTTGTGCGCCCCATTCCACGCAACAGCTGGGGTGGGGCATCGCAGGCGCTCACCGCGTTGCGTGCGGGCCGCTGGTTCGATCACTATGGGCGCCCTGCGGAGTTCAGCATCATGATGGACCGCTGGTGCGACGCGATACAGCGCGATACCAGCTTGCGCCAGCAGCTCGATCCCGTCACGGGTAAGTTCACGCAGAGTGACGAGCCGGGCTACTCCCCGGCGGCGCTGGTGATGCTGGACTACACATGGAGGCTCAGTGGCGTGCGCGAAGAAGGCGAGGCGCTGCATTGGAATGTTCGCCCCGGCCACGCGTCTTCCCAGCAGGCTCGCTTCGTCCTGCAGACCGACGGAGGTAGCCGCGCCGAAATGCGTTACGACGCCAGCGGCGTCGATTTGCGCCTTGACGGCGGGACCCTGAGCCGCCTGCAGTCCGGCACGGCTCGGCTGGTTACGGATCGGCGAGGCGTTCCGCGGATGCTGGTCGGCATTCACCCGGAGCCGCAACGGGTACAGCTCACACTGCAGGGACGTCCGCTACGCACGGTGAGCGTGGGTCCAAATGAACGTGTGTCCCTGGAAGAAGGAAACCAAGGTCGGACGAACTGATTCGACCATCGCCCAAGACTCTCGATTCTCTTCTCCTTGACAAGTCAGGAGAGAACCTTCTACTCTCCTGACCAA
>CAXUIM010000262.1:0-6171 GCA_964250885.1 uncultured Acidobacteriaceae bacterium | reverse complement strand
CGACGTAGAACGTATCGCCGATATTCATCTCATTGAACCGGCTCTCGACGTTGTACACCAGCGGCACAAACGGAGCATCCGGAACGCGCAGGTCCTTCAGCAGGATGGACTCACTTTGCGCCGGCACTCCATGCGCTATGCCCACCACCAGGAAGTGCCCATTGCGCGTCACGTCCGCACCCACCTCGTCGATCTCGCCAAGCTTCTCTCCACGGTAGGAATCGCCGAACACCTTCACGTCCGTCGCCGCGTCCGTTCCGAAACTGTGCAGGAAAACTCGCGTGGCTACATGCGGGAACAGCTTGGCGTAGTACACAGACCGATTGTCCGGGCTGAACGCAAAACTGGAGTAGCGCGCGCTCGGCAGCACATCCGGCTTTGGCTTCAGAGTCTTCAGATCCAGGAAGTGGACCTCCATCTCGTCGGCGCCACCCACACGGATCCCATAGATCATCACCGTACCGTCCTCGCTGATACCCACGATGCCTACCGAGGTGTTCTGGTCCGCGCTCAGCCTGGAGGCATCGATCAGCTTCACATCCGCGCCATGCAGTCCCTCGCGCATGTAAATCGAACCCTGATTCTCATCCGCTTCCCGCTTGGAAAAATAGAACCGGTCTCCGCGCCGCTGCGGCGTCGAAAGGGTATCGGTGCGCAACATCTTGCCCATCTCACCGCGCACCTGCGGCAGGATCTTCACCTGGTCGAAGTACTTCTGGGTGTACGCATCCTCGGCCTCGATGAAGGCGCGCGTCTGCGGACTCTTCCCGTCTTCCAGCCACTGGTAGTCATCAGTCAGTTTCAACTCCGGCGCATTCGTTAGGGCATAGGTGTCCGTCACCGGATGCTGGGCTGCAGCGGGCGGGGCAGGCAGGACAATGCCATCCTTGCCATGAATTGGGCCCGCATCCTGTGCACCTGCGGCCGCGGCCGCACCGAGGCCGCCCGCCACAACCGCAGCCAGGATGCCGCGCCTGCCGAGCCGCTCCAAAAGGCTCCTGGTCCGCGTGGGCCATGACAGAACAGCCTTTCGCTTGGCCACACAAGGAGGGGACATCGGCTCGAAGATCAGACGCATTCTGGGGCTCCTGGGAAGATTTCGCTGTTCCCCATCTTACGGGCAGCAGACCAAGCCTATCCCGAAGTCACACGGCTCCGGATAGACCCGCGAGCGCCGCAAAGCTCTGCGGGAAGCCCCACGCCGGAGGTCGCTTTACCGCCATCTCTGTCGCGACAAACTCAACCTCGCGAGAGGCTTTGGCTGCAGCGCTGCGTCAGGCTCCATGATGCGAGAGCGAAAGAGTGTTGTCATCCAGATCGCGAAACCAGGCCACGCTGTCCCCGTTGGGAGCGTTCCACACTCCATCCGGCTCCCGCTTGAAAGAGCCGTAGCGCATCAACTCCACACCGTGTGAGGCCAGTTCCGCGACGGCAGCGTGGATGTCCGGACCTCCCATCCGAAGATGGTGTAGGGCGCCGGCGCGAACTCCGCTATGCGCACAACGCGCAGCATCATCTGCGCCGGGCCAACCCGGAAGACAAGGGCGAAGCCGTCGTCTGAGACGCAGGTCAGACCCAGGGTCTGTTCGTAGAAGCTGCGCGCCTCCGCGGCGTCGCGGGTGGGAAAAAACCGATAGGACTGAATGCGGCGAGCGGCAAAAGGCGCCTCCAGATCAGGTCACAAGAGGTGTATCACAGAAGCCGTGTCGCTTCAGAGCTTGTTGAAAATGCACCTCGATGTCCGCGAGGCAAGTACGAAACCCGCAATCAAAGCGGGTTTCGCGAAGCTAGCGAAGCCACAAAAGCCATTTTCAACAAGCTCTTAGAGCCTTTCCCTGCCCGTTCCCGCCTCGGCCCATCAGGCTGACTGCGCCACGGGGCGCTTGCTAGCCTCCTGCTTCTGTGCGGCGAGGAAGCGGCGGATGCGGTCCAGCGAGCGCGCCTTGCCGAAGACCACCAGGCTTTCGACCAGTGGCGGAGACGTCGTGCTTCCCGTCAGGATCGCGCGCAGCAGCATGAAATTCTCTTTCACAGACCACTGGCTGGCTTCGCCAAGCTGTTTCATAGCCGCCTCGATCGCCGGCGCCTCCCAGGCTGTCGCCTCCAGAGCGGTCAACTGCGCCTCCGCAAAGGCCAGCGTCTCCTCCACGTTGCGCTTCTTGGGTAGCCAGGCCGGTTCCGGCGGAAGCACGTTATCCGCGAAGAAGAAGCCGGTCATGTCGCCGAACTGCGCCAGCGTGTCCACCCGCGCTTGCACCAGCGGTGCGATAGCTTCAATGTAAGCATCCGACAGGACCGTCTGGCGCAGGGCCGCGACGAACCCCTCCGGCGAGAGCCGCCGGATGTATTCCCCGTTCATCCAGCGCAGCTTCACCAGGTCGAAAACCGGTCCGCCCAGGGAGATGCGCTGAAAATCGAACCTCTCAACCATGTCGGCGAGCGAAAAGAGATCGCCTTCCTTGGTGTTCAGCTTCTTGCTGACAATCTCCTGCTCGGTGGGCTGCGCCATGCCGCCGCCCATCAACCCCAGGAAGTTCAGCATTGCCTGAGGCAGATAGCCCGACTCCCGGTAGTAGATCAACGAAACGGGATTCTTGCGTTTGGAGATCTTGGACTTGTCGACGTTGCGCAGCAGCGGCATGTGCCAGAAGCGCGGCAGTTCCCAACCGAACGCGGCATACAGCAGCACGTGCTTCGGCGTGGAGCTGATCCACTCCTCCGCGCGGATCACGTCGGTGATCTGCATCAGGTGGTCATCGACCACGTTGGCCAGATGATATGTGGGGTAGCCGTCGGACTTCAGCAGCACCTGGTCATCGACATTGGAGTGGTCGAAGGCGATGGGTCCCCGCAGTTCATCGCGAAACGTCGTTGCGCCTTCGCTGGGCACCCGCAGGCGCACGGTGAAGGGCTTGCCCGCAGCCAGATTGGCGGCCACCTCGCCCGGTGTGAGGTTGCGGCAGGCGCCGTTGTACCGGGGCGGCAGTTTGGCGGCCTTCTGGCGCTCCCGGGCCGCCTCCAGCTCTTCGGGAGTGCAGAAGCAGGCGTAGGCGTGGCCGGTGGCCATCAGGATCTCCGCATGCTGGCGGTAGCTGTCCGTGCGCTCCGACTGCCGGTAGGGCGCAAAGGGTCCGCCCACATCGGGTCCCTCATCCCACTCCAGACCAACCCAGTGCAGCGCATCGAAGATCATCTGCTCGGAGGAGGCCACGAACCGGGTGCGATCCGTATCCTCGATGCGCAGAATGAACTTGCCGCCGCGCTGCGCCGCGAAGATGTAGTTCAGCAGGCCGATATACGCGGTGCCCACATGGGGATCGCCGGTGGGTGAGGGTGCGATACGGACGCGGGTGGGACGCGGCTCAGCCGGGGAAAAAGCGGGTGCGAAGATCTCGGATTTCATCGTCAGAGATCGATGTTAACAGAGAGCCACCGGGCCGGAGCTACTGGGTGCCCTACATCTCGATTCGAGATGTGGGTTCGCAGGATGCCTCTTGGAGCTCTTCTGTAAGGGATCGCATGCCGGGAAGCTGTGGACCCCACATCCCGACCGAGGCAGACCTCTTCCCGCTCCCCGCTGCAACCGAAGCCGGTCTTATAGCTTGTTGAAAAATTAGCTTGGAGGTTTGCGAGGCAAGCACGAGACCCGCAATCAAAGCGGGTTTCGCGAAGTTAGCGAAGCCACAAAAGCCGATTTTCAACCAGTTCCTAATACTGGGCCGGCGGATAGTTGGCCGGCGGCGGTGGATAGCTCGGCGGATAATACGGCGTGGGCGCGATGGGGACCACCCTCCACTGGGAGAACGCCAGAATGCAGAGCACGATAATCCAGCCGATGCCCGGGATCAGGGAGAGCAGCGAGAGCGCGCCGGGAAGACCTGCCTTGGTCAGAATCCGCCAGTACAGGAAAATGAAGAAGAGGACTAGGGCCAGGCCGAATAGGGCGAAGAAGCCCATCATGCCAGCTACCGCTCCCCCAAGATGATTCATCTGATGCTGATCCATTAGCGCTGCCTCCAGGCGTTGCGTTCGCTTGCAGACCACTTCGGTGCAAATACGGAGTTTCAGCCAATGTACCCGAGAACCGGAGCCCTGCCAACGATAAATTTCGGCTGCTGCCTTGAGTCGTGGTGGCTGGCCGAGTGCCCCACGGTCTCGATCTTGACCTGATTGCAGTGAATCACGCAGTCCGCGTACTAAGTGAGGTCGTCGGTGTCGAACGTCGGCAGCTTGACGCCCAGAGCGCTGATGTCATGCGGCTCGGCCACGGCGGAGAGCACGCCATCAATCTCCGCGTCGTCCGGGACATCGGCGAGGGCCGCAAGCTTCTTGTGCTCGTTGGGTAGCACGATCGACTCCAGCAGGACAACCACATGGGCGACCGCGGTCCCATCCTGTGGCAGACCTTCGGGAGTCTTGCCCTTGATGCTCACGCACTTCAGTTCCAGGCCCAGCAGGTCGGCCACCCGCTCGCGCATCTCGGCGGCGATGGGCACCACCTTCGGCCGATGCATGATGAGCACGCAGTCCAGGTTCACAATCTTGTATCCGGCCAGGGCGATCTCTTCGAGCGCCGTGTTCAGAAACACCGTCGAATCCGCTCCCTTCCACTTCGGATCCTGCGGCGGAAAGAAGGTGCCGATGTCTCCCGCGGAGACAGCCCCCAGCAGAGCGTCGGTGATGGCGTGCAGCAGCAGGTCCCCGTCGGAGTGGCCCGCCAGACCCTCCGGATGGTCGATGTGCAGGCCGCCGATGACCAGCGGCACGCCGGGCTTAAATGCGTGAGAGTCGAACCCAAGGCCGATGCGCATGCTCATTGAAGATGATTCTAAAGCCTCTGGTTGCGGGCGATGGGGCAAAAGAACGGATATCATCCATCTGCCATGCCCGGCCGAATCTCTTACAGGTAAATCACACGATGGCCGGGACACTCCTGGCCGGCATGCTCCACCAGCAGCCGCGGCAAATCCTCCGCGGAGCGGGCCAGAAACCACACCCCCGCCAGCAATCTCTCCTGCAGGTGTCCCTCGGGCAGCAGGGCCAGCATGATCGCCGTGGCATGCTTCTGCAGCGAGGCCTGCTTCTGCAGCTCAAAGTCGGCCGCCATGCGCCGCAGTCTCTCCATCTGGTAGCGCATCTTGCTGGCCGAAACTCCGGCCGACCGCCCCAGGTCCGCACTCAGCACCGTCATGTATTCGGTCAGCGCGCTCAACTCCGCATCCATGGCGTTGCCCACGGCCGCGATCTTGCGCTTACCTTCGATGGGCATGGCGCGAGCCCCCAGCCGGAGCGCCAGTGCGTCCGGCGTCTTCGCCTCCACCACCTGAGGAAACTGCACCTCGTGGGCCGCCATGGTCTGCGCCACGGCGGGCTCGATCAGCGTCGCCGAGAGCCGCGGCAGCACCGGGGTCACACGCCCCAGAACGCGTTCGTAGATCACGGCGCACTGCGCAAAGTAGGCGACCTCCGCCGGTCCGCCGATGTAGGCAGCCGCCGGCAAGATCGTGTCTTGAAATACCGGCCGCAGCAGCGCATTCGGGCTCAGCCGCTCCGGCTCCCGCTCCAGAATGTCCAGAAGGTCCGACGTCGAAAAGCTCCGCGCTCCAGCCTTCCACGCCGCCTCCCCATTAGGCGGTGTGCTGCGCCGCAGCGGCAGCCGTGCGCCGGTCTCCGCGTCCAGCAGAAACAGCAGCGAGTGGCCCGGGACAACCAGCACCTGGGCGTGATACCCCGCAGCCTCCAATTCCGCCGAGCGCCGCAGCAGAGCCTCTTCCAACTCCTGCGCCCGCGCAATCGCGCTACGCAGCGTGCTCGCACCCAGGACGTGCAGGTCGCGGCAGGCCGCATCCATCACGATCAAACCCTGCGCCCCGAAGATCTTGCTCAGCAACCGGGCGAAGGCTCCGGCCAACCGCGCATTCGGCGCGTAACAGTCCCGCAGCAGGTCACAGACGGGCGACCCTCCCAGGAGCTCGCTCGCTCGGTCCAGGGTCTCCTCCAGAAGCACCCGCCCCTCTTCACTCCCGCCGTCGACGCGCATCTCGCCTACCGGCAGCGGCCGCTCCGACTCGAGCCCCAGGCTCAACCGTTCTACGCCCGTCTTGCTCAGCAGCGTGACCTCGTCCACCTCGGGCAGGTCGTGGTCTTCGCTGGCCAGCCAGAACACCGGCA
>CAXUIM010000261.1:0-6178 GCA_964250885.1 uncultured Acidobacteriaceae bacterium | reverse complement strand
CCAGCTTCTCGCAGTCAGATCGAATGGACAACCTGTTGAAACATCACATCTAGCTTAGTAGTCTGTCGGGGATGGAATTTTTGGGTAATAACATACATGACTGAACAAGAGGAAAAGATGGAAGATGGAGACACCCTGACAGGGCAACTGAGCAAGGAGCAAGTAGATGAGGTTGAATCTTTGATTACGCATCGCATCTTAGACTTCGACTTCAACGATGATTGATTAAACGGGGGCAAATCCGGCCCGGCGTCAGCGAGCCGGTTCGCCCTCCGGTTGAATTACCCGTTGCAGGTGGGGTTGTAGCTTGCGATAAGATCGCGCTCAATAGCTAGCCGCGTCTGCTCGGACTTCTCACCACGGACGGCGATATGCGTTTCACAGTTCCGCTTAAAACAAACATCTTTGTGGTGATCGGCAAAACGACCAGAAAGATCGCCTGTTTGGCCCGAGTAGATCACGTCATATTCGTTCCTTACCGTAGCAAGTGCAAGAACGCAGTAGTTCCCGCCGATTGCCGCGAACTTTGTTCCTGTCGGGTATACGCCAAACATATATTCTCTGCCAGATTCCCCGCGTAGAGTGATGTCGTGTAAGGCTGCCATTGTAGTGCCCCTATTAATTTTTTCGGCTTTGAGGTACAGTGAGGGGAGTGGAAAGGCGCAAGCCAATCCAAAGGCCGCACCCGTAGCAATCCGGGTGCGGTGCGTGACTCGATCACCTGGCCCCGGTTCGCTTTCCTTGTCTAGGGGAGATAGCGTCCGGGGTTGCTTCTTCTAACGCCGCCATCCCCGGTGCAGGATGGAGACTGGTCAATCTCATTACTCGAATGTAAATGGGGCTTCGCCGTTGGTTCGTGGGGAAAAGTGGAACATAAGTCCCTTGTTTGCTTAATTTACGGTTGATTTGTTGACACTACTCCGGTAGCCTAGAGGGCGTACCGGAGTGGGATGGGGATACTTCGACCCAAAATTAGGCTCATGAAGCATGGCGCATTTTGTGCAAAACTTTTTTCTACGATCCTTTTGAAAGTGTGCTTCGACAATGAGAAAGGTGTGGCGGAATACCGTGAAGGATCAACCGCCGGGCGAATCGACGTTGAATATGACTGCTGATTTCGAGCACTTTACTGACTTGATGAAGAGAGTCATTACCCCACGGCCGAGCGCGGCAAAGGTGCAGAAGCCTAGACCTGCTTCCGCTTCCCCGCCCCTGGCGCTTCTTAGACCAAACCCGGTCTTTGCGTTAGTGCCTTGTAGGTAAGGCGCTTCCTTGTGCGCCCATGATGCAGGATGAAAAGCGTGCGAAGTCGTCCGCGTCTTTGCGATTGTTGTAGCGGAATACCTGTTCAGCGACATAGGCGTCCAAGTGAAACGGTTCGACGCCGATGTATGTGCCGCCCAGTGCCCGTCTCAAAAGGCTCCAAAAGTTCTCTATGCCGTTGGTGTGAGTGTGGCCATTCACATACTCAAAAGCATGATTGATGATCTCGCGGTTGTATGGCGTTTCGAGAAAACCATACGTCGTTAGCTCATCGGTGATGATGTATGACCCCGCTTCAACGTGCTCCGCCATAACGGGGTTAAGCTGCTGCTTTGTACGTCCAGCAACAACCTGAGCCTTGACGCGACCGCCCCGTTCCAACATGCCCATAACAACGGCTTTACCGTGGCCGCCCTGAGTACCGACACCCTTCGGGCGCTTAATCTTGTGCACGTTCCTGACCTTGCCGCCTATGAATGTCTCATCGCACTCAATTGGGCCATTACCGCCGAGCTTAGCTGTGGTGTCGGTCATCGCCTCGCGTAAGCGGTGAATCATGTGCCAAGCTGACTTTTGCGTAATGCCGAGGGCGCGTGCAAGTTCATAGCTGCTAATGCCGTTCTTGCAATTCGAGAGCAGCCAACAGGCCGGAAGCCATTTCTCAAGGCCTATGGGGGAGTCCTCGAAAATGGTTCCAACCTTGAGGGAGAACTTAGCTTTTTCGTGCTTGGCTCGGCAGAAGTACAGCCGGGCTTTTTCCATGTAGAGGACATCCGCCGATCCGCAACGCGGGCAAAGCACCACATCATCGGCCCACCGAATGGAGATCATAAACTGGCGGCAATTCTCATACTCCGAGAAGAACTGGATGGCTTCGAGAAGTGTCTTAGGCGTTTCCATTCCCCTACATTTCAAAGAAACGGCCATTCAGTCAAGTATGTTATTACCAATTTTCGGTGTTTAAGTGAATGACCTACAAAATCTACATGGTTTGGTATGTCATTCAAATCAAGAGGTTTACGGTTTTCCAAAAGCTTATCCCGACACACTCCTAGAGCAGTATTACTGTCCTTGTGCCCGATTCGAAGTGTACGAGTGCCGTTTTTCTCGGGGAAAAACGACGTTGAGACCTGGAGCCTTGGGTACACCTACAGTAATACTGCTTTAGAACGGCAGGCGGGCGGCCCAACACCCAGAAGGTGCGGGCAGAGGCGCCGGCAAATAGCAAACCGCCGCAAAGGCGGCGGTTTGTTGAAATCAGGTGGATCAGCCGCTGCTGAGCTCAACCAAAGGAAGCGATCGCCGCGGACTCATCGTCCTGAACATCGAAGACGGTGACGAGCTTGGTGATCACGAGCAGGTCGCGAACCTTCTTCGTGAGCTTCAATAACTTGAGTTCGCCGCCGGCGTTCTTGACCGCCGTATACGCGCTGACAAGCTCCCCAAGGCCAGCGCTGTCAATGTAATTCACATCAGCGAGGTTCAGCAAAATCTTCTTCGATCCAGAGGACAGAATCTCCCGGACCGCATCGCGCAGAGTCCCGCTTCCCTCGCCCATCGTGATCCTGCCGCTCAGATCGACGATTGTAACGCCACCTGCGTGCCGGGTGTTGTACTTCATGCTCATGCTTCCGTCTCCTTTTGCTCCCGGTATTTAATCAGCGTGATTTCCGTTCCCGGAGTCAACTGGCGAAAGTGTACCTCATCCATGATGGCGCGCATTAGAAAAATGCCGCGGCCCGAAGATCGAAGCAGGTTTTCCGGCGCCAGGGGATCGGGCACTTGATCCGGATCCAACCCGGGTCCTTCATCAGCAACTTTGATCGTCAACGATGTGCGGGTCAGCTCGAAACTTGCCCTTACCTTTTTGTTCAAGTCGAACTTGTTCCCATGCAGGACCGCATTCACCGCGGCCTCGCGTGAAACCATGGCCATCTGGCTGGCGGTATCTTCGAGGAAGCCGGCCTCGCGGGCCAGGCCTTCGACAGTCTGCTCAACCGTCTCCACGCTGTCCAGCACGGAGTCCAGGGTCAAGTCGATGCGCTTTGTGTCGGCGTCGAACAATGTTAGCCAGTGTAGCGCAAGCCTGCTTGCGAGTAACCCGGCCGTAGCGCGGTTTGTGACAACCTTCGAGCCCCTTTTGGTACGGCGCGGCCAGTGCTGCCTGCATCGAATCGTTCGGCGTCCTGGCCGCCCTTGCTTCATCGAGGTTACTGCCGTCACGGCTGCACCCCAGAATCCACCCGGCGAGAACCGCACGCCTTCGATGTTTGTCCATGCGCCCTGAGGGCCGTCAGGTCCGCGGCGGGCGAGTTGCCGTCTCGATCCCGTCGCCCGCTTCGGCACTTGCATGAGCGTTCGATAATATCCGGCCGGCGTTCTAAACTAGGGAAGTGCCTGTACATGCCAAGCCGAATGGGGCGATGCAGAGGATTCTGAAGTTTTCTCTGTTACTGACCGCGCTGTATATCGCGGCGACACTGTTTTTTGGGCTGCGGGCCCACTCGCTGGCGTTGATTTCGGAAGCGGGACACAACGTCTCGGACTTCCTGGCGCTGGCGCTCAGTTTTATCGCGGTGTGGCTGCAGACGCGGCCCGCCACGGAGGAAAGAACGTTCGGCTATCAGCGCGCCGGGGTGCTGGCCGGGTTTGTGAATGCGCTCAGCCTGATGGCGCTGGCGGTCTGGATCGCGGTCACGGCGGTGCTGCGGTTTTTGCACCCGGTGACGGTAGAGCCACACGTGATGATGGCGGTCGCGGCCGCGGGCGTGCTGATGAATGGGATTATCGCGGCGCTGCTGTGGAAGTTTTCGGGCGATGTCAATATCCGCAGCGTGTTCCTGCACATGCTGGGCGACACGTTGTCCACGGCGGCGGTGATCGTGGGCGGCCTGGCCATTTCCCTGACGCGGCAACAGTGGATTGATCCGCTGCTCTCGCTGATCATCGCCGCCATGATCCTGGCGAGTTCGTGGAGCATCGTGCGGGAGACCCTGCACATCCTGCTGGAGGGCACGCCGCGCGCCGTCAATCTCGCCGAGATTCGCCAGGCCATGCACTCGGTACAGGGGGTGCTGAATGTGCACGACCTGCACGTGTGGAGCCTGACTTCGCAGAGCCATGCGCTCTCCAGCCACGTGCAGGTGGAGGAGATGCAGCTGGCCGAGTGCGAAGCGGTCATGGAGCGGCTCAATCATCAGCTGCGCGACCACTTCGGAATCCACCACACGACCATCCAGCTGGAGGTGACCGAGTGCTCGACGGTGGACGGCTGCGTGTCGCCGCCAGAGCCGGATGTGGTGGATGGCCACTCGCACCACCATCACGGTCCTGGGGGCCACGACCATGGCCATGCTCACGCGCATTAGTCCAGGAGCTTGTTGAAATCGGCTTTTGTGGCTTCGCTAGCTTCGCGAAACCCGCTTTGATTGCGGGTTTCGTACTTGCCTCGCGGACATCCGGGGTGCTTTTCCAACAAGCTCCTGGAGCCAATCCGCGGCGGGAGCCCTGTTCCCAGCGAAATGGCATTCCTGACGTTTCCTCCGCCCCACGCGCGGCGGTGAGGCGGAGGCAGCCTCCGCAACGTACCAGGATTCGGAAGCCGCGGATCACTCCGGGTGCGGCATATACGACGTGAATCTCGCCGTCACGTGGTAGCCGAGACGCTTGTAAAGGGACCGCCCGGCGACACTCGAATGCAGCAGGGATCGGCCTATGCCGGTGGCCTTCCGGGTCTGCTGAAGCGAATGCCGGACAACCGCCTCGCCGTAGCCCTTGCCGCGCGCCTCCGGTACGGTGGCGACCATCGCCAGATAGAGGAAGCCGTCGCCGACGAGGGTGGTCGCGGTCGCGACCGGGCGACCCTCCGCGTACTGAATGTAGGGGAAGGCCGCCTGCCAGAGCGAGGGGCGCGGCAGCGAACTCTCTCCCAGCCCCCCGGGCAGATTGTAGGCCAGACAGTTGATCTCGGTTACCAGGCGGCCATTGGCGGCGCGCACCAGGCGGCCCTCGCCGGCGGCGCGCCCGCCTGAACACGAGGCCGATTCGGCGCCGGACGGCACATCGCCCGCCATACCCGTGATGCGCTGAATGGGCGCAAATCCCTGCTGCCGGAAGATCGCTTCGAGGCTTTTCAATGCGCTGCCGCTGAGCCGGTCGTGACACACCGTGATCATGCCGGGATGCTTTCGGGCGTGCAGGAAGCGAGCGGCTCTGCCGACCTCCAGGCTCAACTCGCCGGCTTCACCGATCGCGCCGGTAACGAAGATCTGGTTGTAGACCGGGAGCGGCGCGTCCGGCCAGGCAAACATCAGCCGGCCCTCATTGCCAAGCTCGGGGTGATCGAACCCGCTGGCCAGCAGCCGCCACATCGAGACGAAGGCGTCGCTCGATTCCAGTGCTTCGAGCGGCTGATTTCGTTCCATTTCCGCTCCGGCGTTGACTCGGGCCCGTCATGAACCACCTGCAGGATGCTCTACCGGCCGTGGCGCGGAACGCTGGACAGGTCGAGCGTGGAGATATAGATCACCAGGGCCAGCGCGATGAACACCACGCCAACCCAGAACTTCCAGTCCTTGTGAGCCCGCTTCCAGTAGGGTGCGGTTTGCTCCTGGGACGGGTGTGGTCCAGTGTCCGCGTGGTGGTGGTCCTCGTGCTTGCCCTCAGGCATTGCGTAGCCTCGCAGTGGCTTTCAAAAAGGTTGGTGTGAGCTCACAGCAGGCGGGCCGCTGAGTGATATCTGCCTGGGCCTGTGACGGAAGCCGCCGAATCAAAGCTATGGAAGCTTTCTCAACAAGCTCCTAGCGGCGCACAGCCTTCGCTGCCGGCAGGCTGGGCCGGCGCGTGGCGGCGGCGGGAACACGCCGCGCGCGCCAGTCCTGATACGCCACCAGCATCGGCGCTGCCACGGCAATCG
>CAXUIM010000260.1:0-6185 GCA_964250885.1 uncultured Acidobacteriaceae bacterium | reverse complement strand
AATGCACCGGTAGCGGCGGCTGGTGGGCGGTGGGCAGGGCAACCCCGAGCAGCTCCGCCAGCGTGGGCGCAATCCGGCGCATGTCGACGAGACCGAGATCTTTGCCGGTGGCGATACCATGGCCCATGGGGAAAAGAGAGGAGCGCATTGCCGGGGTGGTGGCCATGTTGTAGCCGTGGGCGCCTTTCTCGAAGGAGGGAGTGACAAGTGGGCCGGTGAGGGCTCCGCCATTGCAGTAACCGGGTTTTAGGGTGACGAGAAAGGCAGCGTCGGGAAAGCCGCCGAGTTTTACAGTGGCGTCGTGATCTAGGACGGCTTCGATCCCGTTGGCGGGGTCGGCGGCCAGGTGCTGCAGGAGTTGGCTCACCTTGTCGCGCGTGGCGGTGTCGGAGGGGTCGTGCAGCATGATGGGTGCGACACAACCCGCGGCCCAGGGTTCGGCCTGCCAGGAGGTGACGACAGTTGAACCGTATGCACTCTTTCCAGTTTGGATGAGGCCAGCTTCGAGGATAGGGATGGCCAGGTTCACGGCGTGCTCCACGGGAGCGAAGCCGTGGTCGGACACAATGGCGATGACCGCGTTGGGAAAGTTGGCGAGCTCCTGCGCGGCGAGACGCTGCACCATCTTGTCGATACCTTCGAGGTCGGCGTCGACCTCGGGGCTGAACGGGCCGGTAAGGCGCTCTTCTTCGTCAAGCGAGCTGAGGTGGATGGTCATGAACTGAGGGTGGCGCCGACGTAGGATATCGAGGGCGTAGACGGTCTTGACTTCGTCGCCCGGCGAGGAAGGTATCGTTGCCCGCACTCCTTCGCGATGAATATCCTGAACATAGTCAAGATTCACCAGCGCCGAACGATGCACCCTGACGAAGTTCTTCGGGCTCAGCTTCTGCTCAAGCTCCGAAAGGCTCTCGCGCAGCAGATATGTCCGCTGCTTCACGTGCAGACTGCTGTAGTAATGAGAAGCTTCGATCCTATAAATTCCCCGGCCTGCGCCAAAGCGGCCCGTCGTGTGGGCTTGACAAGTTCCATGACCACGCCCGCGAAGCACTCGTTTCAGAAGCTGGCCGCAAGTTCCAGGGGAAGACCGGCACAAGCCTCCCACCGATGCAGACCTACAGCATTTCTCCTGTGGATACACCGTGAGACCTCAACGTGCGCGCGGCGTCCACTCGCGAACGGCGGGCATATCGATGCCGCACTCCTCTACGTAGGCGCGGTGCGCGTTCAGTTGAGCGTCGGCCCACTCCCGGGCAGCCGTCGCGTCGCGATCCTGCCGGCCCGAGATACGCACCGCATCCCGTGCCAGCGAAAAGCGGTCCAGGCCGTTCAGCACGGTCATGTCGAAGGGAGTCGTTGCCGCCCCTTCTTCCTTGTACCCACGCACATGGAAGTTGGCATGGTTGGGCCGCTCGCTGGTAAGGCGGTGAATTAGCGAGGCATACCCGTGGAAGGCGAAGAGCACCGGCTTATCCGCCGTGAATAGTTCGACGAACTGCTCATCCGTGATGCTGTGCGGGTGTTCCTCCGCCGTGCTGAGCGTAAAGAGATCCACCACGTTGACGAAGCGTACCTTGAGCTGCGGCATATGGTCGCGCAGGATTTCGGTCGCGGCGAGCGCCTCGATGGTGGGCACATCCCCGGCACTGGCCACGACCAGGTCGGGGGCTCCGTCCGTCTCGTTGCCGGCCCAACTCCAAACGCCGAGCCCTTCTCTACAGTGCGGGATCGCCTCCTCCATCGTCAGCCACTGCAGCGTCTCCTGCTTGCCGGCGACTATGACGTTGATGTAATTCCGGCTGCGCAGGCAATGGTCGGCCACCGAGAGAAGGCAGTTCGCATCGGGCGGCAGATAGATTCGAACCACGCCCGGCTTCTTGTTCGCAAGATGATCGAGAAAGCCCGGATCCTGATGCGTGAAGCCATTGTGGTCCTGCTGCCACACGTGCGACGTCAGCAGATAATTCAAGGAGGCGATGGGCGAACGCCAGGGGATTTCACGGGTAAGCTTCAGCCACTTCGCATGCTGATTGACCATGGAGTCAATGATGTGAATGAACGCCTCATAGCTGGAGAAAAGTCCGTGCCGCCCGGTCAGCAGATAGGCCTCCAGCCATCCCTGCAACATGTGTTCACTGAGCACTTCCATCACACGGCCGCCGCGGCCCAGCCACATGTCGGTGCGCCGGTCCTCTTCCTCCCACTCGCGTGTGGTGACCTCCAGCGCGGCGTCCAGCTTGTTCGAAATCAGCTCATCGGGAGCCATGAGCCGGAAGTTGCGCGGGTTGCGCGTGATCACGTCGCGCAGAAAATCACCGAGAACCTTGGCTGCACTCTTCTTCACCGTGCCGCGGGGCTGTACGTCCACGGCATAGTCACGGAAGTCCGGCATATCCAGCTCGCGGAGCAGATCTCCCCCGTTGGCGTGTGGATTCATGCCCATGCGCCGGTCTCCCACTGGCGCGAGAGCGGCGATCTCGGGGCGCAGGTTACCTTCCGGGGTGAACAGTTCCTCCGGCTTGTAGCGGCGCAGCCACTCTTCCAGAATGCGAAGATGCTCGGGATTGGTCTGTGGCTCGTCGATGGGCACCTGGTGGGAGCGCCACGTGTCCTCCACCGGCTTGCCTTCCACAAACTTCGGTCCCGTCCATCCCTTGGGCGTGCGCAGCACGAGCAGCGGCCACTTCGGGTGCGGGATCGCTCTTCCGGAACGAGCCTCCTGTTGAATCCCGCGAATCTCCTGAAGGATTCGCTCCAGCATCTCGGCCATGCGCAGATGCAGCATCGCCGGGTCGTCGCCGGAGAGAAAGTGCGGCTGATAGCCCAGGCCCAGGAAGTACTGCTCCAGCTGCGGCTCGGAAATGCGGGCCAGCAGGGTGGGATTGCCAATCTTATAGCCGTTCAGGTGCAGGATCGGCAGCACCGCGCCATCGCGCGCCGGGTCCAGGAATTTGTTCGATTGCCAGCTTCCGGCCAGAGGTCCTGTTTCGGCCTCGCCATCGCCGACGACGCAAGCCACAATCGGGTCAGGGTTGTCGAAGGCGGCGCCGGTGGCGTGCAGCAGCGAGTATCCCAGCTCGCCGCCGAAGTGGATCGCTCCCGGCGTCGAGACGTCCACGTGACTGGAAAAACCATAGGGCCAGCTGAACTTCTTCATCAGCGTGGCCAGACCCGCGAGGTCCTGGGTCACGTCCGGATGACGTTCCGTGAACGAGCCCTCCATGTAGGTCTGCGCCAGGATGGCCGCCCCTCCGTGTCCCGGACCGATCACGTACATCATGCTGAGATCGTGGCGGCGAATCAACCGGTTCAGATGGGTGTAGATGAAGTTCAGGCCAGGCGTCGTTCCCCAGTGTCCCAGCAGCCGCGGCTTGATGTGTTCCGGCCGCAAAGGCTCGGTGAGCAGAGGGTTTTCCTTCAGGAAGATCTGTGCGGCCCCGAGGTAATTCGAGGCTCGCCACCACGCGTCCAGAAGGTGCAGATCGTCGCCGGAAAGCACGGGCGAGTTGGAATCGAGTGGCATAGAAGCCTCCTGAACGGTGATCCTACGCCGGTTCGTTAAGACGCGGCGGACAGGCTCAGACGCTGCACCGGGAACGCGATGGTGGGGCGAGGTCGCAGGAGTTCGAGCCGCAGCCACGAGCTCCAGGCCCGAGTCAGGAATTCGAATTCGCCAGCGCCAGCTGGCACTCGTGGGCAAGTTGCAGACCCTCTTCCACGGGAATCGCCCAGGCCCGCAGGCGCGAGGCTTCTGTCGAGATGCGCGCCATACCGGCTGTCGAGCGATCGTTCACCTTGCGGTCGAGTCTCAGCCCCCAGCCGGTGAGACCGTCGCACACATCTTCGCGCAGCCAGGGCGAGTCTTCGCCGATGCCGCCGCCGAAGAGTACGGCTTCGGCGTCCCCGAGGGCAGCCAGGTACGCTCCCACCGCCAGGCGCACACGATAGCTGAACATCGCCAGCGCCAGCCGCGCGTGGGCGTCATCTCGCTTAACCAGTTCGCGGGTATCCAGCGTCCCTCCAGCGATGCCCAGCATGCCGGACCGCTTGTTGAGCAGGGTGAGAATCTCGTCCGCGCTCTGCTCCTGCTTGCGCATCAGGAAGGGCACGATGGCCGGATCGATGCTTCCCGAACGCGAGCCCATCATCAGCCCTTCCAGAGGTGTGAGCCCCATCGTGGTGTCCACCGACTGGCCGCGGGCTATCGCGCAAGCCGACGATCCGCTCTCCAGATGAAGGGTAACCACCGTGATCTCTTCCCTGGGCTTGCCCACGGTGTGCGCGTACTGCTCCAGCATGTAGCGATGCGAGAGGCCGTGGAAGCCGAACTTGCGCACGCCATGGCGGTCGGCCGTCTCACGCTCGATGGGATAACGCCAGGCCTTCTCCGGCAGGGTGCGGTGGAAGGCGGTATCGAAGGTGACCAGCGCCGGGGTCTGAGGCATCTCCTGGGCCAGCACATCGAGAATGTCGAGCGAGCTCTTGTTGTGCAGCGGGGCCAGTTCCTCGAAGGCCTCGATGTCGCGGCGCACCGTGTCATCGACACGTACGGCGCGATCGTACTTGGAACCGCCGTGGACCACGCGCACGCCGGTAAAGTCCGCCTGGCGAAGCTTGTCTTCAAGGCCTTTCTGCTGGCGCAGCCACTCCAGGGCAGCGTGCACGGCAGCGGTCATATCCTTGGCTTCGAGCTCCTGCTCGGACTTGACCTCGCGCCCGTCGTACACGGAGAGCTTGCTCTTCTTGCCGATGTCATCCAGCGCCGCGCTGGCCAGCTTGGTCGCCTGCGAGGCCACCGCCTGACCCGCCTGCAACTCAACCAGCTCGAACTTCAGCGAGTTGCTGCCCGGATTGAAGACCAGCGCCACGGCCATGCACGCTTGGATGCCGCAGGCTGGCTTGGAGCCCGAAGGCAATCTGAACACCCGGGCGGGGATCCGGACTACACCACCGCGCCCGCCGCCACGGCGCTCGCCCAGGCCCACTGGAAGTTGTAGCCGCCCAGCCAGCCGGTGACGTCCAGCACCTCGCCGACAAAGTGCAGCCCCGGCACGCGGCGGCTCTCCAGGGTTCGGGCATCTACTTCACGGGTGTCCACGCCGCCCACCGTCACCTCCGCCTTGGCGAAGCCTTCGCTGCCCTCCGGACGCAGCGTCCAGGCGTGCAGCTCGCGCTCCAGACGATCCAGGCCGGCGTTGGTCCAGTCCCATGCCGTGCGTGGGGCCACCCAGCGCTCGGCAAAGCGAGCCGGAAGCACGCTCCGCAACGCAGACGTCAGACTCGCCACGTCGCGCCGCGCGTTGCGGGCCCGCAGCGGCTGGATGACGTCTCGGCCTGGTGCGAGATCGAAGCTCACAGTCTCCCCGGGCCGCCAGAAGGACGAGACCTGCAGGACCGCCGGCCCGCTCACCCCGCGGTGGGTGACCAGCAGGCGCTCGCGGAATGGGGTGCTGGCGTCTGCCTGCGCCACCACCTCCGTCGCCACGCCAGCCAGGTCGCACCAGCGCTCGCGATCGTCGGCGGCGAAGACCAGCGGCACCAGCCCCGGGCGCGCGGGGACCACCGAATGGCCGAACTGACGGGCCAGCTCATAGCCGAAGCCAGTCGCGCCCATCTTGGGGATGGAGAGCCCGCCGGTTGCTACCACCAGCGACTCGCAGGCAATCTCCCCGCCACCGGTCGAGTCCCCGGTCTGGACGAGGAATCTCTCCACTTTGGGGCTTCCGCTGCCGGTCAGTTCGGTCCGGACAGGCGAAGCGGGCGCCGGGCCGGTCTGCCGCACGGCGACGATATCTACGCCGCGGCGGGTCTCCACGCCGGCTTCCGCGCACTCCCGTTCCAGCAAGGCCACAACCTGCCGCGCCGAGCCGTCGCAGAACAGCTGCCCCAGAGTCTTCTCGTGGTAGCGGATTCCGTGCCGCTCCACCAGCGCGACGAAGTCCGCGGGAGAGTACCGCGCCAGGGCCGATTTGGCGAAGTGCGGATTGGCGCTGAGGAAGTTCTCCGCCCGGGTATGAAGGTTGGTGAAGTTGCAGCGGCCGCCACCCGAGATCAGGATCTTGCGGCCCACGCTGGCGCCGCGTTCCAGCAGGAGGACACGGCGGCCGCGGCGGCCGGCCTGGAACGCGCACATCATCCCCGCCGCGCCCGCACCCAGAATCACCACATCGTAGCGCAGCATCACG
>CAXUIM010000259.1:1427-6187 GCA_964250885.1 uncultured Acidobacteriaceae bacterium | reverse complement strand
CTAAAGGCCCGCCCGGGTCTCCGCAGCCATGTAATCCACAACTTTCTTCAGATCCCCCGTCTCTCGAAATACCTTCAACTGCCGGTCAGCTCCCGATCCCATCTGGATCATCGTCCGTATATAGCTGATCGCCTCGCGGCAGCCCAGTTCGTCGACCACATCGTCGACAAAGCCGAGGTATTCCAGGATGAGGTCGCACTCGGCAATCTCCTCCTGCTTGCCGAAGTCGATCAGCTTGCCCTCCAGGCCATAGCGCACGGCGCGGAACTTGTTCTCCATCAGCAGCGCGCGCGAGTACTGGCGGAAGTCCATGTTGGCCTCATGCAGCTTCCACAACTTGCAGGCAGTGGCCTGGATCAGCGCGGCAATCGCCACCGTCTCCGCGGCGCGCAGAGGAATGTCACAGACCCGCACCTCAACCGTGTTGAAGAACGGGTGGGGGCGTACGTCCCACCAGATCTTCTTGGCGTTATCGATGCAGTTGGTCTTGATCAGCAGGTTCACGTAGCTCTCGAACTCCGAGTAGCTATTGAAGTTATCCGGCAGATTGGTGCGTGGAAAATGCTCGAACACCTTCGCGCGGTAGCTCTTGTACCCGGTCTCCATTCCCAGCCAGAACGGAGAGTTGGTGGACAGCGCCAGGATGTGCGGCAGGAAGTAGCGCAGCGAGTTCATCACCCGGATGGCGGCCTCGCGGTCTTCGATTCCCACGTGCACGTGCAGCCCGAAGATCAGATTCGACCGCGCCACCAGCTGCAGATCTTCCACAACCTTGTCGTAGCGGGGGTCGGGATAGATCTCCTGGTTGCGCCAGTCGGCGAAGGGGTGGGTGGCTCCGGCGACTAGCAGGAGCCCGCTCTCTTCCGCCAAACGGATCATGTTGCGGCGTAGATCGTAGATGTCCTGGCGCGCCTCCTCGATATTGGCGCAGATCCGCGTGCCCACCTCGATCACCGACTGGTGCATCTCGGCCTTGACCCGCTCTTCCAGCCGCAGCTTGCCCTGTGACAGCATCTCGGTCGCGATATGAGACCGCAGATCGCGCGTCTCCGGATCAACCGTCTGGTACTCCTCTTCAATCCCCAGCGTGAAAGTCGGCCGCATTATCCGCTCCCGTATTCCTGTCGGTTCCGTTGCTCGGCGTGTTCCCACCCTGAAACAGCAACCCCTGTTCGCCCGGCGCAAGTTGCGGCGTCTATCCGGCGATGGCCTTCTTAGGCGCGCTCTTCTTCGCCGCCGGTTGGGCGGGCGCCTTCTCTTGAGCGGCCGGCGCCGCCTGTCCCAGGAAACCCGCCCAGCGCAGCTCCACGGGCGCTGGTTCGGCCTGTGCCTCTTTCACCGCCAGCCGGGCCACACGATCCACAATCCAGTCGAAGTTCTCCTGGCCGACCGAGTGCCGATCCGCGTCCGGCGCCGGATTCATGAAGTCGATCGCATAGGGAATGCCGTCCTCCACGGCGAACTCCACCGTATTCAAATCGTAGCCCAGAGCTCTGCAGAGAGTCAGGGCATCCTGCTCCACGCGCTTCAGCAATCCCTCGGGATACTTCTGAGGCTCCTGCACATAGCGGTGTTCATGGGGCTGGCGCGGATCGTAGGCCATGACACGCACCTCCTGCTGCCCCACGACGTAACAGCGGAAGTACTCCTTGAAGTTCACGGCCGCCTGCAGGGTCATGCAGAGGTCCCGGGTCTGGTCGTAGGCCCGGAAGAACTCGTCGTCATTGTGCACGTGATACACGTCGCGCCAGCCACCACCGTCATGAGGCTTCAGAAAGGCGGGGAACTTTACATAGTCGAAGATGCCGTCCCAATCCAGCGGGAACCGCAGGTTGCGCAGCGAGCGCTCGTTGATCTCCGGGGGAAACAGCTTATGCGGCAACAGCACGGTTCGCGGCACGGCGACGCCCAGCTTGGCGGCCAGCGAGTAGTTGAAAAACTTGTCGTCGGCCGACCACCAGAACGGATTGTTGATCACCCGCGTGCCGTTCAGCACGGCGTTCTTGAGATAAGCGCGATAGAACGGCATATCGTGCGAGATGCGATCGATGATCACCGTGTAGGGACAGACCGAAGCCAGCTCCACGCCGCCCACCTGCACGAACTCGGCACGAACGTTATCGATCCGCATGGAATTGATGCGATCGACCAGAGCTCCCGGAAAGGTGTTCTCCATACCGAACAGTACGCCAATCTTCTTCAATGCTTCCCTCCTCAGCCAACCCGCCGTGTCTGTGGCGTCAAGGCTGTATCGGCCCCGGCCCTCCCGGTTGGCGATGTTTTGCTCACACACCTACTCTACAATTTCGAGCCATCCGCTTTTTTCACAGACAGGGCTGGACCATTTCAAAGGTAGATCTGGACCATGCGCTCCCACCAGGGCCAGTCGTGGCGCGCATTGTCACCCCAGACGTCCAGCCGCACGGGCAGGTTCTTGGCCCGCATCACCGCGGCCAGCCGCTCGTTGTCGTTCCAGCATTGGTCGTGAACTCCGGTGGCCAGAACATACGTGTTGCGCCGCATCCACCCCAGCAAGATCTCGTCCGTGAGGTTCGGCAGAAAGTCCAGTGGCAGATTGAAGTAGCAGTCCTCGTCGTAGTATCCGGGCAGAAACCCAAGCTGCTTCAGATCGAAGGCTCCGCTCATGGACAGGCAGCCCGTAAACAGCTGCGGATGGCGCAAACTCAGGTTCACGGCGTGATATCCGCCGAAGCTGCAACCCAGCGCCACCAGGTGCGGATCGCGATTCCGGTGGCGCACAAACGGGACAACCGAGCCCAGGATGTAACTCTCATACTGCACCTGACGGGCAATGCGCCAGCGCGGAGGAACACGGCTGTTGTACCAGCTCTCCGCATCCACCGAGTCGACGCAGAAGAGCTGTAACTGGCCACGATCGATCTTGTCGGCGACCGCGGCCACCATGCCACGATCCTCGAACTCGTAGAATCGCGCCTGCGATGTCGGGAACACAATGGCCGGCAGACCCGGAGCGCCGCCCTCGCAGCTGTACACCAGCATCTCCATGTCGCGGCCCAACTCCGGCGAAAACCATTGGTGATACTCACGCTGCATAAGCCGTCCTTCTGCGTTGGTCCGCTGTTCAGAGCCGCTCTGAGAGTCACGACACCCTAAAAGGGGTCAGGACACATCAGGTTAGTCACGAACTTATTCAGGGAGTTACGGACTTACCAGGAAGTTGCGAGCTGTCAAGGCGATGCAAATCCTAAGGAGCCACGGAATCCGCGACGCGCCAGGCCGCGGCAGCCCGGCGCAACACACCCCTGAGGCTCAGGTCCGCGGCCGCACCCTGACTGCAGCGGAATAAATTGTGTTTTGGTTCTGATACGCTGAAAACCTAGGCTTGCAGCATAGTTCCTCGATCGTCGCGGGCGCGGATGACGTGTGGTTTTCACCTGGAGCAAGCATGCTGCCCGCGCCAGCCTGCTGACCGGCAAGGCCTCGGCTGCGCCCACGACGAGCGGTTCTGGCTGTCCGCCGATCCTTCGATCCCCTGGGGGTTTGCTTCTTCCGTTGAACGATCGCCTCACTCCTCTCTCTGCCGGCTGCTTCGCGAACGGTTCTCCTGCATCTTCAGCGGAGAGCTCAGCGGTGGAGAACTCTGTCCGCTTTCAGGCTGCTCCCGAGTCCCCCCGCAGAGAGGCTCCGGCCCCGGAGCGGGAGCAGCCCGCGGGCTCGTTCGAGCCCCTGCCGGCCGGGGGAGATCCCCCCGACGACCTCGACGACAACCCGCGCTTCCTGGTCTGGCGCCGCTTCGCTTCCCGTATTCTGCCCGACACCCGCGATGTTCTGGTGTATCTCCCCAAAGCCTACAGGAGCGATCCGGCCCGGCGATTCCCCGTCTTCTACCTGAACGACGGACAGAACCTCTTCGATGGCCGCACCTCCTTCCTCAAAGATCACACCTGGCGTGCGCAGACCACGGCGGATCGTCTCACCGACGCCGGTGAGATCGAGCCCGTGATCCTGGTCGGTGTGGATAACGCCGGGGTCCGGCGCATGGCCGAGTACACTCCCACGCGCGATATACAGGGCCGGGGTGGGGAGGGTCGGCGGTATGCGCGTTTGCTTATAGAGGAACTCAAGCCGCTGATCGATCGCGCCTTCCGCACGCTGCCCGGACCCGCGAGCACGGCTTTGGGGGGATCGTCCCTGGGTGGCCTGATCTCGCTTGCCGTGGGCCTGGATCACCCTGAGGTGTTTGGCAAGCTGGCGGTGCTTTCGCCCAGCGTTTGGTGGGATCAGCGCGGTATCCTGAACCGGGTGAGCGCCGCCCGACCCAAACCCCAGCTTCGCATCTGGCTGGACATGGGCAGCGCGGAAGGCCTGCGCCATCTTCGCGATACCGACCTGTTGTACCGGCGTCTGCTGCAGCGTGGCTGGCGAGACCGTCCCGGACCGGGTCGCGATCTGGAATACCTGCGAGCCGCCGGTGCGTCCCACGATGAGGATGCCTGGGCGGCACGGTTCGACCAGGTCCTGCGCTTTTTGTTTCCTGCAGCCGGGCGGTCTTCCTGAGCGCCGGGTTCTTCACAGCTTCGGCCCGCGAGCTTACCGTTCCGCGTCTCTTGCCCCGGATCGGGCGTAACGTCCACAGCCATTGCGAATTCAGTTGAAATCCGCGATACTTAGGTGTTCGGACGTACCCGTCCTAAAGCTGTGTCGATCGCGGATTTCGGCGGTCCAGGGATGAAAGTCTCAGGGATGAAAGTCTCAGGGATGAAAGTCTCAGGGATGAA
>CAXUIM010000259.1:0-1327 GCA_964250885.1 uncultured Acidobacteriaceae bacterium | reverse complement strand
CAGGGATGAAAGTCTCAGGGATGAAAGTCTCAGGGATGAAAGTCTCAGGGATGAAGCGGATCTGGGCGAAGCCTGCTGAACAAACTTCATGTTGTATTCAAGAGAGGATCTACCCTGTGTTGATGATTCGCCTGGCGCGCGTTGGCGCGCGCAAGCAGCCTCACTACCGCGTTGTTGTCATCGAGAAGGACCGCGCCCGCAACGGCCGCTCGGTGGAAGTGGTCGGCACCTACAATCCCCGCACCCATCCGGCGACCGTCGACCTGAAGAAGGACCGCATCGACTACTGGACCTCGAAGGGGGCCCAGCTCTCTGAGACGGTGGGCAAGCTGGTGGCCAGGCACAGCGCTGCACCGGCGCCAGACGCCGTCCTCGCCTAAAGTAACCAGTAACCTGGTCAAGGTTACCTGAGGCGAATCGAAAGAGTTTTCCTATAGCCGTTCTAATCGGGTAGTATTCCGTTAATTCGACAAGGGCTTCCGTTACCAATCAGTAAATGGTTGGAGCGGGGTCCGAAGATGGTTGGACTTCGTCCATGAATTGCTGGTTTTCAAGCAAACGGTTTCTGTAGAGACCACTTCCGTATAGAGAAGTCGGCTCGAGGGAACCGCAGCATATTCGTGTTACTCCCAGAGGTGTACGAGTGGCTCAGATTCTAGCTCTTACGGATAATCATGCGGCAGCTTCCGAGATGGAACTGCTGGTTGGCGAAATCGCGCGGGCACTGGTCGACGAGACCGATGCCGTCCATGTGGAAGTCTTGGGCGACCAAGAAGCGACGGTTCTTCGCCTTCACGTGGCTCCCTCCGACATTGGGAAGGTGATTGGGAAGCAGGGCCGAACGGCGCGCTCCCTCCGCACGATCCTCGGTGCGGCCAGCATGAAGCTGCACCGCCGCTTCTCGCTCGACATCGTCGAAACCGGGCGAGACGGCGCTATGCACGCCAGCCCGGCTCCGGAACTCAGCCCGCGTTTCTAAAGCAACCACAGGGGTATCGCGCCCTCGGACGGCATCCAGGGTGGCTTTTATTGAGAAAGCCATTTGACTTCCGCAGCCCTGGATACAGCGACCTGATTGCTTTGTCCGCTCACCGCGAAAGCAACTCTCCTGCCGGTGTACCGCGAAGCCGTTGGAGCTCGCGGCCGTCGCGGCCGTTTTCCTCAAAGGAAACGGCGGTCGTGTATCCTTGTCCGCTGCACGGTGACAGGAGAAACGCTCTAGATGGACGAGCCGCCCGCGCCGCGGAGTTTGCTGCCACCCGTTGACCCCAACTCCGGATGGATCGCGCTGGCGCGCCTGCTGCGGCCCCAGGGGCGCAAGGGAGAG
>CAXUIM010000258.1:0-6205 GCA_964250885.1 uncultured Acidobacteriaceae bacterium | reverse complement strand
GCCTGAATAGGCTTCAGATTCCGAAGGAGTACGACGCTTACGTGCGTTGCTACGCCGAATCGTCAGGCGGTTACTATCGGGAATCCGGCCTGCCGTGCGGCTTCCAGAAGCTGGGACACGAGAGTGCTGTGTCCCAGAGGCAGGCGTCACCGGTCTCCCCGGCTCTCGATCGTGACTTCGACTGCAATCTCTCGCGCCACAGTACCTGCGGGAGCAAGAAAGAACTGACTCCAGTCCATCTCTTCTTCCGGCATTTTCAGCGCTCCGGATGCGACCAGCTGCGCTTCCTGGTCCCATCCTGAGCCGTGTCGAAAGGGCAGAATCCGAGCTACAGGAACGCTGCGATCCCGGATCACGACCTCCTCTCCGTTCTTCACGTATTGGAGATAGCCGCTCAGCTGGTTCTTCAGTTCGCCAATGTTCAGTGTTTTCACAGGGAGAGGGTACTCCTGATTGGCCAACTTAGCCATGATCAATCCGCGGAAGAGTCGGATCGTTGTCCAAATCGCGGCTGCCCGCAAAGGCGCCCTACCATGTGCTGCCAGTGAGATGCACGATCGAGTCTGAATCCGGTGCTCCGCAGTGAGCCGTGAGTTTCGCAAATCTCCCATCGCCGGAACTGCTTTTTTGGCTGTAGAATCGCGCTACCCGCTATGGAGATTCGACTCCGATCGGCGCCCGTGGTGAGGCTGCTGTTGGCCGGCTGCCTTCTCTCGCCTGCATTTGCGGGAACACCCACGGTACAGCCCTCGCAGTTCCGGGTGCTCACCTCGCCCGCCGGTCTGACGGAAGTGGGCCTGCTGGACGGCGCCGCCTACCGCATCGACATCCCACCCGGCTGGAACCACTCCCTGGTGGTCTTTTATCACGGCTATGCGCGCCAACCGGTAAGCTTCCACATCGCCGAGCACCTCGGTCCGCAGCAGCAGCCCTTTCTCGATCGTCACTACGCTATTGTGCAGAGTGCCTATTCGCAACCCGGATGGGCGCTGCCGCAGGCCTTTCCGGAGACCGAGACGCTGCGCCGCTACTTCGTCAAGAAATATGGGTCGCCGCGGGAGAGCTATGTGGTCGGACGCTCCATGGGCGGTGAGCTGGTCTCCATCACCCTCGAGCTCAATCCCCGGCCCTATCTGGGCGGCCTGGATCTGTGTGGATCGGTGGGGCCGGCCTTTGAGAGCTTCGAGCGCCGTTTCGCCCTGCGCGCCGCCTTCGACTATTACTTCCCGGGTGTGATGCCAGCGCTGGTGCCTGTGCCGGCGAACTACGAAGACAACATCGGGGATTATGACAAGGTGCTGGCGGCTCTGCGCACCAATCCCGCGGCCGCGGCCCACATGCGGAATCTGGCCGGGCTGCACAACGATCTGGACCTGGCCCACGACATCGCCTACTGGACCTTCATCATCGGCGATATGCAGCGCCGCGGCGGCGGCAACCCGTTCGACAACCGCAACTACATCTACACCGGCGCCAGCCCGACCAGCAGCCTCAGTGACGTTGAACTGAATGCGAATGTGAAGCGCTATGCCGCGGTTCCGCAGGCGCGCGAATACCTGATGCGCCACTACACGCCCACGGGCGACCTGGGGCGGCCCATGCTGGCACTGCATACGATCTACGATCCCGTCGTTCCCCCCACCACGCTGGAGCTATACGACCATGAGGTGCAGGCCGCGGGCGCAGGACCCAACCTGGTTCAGCAGATCGTCAACCGCGAGGGCCACTGCAACTTCACTCAGGATGAGATGGGCGAGGCCTTCGATGACATGGTGCGCTGGGTGCACGGTGGGCCCCGGCCGGCTCCAGGTTTGCAGAGTATCAGGATGGCCCGCAAGTAGGCGTGACAAGCCTGTACGCGGCTGCAAAGAGAGAGGACCGCCCCGTATAATGTCCTATGGGCATCACGCCGCCGGGGTCACTGACGCCTGGCGCACAGGAACCTTTCGCATCCCCCCACAGCGAATGTGGCATGGAGCTCGCCTCGGCGGCTCCCGCGGTTTCGCCGGTGTCTTCTGTGCCTGTGAACTCTCGCCCACCCCGGGCGGCGCTCGACGAACCATGGGGCAACCTGACCGAGCATAGCGAAGGAACTCCCGAGATCCCGGCTGCGCCCGCGGCGAACTCCACACCGGGTACGGCGGTCGTCCCACCGGGTGCTGCTGTCGTCCCACCGGGTGCTGCTGTCGCGCCACCGGGTGCTGCTGTCGCGCCCGACCCGGTCAGCGGCGTCGCCGAGCTGGATGCCCGCTTCAAGCGGCTGCTGGCAACCGTACGCGCCAATCGCCCGGCCGATGACCTCAACCTGATCCGCGCCGCCTGGGCTTTTTGTATCGAGAAGCATGCCAGCCAGCGCCGCGCCTCGGGCGAGCCCTACATCAGCCACCCGCTGGCGGTCGCTAACGTGCTCGCTGAACTGAAGATGGATGCCACGGCCATCGCCGCCGGCCTGCTCCACGATGCTGTTGAAGATACCGATGTGACCGTCGCTGAGATTGCCCGGCGCTTTGGGGAGCAGGTCGCGCATATCGTCGAAGGCGTCACCAAGCTCGACAAGATCAAGTTCGCCAACCGCGAAGACCACCAGGCCGAGAACATCCGCAAGATGCTGCTGGCCATGGTCACCGACCTGCGTGTGGTCATCATCAAGCTGGCCGACCGGCTGCACAACATGCGCACGCTCGAGCACCTGAACGCGGAGAAACAACAGCGCATTGCGCGCGAGACTTTGGAGGTTTATGCGCCGCTGGCGCACCGGCTGGGCATGGGCAAGCTGCGCGGAGAGTTGGAAGACCTGGCCTTCCGCTATACCGATCCTTTCGCCTACACGCAGCTCACCGCCGAAATCGACTCGCTGCGCGGCGAAGGCGAGGCTTTCCTGCACCGCATCGTCAGCACGCTGGAGAGCAAGCTGCGCGAGGGCAACATCAAGGCCCGCGTGGAGTCGCGTATCAAGCGCCTCTACTCCATCCAGCAGAAGCTGACCGCTCATGCCGTGCCCGTCGATCAAGTCTTCGACCTTTTTGCCGTTCGCGTGATCACCGAGACCGAGCAGGACTGCTACGCCGCTCTCGGATTGCTGCACGCAACCTGGAGACCGGTGCCCGGCCGCTTCAAGGATTTCATCGCGATGCCGCGGCCGAACCTCTATCAGTCGCTGCACACCACATTGATCGCTGAGGGCGGCCACCAGTTCGAGGTGCAGATTCGTACCGAGGATATGCACCGCGTGGCCGAAGAGGGCATCGCGGCGCATTGGAAGTACAAGGCGACCGACAACGTTACGGCCAAAGACGAGCAGCGGCTGGCCTGGGTTCGTCAGCTCATGGAGTGGCAGCGCGAGATGAGCGATCCCAACGAATTCATGTCGACGCTCCGCATCGACCTGTATCCGGAGGAGGTCTACACCTTCACTCCCAAGGGCAAAGTCATCGTTCTGCCCAAGGACGCCAGCCCGGTGGACTTCGCCTATGCCATTCACACCGACGTAGGCCACGCCACGGTGGGCGCCAAGGTGAACGGGCGAATCGTTCCGCTGCGCTCCCGGCTGCGCAATGGGGACATCGTCGAGATCACCACCCAGGCCAATCACGCGCCGTCCCGCGATTGGCTCAGCTTCACCAAGAGTTCCCGCGCGCGCAACAAGATCAAGCACTGGCTCAACGAGAACCAGCGCGCCCGCGCCATTGAGATCGGGCAGAAGCTGCTGGAGCGAGAGGCCCGCAAATTCAAGATCTCGCTGGACCGCTTCAAGGCGGCGGACTACGACCGTATCGCCGGTGAATACGGCCTGGCTACCGAGCAGGACCTGCTGGCGGCAATCGGCTTTGGCAAGTACTCGGCGCGCCAGACCCTGAACAAGCTGGAGCCGGGCAGCACCATGCCCGTGGATGCGCCGCACACCGGGAAGCCGGAACCCGGCACTGTGGGCAACACGCTCGCGCACATGTCGGAGGCAGTCAAGCGCGTCTTCTTCGGCAAAGGTTCGGACTCGCTGCAGGTCGAAGGCCAGAACGACCTGCTGGTGTATCGCGCGCGATGTTGCAGCCCCATTCGCGGTGAGGAGATTATTGGCTATGTCACGCGCGGCAAGGGCGTGGCGGTGCATGCGCGCAGTTGCCCGAATGTGCAGAACCTGCTCTACGAGGCCGATCGCCGCATCGATGTGGAGTGGGCCTCCATCGAGCCTTCAGGCGCCACCCCCCGGGCGGACACCTATCCCGTGCGCCTGATCGTCGCCTGTGATGATCGCGCCGGCCTGCTCAAGGAGTTCACCGCCATCATCTCCGAGGACGGCACCAACATTCGCTCGGTGGACACCAAGGCCGCGGCAGACGGTGTGGTCAACGTGGACTTCGTCATCGAGACGGTGGATCTGCGCCACCTCAACCGCCTTACCCAGAATCTCCGCAAAGTGCCCGGGGTTCGCGAGATCCACCGCGTCCAGAAGATTTAGAGTATTTCTTCGGTTGCTGCAGTGTGGCAGAGAAACGCTCTGGTGGCCGGGATCATGCCGCAGACGCGGACCGCCTTTACTCGGCGAACTCCACCAGCAGAACCTGCTCGTCGTTGTCTACCTCGCGGAGCTTCACCTCGATAATCTCGCGGCGGGACGTGGGTACCGTGCGGCCGATAAAGCGAGCTTCAATGGGCAGCTCGCGGTGGCCGCGGTCGATCAGAACGAGCAGCTGCACGCTCTTGGGGCGGCCGTGGTCGAACAGGGCATCGAGCGCGGCTCGTATGGTGCGGCCGGTGTACAGCACATCGTCCATCAGAATGATGTCGCGCCCGTTGACGTCGAAGCCGATGTCGCCCTTTTCGACGACCGGACGGTGGCCTGCCGTGGAGAGGTCGTCGCGGTAGAAGCTGATATCGAGAACGCCGGTGTCGACCGGCTGCTTCTCAATGGTCTGAATGAGTTTCGCGATGCGCCGCGCCAGGGGAATGCCGCGGCGCTTGATGCCGACCAGGCCGATGTTGGCGCTGCCGTTGTTGCGTTCGACGATCTCATGCGCGAGCCGCACCAGGGTGCGCTCGATCTCCGAGGAAGACATGAGCCGGCCCTTCTCGCGCAGCCGCGCGGTGGGGGCTGGCGTGGAGCGAGCAGCCGGCTTGTCCGGCGTCGCGGAGGAGATGGCTTGGGGCTTGGTCTGGGAAGTCGGTTCGCTCATGGCTGCCAACGATGATAGCAGCGGAGCCGGGCAGAGCGGTTCCACGGTAGATCAAGCCGGCTCTGCCAAACGAAGCGCCGTTTTCCTGACAAAGAGCAGCATCCGGCGCCTGTGTGTCTATAGAGGTGCCTATGTGTCTGTAGAGGTGCCTGTGTGTCTGTAGAGGCGCCTGTGTGTCTAGCATCCGGCGCCTGTGTGTCTGTAGAGGTGCGCGGTGAGACGGCTCTGGCATACAGCAGCTGGAAGCGCTCGGGTCAGCGCACCGCGGCGCGGGAGCGGAGATAGCCGGCGAAGACCCCGGCGAGCGCCGAGTAGATCAGATAAAACACCAGGAAGAGTGCGGCGCTCGAGAGCAGGAGGCCCATGCGGAACTCCGGTATGTTCAGCATATTCAGCAGAGGGGCGGCCGCGGCGCCGGATTGCGCCTCTGTATTGCGGCGCAATTGAAGAAATATGGCGGCCAGGCCGCTGTCGAGCTTGGCGCTGGCGTGGAAGGCGAAGCGCTCCAGAAAAAGCGCGATGGTATTGAGGGTGAGGCTGGAGAGCATGATCGCCAGGCCACAAAGCGCACCCAGGCGTGCGCCGAAGCCGGGCGTGATCTGCGTCATCCGGAAGCGCGAGGCGTAGACACCCAGCGCAACGATGGGAGCTCCAATGGCCCACAGCCAGGAGAGCAGAACGATGGACGGAAAGGCGAAGGAGACAAGGGTCAGGGCGGCGGCGACAGCGCCGGCCAGCCCCGCGCACTGGATGGCGCCACGCCACATCGGGGCGGTGGCCCGGGGGGAGGAGGTCTCCTCGACCAGGCGGCCGCCCTGGTCACTGGCGAGCTGATGCTCCGCCTGTTCCAGCAGTTCCTCGGAAAGCCGGACCTGCGGAACCCCGCAACTCCAGCAGAAGACGAGGGCTCCCTGATCCTCGACGTGCAGGGGGGAATGGCAGCGGGAGCAAAGACGTTCAGTCACCACTGCCAAGGTTACAGGAAACTACAAACGGGAGACTGAAGCAATCAGGTTCGCTGTACGCAGGGCCGC
>CAXUIM010000257.1:0-6218 GCA_964250885.1 uncultured Acidobacteriaceae bacterium | reverse complement strand
TGATTCGTAATCAGCAGGTCAACGGTTCAAGTCCGTTCGTCGGCTCCACTCACCCTCTGGCATCCTCTCTAAATGACGTCTATACTTGCGACGCTTTCCAGCAAGAGCCGTGCGCACAGATGGGCATCGCATCAGGCCCCTCGGATCACCCCGTAGCACCAGATTCACCATGTTTGTCATACTCGCGACACACTAACGTGTCGAAACGGGCGCAGCGACGGCTCTACATCTAACTTGCCTGAACGAGCGAAACGCACTGGGGGTAAGGTGGCTAAATGGCGTCGAAGGGCGCAGCGCCAGTTCGGAATGAGCCTTCCGCAAATTCGTGAGCCTCTGCGATCGACAGGGCGTTCAACTGTTAGCGATATGAATAGCCGCCAAAGGCGCATCCCAGAGCATGCGGAACGGAAGGGCGGAAAAGGCGCCCTATGGTATTGCCTTTCCTTCGTGATCGCGCAGCTCGCCGTGCTCCTGGCCTGTGTCGTAATCAGCGCTCACCCCTGGTTTCTTACTCACGACGCCTATCCCAGTCTGCGATCGAACCTTGGTTACGGTCTTCGTGCTCGGGGCCTGAACTGCGACATCGTGCTTTACGGTGATTCGACGGCGATGACCGGCCTTGATCCTGCGATTGTCCAGGCCAGAACCGGTTTGAAGAGCTGCAATGTGGCGGAATCGGGTTTCGTCGACGAGGTCGTGGGCAGCAACTTCCCCCTGGACCAATATCTCGCTCACAACTCTCGACCACGGTTCATCTACACCCAGTGGGCCGCCGCTGACTTCGATCCTGAAACGAAGCCATGGACAGGCTATGGAAACGAAGGGATCGAATATGCGCTGCTATATGACCGGGGAGCCTGGCTTTGGAAAGGCCTGCTCCTGAATCCTAAAGAGACGATCAAATTCAGTATGTGGGCAGGCCAGCTGCTGATCGAAGACTTGCAGATGCGACTTACCGGCAAGCACAAAGAGATCTGGGCAAAGGCCCCGCCAGCGAGAGATGAGAGCGGCGGCCTGTGGCGGATTCAATCATCGCCCGAAACTCATTGCGATCTGGTGGCTCCAGTCCGTCCGTTAGTTCGCCAGCACGTTATCGAGGAGATTGCTGCATTCAAGCGCCGTTATTCTGTACAAGGCACCCGCGTGCTCGTAAATGTCTCTCCCGTCGCCGAGTGCGTCATCAACCGGCAGGAACTTCTCCAGGCTACTTCTGGCCTTGCTGATAACCCGCTCGAGTTCCTTCCAGTACGGCTCTTCACCCAGAACGACATCCACTTTGTTCCAGAGGGCTCGAGACTCGTTTCCAGTCAGGCAGCCGACCAGATACTCGCCATCATGCGACAAGAGGAAACAGGCACCCCATCCCCTCGAGATACGCACCCCCGGCCCAAGGGCAGGTCACTCCGCGCCATCGCATCGCCAGCCAGACGCTCGGCTTCGCAATGACGTCATATCCGCCCAACGGACGATGAGGCACGCCGGCTAAACTTCCCTCCGTATCCATGAACTGAACAGGTTGGTAGTGACCTTTATCAGTGACGATAAGCGGTCCAGCAACTGCGTGAGGGCGGCCCCGCGCGCACGAACGCGGCTCAAGCTGGAGGATCAAAGTCGGCGGACCGAGCGCGACGGATCTATGGCATGAAAACCAGGTCGCATTTTTCTGAATGGCAATTCAGCATGGCTTCCCGAACCAGCTTGGCCTTGGCGTCGCGCGGAAAGAGCTGCGACAGATCTGACCGGGTCAGCAGTTCCGTTCCGCCGGCCACAGCATGGTCTCCGGTCTGCTCGGCGCGCTCGACTTTGCCATCGGTGAGCAGAAGCCGGTATTCCGCCACCCCCTGACGACCCTGGGCCGGTCCCAGTGAAAAAGTCCGCAGCTCCTGGTTGCTCTTTCCGGGGCTTGGGCTCTCTGTCTTGTCCTCAATAGTCTTGGCCTGTTCCATCTCCCGAGCCTTGCCCGGATTCGCGATCGCTGCCCGGATCTGTACCAGATGCGCGCCCACATCGCTGCGCAGGCTGTTTCGCCAAGCCGCCTCTACGTAAGACTCCGCCTCCGAAAGTTTGCCTTCGCGGAAAAGAATCCAGCCCATTGTGTCCCATGACGCAACCAGCAGCGCCGTCCTTTGTTTCAGAACTGCCGGTGATTCATCGAGGGTCCAGCTCTGCGTCTCGAGGTCGAGCTTTTCCAATGTGGAACGCTGGCTCGATTCCGCCAGAGTCAGTTGCTGGTTTGCTTCGGCCAGAAGGTAAGCCGCCGAGTTGCTCGCGGACGGGTCTTCCGTTGTCTTCAGAACCTTGACCATTCTGTCGGCTGCCTTTTCATCCTGACCCGCCTTCATCTCCGCCTGTCCCACGGCCAGCTGCAGTCCTGGATTGTCGCGCTGGTCTTCGGGCAGGCGCGCGAGCGCCGCGTCGCCCGCCTGCACGGCCTCGTTCGTCTTTCCATCCTGCACCAGCATCGCGATCAGTTGCATGGACGCTGCCGGATTCGCGGGATCTGCATCGCTCCAGCTTCGCAGCGTGGCCTCAGCCGCCGCACGATCGCCACCCATCCGCTGTAACTCTGCCATGCCCGGGTACACCCAGTAGGATCCGGGATGCAGTGCCAGCTCCTTACGGTAATCCGCCAGCGCCTCAATCCTCTCTCCGCGCAGATAGGCCACGCCTCCGTAACATCCCCACAGCCCCGTCTGCTCCGGATTGAGAGCCTTTGCCTGATCGAGCAGGGAAGAAGCGGTCGCGGCGTCCATGGTCCGTATCGCCTGCCAGGCCTGCTGAATCAGCTTCGCGGCTTCCTCGCTTGAGGGCGTCGCGGCCGGCGGCTCACTGCCCGGCGCCTGTTTTGTGTCCGTGCTCGTTGCGGCGCTGGTCCCGGTGTGGGTCAGCTGCACAAAGGTATCGTTTCCGAGGGATACCGCATCCTGCCACTTCTTGTAAGCGTTCCACTGATCCGCCGGCACCTTCTGCTGCAAAACCGCGATCTTGCGCTGCGTGTAGAGTGTGCCATTATCGAAGCGATAGGTCAGATCATAGGTCGCGAACGCGGTCTTCTCATGCACCGCTTCGGGCAACTCCAATCCCCAGCCCTCGGGCAGCTTCATCTCCGCAGTGCTGGTCTCGGTACGCGGCGTGCCCAGGTCCAGAGGCGCCACCGGCGGCTGCTTTTCATCGACCACCGGCAACGACACCGGTGCGAGTTGCGGAATGATACGGTAGTTGGCCCAATCACCCGCCTGCTCGCGGCGATAGTCGAACTTTACAACCAGGGGTCCGCTCAGGTCGTCGGGCCGGCTTATCTCCGGGTGGCTGGCAGTGCCCTGGTAGCCGATACCCTGCAGCATTCTTTGCACGAAATCGTCGTATTGCGCCGGCGGAACCTGACGCAGGAATTGACGCAGCAGGAGCTCGGTGTCTCCCCGCTCCACAAGCGTGATGTGCGACTCGGAGACGCCTGCTTTGTCCAGAGAGCCCACCGCGGCCCAATCCTGTGAGGACGCCATCGGCGGATCCGCTGGAGTCCGCTGTACGGTGGCGACCCCTCCATTCGGAATCACCAGGGCCTGTTTATCGCGAATGACTGCGGTCAGCATCCGGTAGGGCGCGACCTCGGCTGTGGAATCCAGCCAGATCTCCTGCCCACCGACATTCACCCGGGTGATCAGGTGATTGAAGACGGCGGGTGAGGGCACAGCGTCGTTGAAGCGGATTCCGGCGCCGATGAGCACGGCATCCGGCTGCAGGCCCAGGGCTGTCAGCATAGCGGCCAGCAGCGTGTGCTTGTCCTTACAGTCGCCATACTGGTTATCCAGCACGGCATCGGCCGCATGGGGCTGATAGCGGCCGATGCCAAAAGCCACCCCGATGTACCGCACCTGCGTCGAGACAAACGCATAGACCGCGCGCACCTTGTCTTCCTCGGTCGTCTTGCCCGCGGTCAGTTCGGCAACTTTGGCCTTGATCTCGGCATTGGGGACGGCGCGGTCGCTCTCCAGCCCGCGGTACCAGACTCCAACGTCCGCCCAGCTCTTGAAGGTCGTCCAGGCGACCGACGGCAACTTCCCTTGCTCCGCATCGATGACCTCGTCCGCCGTCAGGACTCTGTGCTTGTCCACCTCCTTCTGCGCTTCGGCTTCCTTGCCGGCGGTGGGCTTCAGATTGGCATGTTGCCAGCGATAGATCTTTTGGCCGTCTGCTATCTCCGGCACAGGCTGGGCGCCGGCGGTGGGATTGGTCCATACGTTGACGAAGCCTTCGGCCGGAACGCGCAGCTCCAGCGACTCGGACAGCACCACCCCGTCCTGGGTCAGAAAACTGTAGCTCCCCCAGAACTCCCCCGGAGCCTCCGCCTTGGTTGTGACGACCCGTGCCTGCCACTCCAGCGTGTCGCCGGCCTGGAGGCTCTTCACTGGCAATTGTTCCTGCTTGAGATCGCTATAAAACGGAGCTTGCAGGGTAACCGGCTCGGGCTGCTCGAGTGCGTTGGATACCGGGGTTTCGATCACCGAACCGTCGGGCCGGCGCACCCGCGCATACTTGAACTCCACGCGCTGGGAGGCACTTGCAAAGGGAACGACAAGCACACCGAGTTGCTGGACCGCGGCCTCGGATTGGACCTTCGCCACGATGGTGTGGTCACTGTATCCTGTGCCATCCGGATTAAAGGAGTAGACCTGGTCCATGTGCTCGATCAGGACGGATTCTCCAGCGAACCTGGCCTGTTCCGCGGCGGTGGGCGTTGCTTGCGCAGCCAATAAGCGCGGCCCTGAGAGAACTGATAAGGCCGCAAACGAGAACAGCAGACGAGAGACAAACATGGAAGTTGCTTGTGTATAGCAGAAGCAGAGCTGTATCGTCACCGCTTTTTCTGGCCTTCCATGCAGAATGAGATACCCACCGTTCCTGAATGGGATAACTCGATCGAGTGCCGGTCTGTTGGACGGAACGGCCATAAACCCGAAGCTTCCCTCTACGCCCCCGGCAAAAAGGCGGGTGCGCCAGGTTCGTCCGGAGCGCCACACCAAGGCGCGACGTTGTCAGCCGCCTGTCCAGGGCCGTTTTGCTGCCCACGGAACATGATTAGGTTCGTGATATCCACTGAAATGTTGTCAATTTGGTGCAGAACCCCTTGATTGGGCAGGGCTTGCAAAGCATACTCGCAGCTAGAGCATTTCTCCCCGGTCTGCAGCGAAGCCCAGGTACTAGCGCCCTCTCGCACTCGATGGCGATCACGAGGTATCCGGCTTCTCGACCACGCGAGGTGCTCTTGAAAACATTCCGCGTGGGCGGGAGTCCAAGTTTCGAGAGATGAGCACCGTGGACCGATACAGCCGTAAAGATGTTCTGCGCATTCTCCATTTGCCGCCGAAACAACTGGCGGCATGGGAAAAGGCGGGACTGATTTCCTCCTCGACGGACTATTCCTTTGAGCAGTTGGTGCAGCTGCGCAAGCTGCGCGATCTGGCCGCAACCCGCATCTCGGTTAAGAGCATCTGGCGGTCGGTCGATGCCATGCAGAAGGTTTCCGGCATGACCAAGCCTCTGCTGGAATCCGTGGCGGTGCGGCAGGGCTCGCGGCTGGCTTTCCGGCAGTGGGGTGCGCTGGTGGATCCCATGACGCGGCAGATGGCGTTCGATTTCGAGTTGAAGCCGTGTGTCGGCATGGCGGTGGTGCGGCAGCGCGGGCATGAGCCGGGCGCGGCCGCCGCCGAGGTGCAGGATATGTTCCTGCGCGCGGTGCGGCTGGAAGAGATCCCGGGCCGGATCGGGGAGGCCAAGGCGGTCTACGTGGCCATCCTCGAAATGCAGCCGGATCACGCGGCCGCCGCCATCAATCTGGGAACGATCCACTACAACGAGCGCGACTTCGACGGCGCGGAGCGGCTCTACCGGCACGCTACCGAGGCGGACCCGGACTATGCGCTGGCATTCTTCGACCTGGGTAATGTGCTGGATGAACGGCAGCAACTGCCGGCCGCGATCGCCGCCTACGAGCGCGCGCTGGCGTTGGTTCCGCACTATGCCGATGCGCACTACAACCTGGCCCTGGCCTACGAGCGTATGAAGGAGCCGCGCAGGGCCCTCCGGCACTGGACGGCCTACGCCCGGCTCGATCCAGGGGGACCCTGGGCCAGCCACGCGCAGTCTCAGGCTAAACGCATCCTCGGCTCCGAGCGGCTGGCGATCGTCAGCCGGCACGGGCGAACGATGAACCTGGC
>CAXUIM010000256.1:0-6252 GCA_964250885.1 uncultured Acidobacteriaceae bacterium | reverse complement strand
CTGGTGGAGGACGCGGCGTGCCGGATGTGTGTGGAGACGCCGACCCGGAGACCGGATATGAGGTGCGCGTCGATGGCGAGACCCTGGTGATTGGGGGCACCAGCGCTGTGGCGCCGCTGTGGGCCGGTTTGATCGCGCTGGCCAATCAGCAGAATGGGAGCGCAGCCGGCTTCGTCAATCCCGCCCTCTACGCCGCGAACGAGAAAACCACGTTCCACGACATCACGCAGGGCAGCAACGGAGGATTTTCCGCGGGGCCCGGCTGGGACGCCTGCTCGGGATTGGGGAGCCCGATCGGAACGGCGGTGATCCGTGCCGTGGCGGTCAGCGGAACGAGCAAGAAGCCGACCAAGTCACCGACCAAAAGCAAGAAGGGCGGGAAGTCTGGCGGAGAGGCGGGCGGCAAGCCGGTTCGAAAGAAGGCCGCCGGGGCCAGGACAGCGGGATCCAGGACCGCACGCGCCGAGAAGACCACCGGCAGAGCAGCCGTCCGAGACAAGGCGAGCTCGCGGCGGCGCTCGTAAGTGCGGTCTGGCTGGCGGTTCATCGAGAAGCGGAGTCGCCGCTGCATGGTATGGCTCGCGGTAATCGCGGCTCTTGCATCGGGCCCAGCGAAAGCGCAGAAACCAGATCCGCAGTGGAGGGTGGCAAAACTTTCCGACCTGGGGTGTCCGCGCGACGGGGTCACGGACGCGACGGACTGTGTCAATGGCTTTCTGGCCCAGGCGTCGGCCGCGAGTCCGGTCAAGCTGGTGCTCGATGGCACGGTGGCTATGCAAGGGCTGGTGATCTCCCCGCGGGGCCAGACCTGGATTGAGGGCCTGGGCTGGGATACGGGCATCGTGATCGAAGCGAAGTCCAACCAGGATGGCATCCGCATCGGGCCTTACACCGGCGGCTACACCGAAGGCCAGGAAGCCGCGTTGCCGGCGCGCTCGGCAACAAACATAATCCTGAGCAATTTCACCGTCGACGCCAATGGAGACGCCAACGCTACAGGCGGCAGCCGCGGGTTGACTCCAAACGATGTACCCTTTCCGGGAGCAAAAGCACATCCCATCTTCGGTGTCATCCTGACCAACGCCACCGGTATCCTGATCGATCACGTGCAGTTTCTTCGTCCGCCAATGTATTGTCTTACCTTCGCCAACGACTCCGGCATTACGGTGCGAGACAGCAGTTTCATAACTGACGCCATACTGCGGGATGGCGTGCATGTGGATGGACCGGCCGAGAACATCCGCATCCTCAATAACTTCTTTGCCACCGGAGACGATGGCATCGCGCTCAACGCGCCCGAGGGCTATGGCGGCGACATCGCGGATGTCCTGGTAGACGGCAACACCTTCCGGGACGCCTTCCGAGTGGTGCGGCTTTATACCTCGGACAAGGCGCAGCCCAATCGGGTGTTTTCCGCCCGCCGAATCCTGATAAGCCACAACACCGGCACAGCCCACAACGTAGCCTTTTACCTGGGGCTCGGGCCGGCGCTGTTTGCCGCGACTCCGGACCAGATCAAGGATGTGTCGATCGAAGACAACGACATCTCCTCGCCGGAAGGATTTGCGCTCGTAAACATGCCTTTCGGATCCCTGCGCCTGCAGGGCAATACCTATGACGCGCCCACGGCCGCCGTCCCGCTGCTGCAGGTGCTTGAGCCGGGCGGCGGAGATAGCGAACTGACGGACAACATCATCCTGCGCAACGCGGATGGCAATGCATCGCCCCCGCTGGCCAGCGTCGCGTCCGGCGCCACGCTGGGCCGACTGACCCTGACAGGGAATCGTGTGGTGGACGGCGAGGCCTCGGCCTACCCGCCGATTCCGTATCTGGTGGACATCGCCGGTTCGGTGGGAATGCTGCGCCTCGACTCCGCGGATTTGGGCGGTGTCTCAGCACTGTTGAACCCGGCGACGGGATTCAAGGGTATCGGCTCGGTAAGCGGACCGGGAATCATGTCCACCGGGGTGGAGATTCCGGATGCCGCTATGGCGGACGGCAGCGCCTATGTGAGTGCGACGGGACCCCGTGCCGGGCAGCCTTGCGTGAAGCTGCAGGGCAAAGTGAAGCCGCTGTGACGACGTTGCGGTTGGCTATTGGGGTCTCTTCCAAGACTGGCCAGGCCAGGCCAGGCCAATTGCATCAGCCGAAGTCTCGGCGAACGCTTCAAGTACGCCAGCGGCTGAACGGAGGATCAGAGAAGCCCGTAATTGATGTGCGCCTGATTCCGGGCTTTTTCGCGACTACACGGAAGCGCTAAGAAAGACGGGTTTTACCATCGCTTCTATCTTGGCTGCCATCTCCTCAGCGGGCATGCGGTCGGGGGTCTGGTACCACCGGCGCGCCGCTCCAAAAATGGCCCAGGCCGCCGTAGCTGCCACTAGAGCGATATTCATGTTAGTGGCCCAAGTTGAAGCGGTGCAGTGCCGTTTTCCTTAAGGAAAACGTCGTTCAAAGCCTACGCTCCGGGTATACCTGCATGAATCTCCCACTAGTCCGGGATCGGCATCAGGGGCCATGGCATGATTGGCGGCGCCCTCCCGGAACATGCCCTCCACAACCGGGATGATTGAGCCTTCGAGGGGCATCTTCAGCAATTGGCCGGGGCAGCCGATGCTCTCGGCGAAATAGTCACAGACGCCAAGGGCAATCGCGCAGCGCGCCATCGCAGTTTGTGAAGGAAAGGCCGCGGCGGGCGATCAGGTTCCGGAAGCGGGCGGCTGTCATCGCCTGCAGCAGGGCGTTCTTGTCTGGGTAGTGAAGATAGAAGGTGGCGCGGTTCAGCGTGGCCTCGGCCGCTATCTCCTGAATGGAGATTTGGTCAAACTCCTTTCGATTCAATAATTTGACGAGAGCCTCCATGAGCATGCGGCGGCTGCGCAGGATCCTGGGATCCGTGGCCTCCGCCGTGCTATCGGATTGCAGCGTTGGAGCCATCAGCCCTTGCACCTTCGAGGATAGCTCCTCCTACGACACTCCTCATGCCGAGGCTCGTGCGATTTTCTTGAATCAACGCATGTCAAGTAGACATCAATTGTCGCATAGGAGATTTAGTACATATGGCGACGCTTCTTCACATCAACTCCAGCCCGCTTTACGGCCGTTCGGTCTCTCGTCAGCTGACCGACGCGTTCGTCGATCAATGGGAGTCTTCCCACCCCGATGGAACAGTCGTTGACCGCGACCTAAACGCAACTCCCATTCCGCCTATCAACGCTGAATGGGTAGGCGCCGTGTATACGCCGGAAGAGGCGCGCACTCCGCAACAGAATGAACTGCTTTCGCTCTCGGACTCACTGCTCGCCGAGTTAGAGCAAGCTGATGAGTACGTCTTCGGCGTGCCGATGCATAACTTTGGTGTGCCCTCGGTGCTGAAGCTTTGGATCGACCAGATTGCCCGTGTCGGAAGGACCTTTTCTTATGCGGACGGCACGCCGAAAGGGCTGCTGATCGGCAAGAAGGCGACCTTCATCATTGCGACTGGCGGTTTCTACGACGCCCAGACCCGGATGGCCTCCTTCAATTTTGTGGAGCCCTATCTGCGATCCCTCTTCGGCTTCCTCGGCGTGACGGATGCGACCTTCCTCACCGCGGGTGGAACCATGACGCTGAACCATGGTCAGGATCGTGAGGCGTTTCTTGCACCGCACCTTCAGGCCGTGCAGACGCAGGCGCAGACCTTATAGAGAGAAGCTCTGTGAACATTGTGTAGTAGAAGCTGGGATGGCACACTCAGATAACAGAAGGCCGGGATTGAGATCCCGGCCTTCCTGTTATCTGAGTGTGCTGCTGGTCAGGCGTTGGCGGTCTGGGCTTCGGCGCGGGCGACTTCATTCTCCCGGTCCTTGGCTTCCTTCAGTTCAGCCAGATCGCGGGCTTTTTTGGCGTCGGCGGAGTTCTGGCCGAGCTCGGCGGCCAGCTTCTCGGTGGTGAACGTCTCGATCACGTCGCCCGTTCGAATGTCGTTGAAGCCGGCGAGATCGATGCCGCACTCCACGCCCTGACGAACTTCGCTCACATCCTCCTTGAAGCGCTTGAGCGAGGCGATCTTGCCCTTCCAGACCTCTTCCCCTTCCCGCAGCACACGTACCTGCGCGTCGCGGCGGATGAGACCATCCGAGACCTGGCAGCCGGCAATCTGCCCGACCTTGGTGATCTTGAAGACATTGAGCACCGTAGCGCGGCCGGCGTAGTTTTCCCGGAAGACCGGCTCGAGCAGGCCGTACATGGCCTTGGTGATCTCGTCCTGCAGCTCATAGATGATGGAGTGCAGCCGAATCTCCACGTTCTCGCGTTCCGCGACATCCGTGGCCTTGCGGTCGGGGCGAACGTTGAAGCCGATGATGACGGCGTTCGAGGCCGACGCGAGCAGCACGTCGGATTCGGTGATGGCGCCGACGCCGGAGTGCAGAACCTTGACCCGGACCTTTTCGGTGGACATGCGCTGCAGCGAGTCGGCGAGAACCTCGACCGAGCCCTGCACGTCGCCCTTGAGGATCAGGTTGAGATCCTTGACGCCGGCCTGCTTGATCTGTTCGGCCAGGCCTTCCAGCGAGACGCGGGAGCTCTTGGCGAGCTGCGCTTCGCGCTCCTTCATCTTGCGGTACTGCGCGATGCCCTTGGCTTTGTCACGGTCGGCCATGACCAGGAACGTATCACCCGCGTCGGGGATCGACTCGAGGCCGAGAATCTCCACCGGGGTGGAGGGCCCGGCGACGCTGATGGACTGGCCGCGATCGTTGAACATCGCGCGGACCTTGCCGAAGGTGTTGCCGACGATGTAGCTGTCGCCGGTGCGGAGCGTTCCGTTCTGCACCAGGATGCTGGCCACCACACCGCGGCCGCGGTCCAGCTTGGCCTCGATCACGGTGCCGACAGCGGGGCGCTCCGGCGTGGCCCTCTGTTCGTTAACGTCGGCCACCAGGCAGATCATCTCCTCCAGCTGGTCGAGGTGAAGGCGCTTCTTGGCGGATACCTCGACAAACTCGGTGTCGCCGCCCATGGAGGTAGCCTGCACGCCGCGCGCGGCGAGCTGGTTCATCACCCGGCTGGGGTCTGCCTCGGGCTTGTCGATCTTGTTAACCGCGACGATGATCGGCACCTTGGCGGCGCGGGCATGGTCGATGGCCTCCAGGGTCTGCGGCATGACCCCGTCGTCCGCGGCCACAACCACAACCACGATGTCGGTGATTTTGGCGCCGCGGGCACGCATGCGGGTAAACGCCTCATGGCCGGGGGTGTCCAGGAAGACGATCTCTCGGCCGTAAGCCGGGGAATCGGGCTTGGTGACGTGCACCTTGTAGGCGCCGATGTGCTGCGTGATGCCGCCGGCTTCGCCGCCGGCGACGTCGGTGGAGCGGATCGCATCCAGCAGCGAGGTCTTGCCGTGATCCACATGACCCATTACGGTGACCACCGGCGAGCGCACCACCTCGACCATGTTGGAGGTGTCTTCCAGCAGGCCCTCGATCGCCTCGTTTTCAAGCTGCTCTTCAACCGAGATCACCGTGGCGGCGGCGCCGAAGCTGCGCGCGACATCTTTCACCAGTTCGCCATCGAGCGACTGGTTGACAGTGACCATGACGCCGCGCATGAGCAGCGTGGCAATCAGGTCCTTGCCGCGCACATCGAGCTTCTCCGCCAGATCCTTTACAGAGATTCCCTCCGTGACGGTGATGTTGCGGCTGATGGGGACGTCCCCCATGGGAATCTGCGGGCCGCCGAAGCGCGGTGCGTTATACCCCTTGAGCGCGACCTCTTTGTTCTTTTCGTAGCGGGGAGCGCCGCGGCCGCCACTGCGCTGGCCAGGACGTGCCGGACGGCTGGGACCGGGAGCCTCGCCGGGCGCGGGCATAAGTCCGCCGGGAGCGGCGCCGGGGCGGTTGCCGAAACCGGGACGGGCAGGAAAGCCAGGGCGCGGCGGGAAGCCGGGACGGCTGCCGGGAGCACCGGCTGGGCCACCCGCACCGGTTGGAAAGGTGCGCGTCGGGTGCATGGGACGGCGGGCGCCGGGAGCCATGCTGGACGGACGCGAGCCGGGGGCGCCGGGAGCGCCGGGACCACTCGGACCGCCGGGGAAGCTGCCAGGTCGCGGACGTTGGAAGATAGGAGTGCGGTTGGCTCCGGCAACCGGCGCGGGCGCCGAGTAGGTCGGACGCGGCCCGGTCTGGGGCATAATCACACGGCGGACGGGGGGGGCCGGAGGCTGCGCCGATGCGGCGGCGGCCTCGGCCGGGGGAGCTGCCGCCGCAT
>CAXUIM010000255.1:0-6267 GCA_964250885.1 uncultured Acidobacteriaceae bacterium | reverse complement strand
AAAGCCGATTTTCAACAAGCTCCTAGAACGCAACTTCAGCACTGAGCGGAGCAGACCTTGTTCGAACGATCTCACTTCCGGACGGCTTACCCGGTGATGCGAGAGGCCCCATACCACAAGGCGGCGGACACTAAACCAGAGACGAAGTCCACACGCCAGGCGGAAGGCGTACTGAACGCCGGACAAACAGTTTGGACGCAATCGCCTTTGACAGCCGCCATGCCCTCTAAACCTGTCCTTGTCTATGTCGAGGAAATCGGGATTGTTCTTATCTCTGCTCACAACTTGCAGCAATGCGAGCCTGAGCACATGCAACTGCGAGCCGATGGTAAATTCGGGTTGAAGGGCTGTTGCGGTGCAGCTTCTCCCGGACGCGAACATGAAGGTCGCCAGCACACGTCTTTCCGTGCTGGGCTACAACGTCTTCCGTAACCCTTCGAGGAGGTTAAGGTGCACAAGTTCGGTGTCTGGGCTCCAGAAGCGCAAAAGGTGTCGCTGAAGTGGCGGAATCAGGTTCTGCCTATGAGCGGGCCAAATGCACGAGGCTGGTGGGACCTTGCTCTACCGGGAGCAGATTGCGGCGACAGATATGGCTTCCTACTGGATGACGACCCGAAAGCGTACCCTGATCCGCGCAGCTTACGTCAGCCCGACGGAGTTCACGGTCTTTCCGAACTTTACGACCACTCTCGCTTTGAGTGGCAGGACAAACTCTGGCGAGGCGCCCCCAAAGTGGGTTCTATTGTGTACGAGTTGCACATCGGCACGTTCAGTAAGGAAGGCACCTTCGATGGCGCCATCCAACACCTGCCGTACCTTGCCGAATTAGGAGTGACCCATGTTGAGGTGATGCCAATCGCAGCGTGGGCAGGTCGGCGCGGATGGGGGTACGACGGAGTCGCCCTGTTCGCTACGCACGACCCTACGGCGGACCAGACGGGTTCAAGCGCTTCGTCGATGCCTGCCACGCACACGGCCTCAGCGTAATCGTGGACGTGGTCTACAACCACTTCGGACCGGTAGGGAACTACACCACAAAGTTCGGCCCCTATACCAACGACAAGCATAAAACTGCGTGGGGCGATGCTGTCAATCTGGATGACGTAGGCAGCGATGAAGTGCGGCGCTTCTTCGCGGATAACGCCCTCATGTGGTTGAGGCATTATCACTGCGATGGCCTGCGATTCGATGCCGTTCACGCGTTCATCGATCTTTCCGCGGCCCATTTCCTGGAGCAGCTCTCGGTTGAGGTGGAGCGACTGAGTGCGACTCTAGCAAAAGAGTTCTACCTGATTGCCGAGAGCGACCTTAACGACCCTCGAATTGTGCGCTCGCGTGAAGCTAACGGCTATGGAATGGATTCGCAGTGGAACGACGATTTCCATCATGCCCTGTTTTCGGTTCTGTACCAGCCAAAGGAAGGAGAAAAGGGCTACTACGACGACTTCGGCTCGCTCGGAGCACTGCAGAAAGCGTTGAAGCAAGCCTATGTTTACGATGGGCAGTACTCGCGTTACCGTCGGCGGCGGCACGGCCGTCCCCCTGAAGGTCTCTCGGCGCACCACTTCATTCACTTCGACCAGAATCACGACCAAGTGGGTAATCGTGCAAACGGGGAACGCTTGGAGCACCTTGTAGGCCTGGACGCGAGCAAGGTGGCGATTGGTCTCATCTTATCGGCTCCATATCTCCCGATGCTGTTCATGGGGGAGGAGTGGGCGACTTCGGCGCCGTTTCTATATTTCGCAGATCACGAAGATGAGGAGATGCGCAAGTCTGTTGCTGAAGGACGAAAGCGGGAGTTCGCTGCGTTTGGCTTCGGAGGGGATGTGCCGAACCCTGAAGACCAGAACACGTACGAGATATCCAAGCTGAAGTGGGAGGAGCAGGGCGACGGTAAACATGCGGAGATGTTGGCTTGGGTGAAATCCCTCATCAAACTCAGACGCCAGAGTATCTGCCTGAACGACGGCGACATGCACCATGCGGTTGTTTCCAGCGATGAAGAACGGCGAACTCTGGTGATGGAGCGAGACGAGGCCCGCATCCTGATCAACTTCGGGAAAACACCCTGCAGCTTCGCCCTGCTGGAAAGCGAGAAGCTGGAGCTGCAATCGCGGGATAAAGTTGAGGTGAGGGATAGCTCGATCGAGCTTCCACCCATGACACTTGTCGTGCTGATGTCCCCCTCGGAAGAAATGGAGAACCGTCGTGTTGCTCCTCACAAACCCTGACTAAGCCCATAATGCGCGACTTGGCCCCACCCCCACTTCGAAATGGGCCACGTTGATCCCTCTTTTGAATTTGTGCAATCTTCCGTCCTATCTTAGTCGGGCACAACGGCCTGGAAGGGGCTCTTCCTCTCACAAGGCTACGAAGGGGTGTCTCTTGGAATGATCGAGGCGAAAGCGGTAGGCTCCTTTCGCGACATACACCGAGAGTTTGGTTGCGAAAGCGACCACCGCACAGGGAACGGCCTTCTACCCGTGAAGGTGAACCCTGTGATCGCGCTCGCTATCAATAGTCTCGGAGCCGATTAGCTGCATCTCCGTCCTGCTCCTGCTCCTGCGCACTGAGCTTTTGGGCTTGGGCTCTTGGGCTCTTGCAGCAATCTGGACTCGATCTGCGCCACGCAATGGGCCCATCGCGTTCATGAAAAGCAACGATTGCGGTGGCAGAATCTTCACCGCCTTTGCAGGAAGGGGCACAGCCGGTGTAAGCTAATCGAATTATGAGCTTCTGCTTCCCGCGATTTACGTACTCACCCCGCTACTGGCGCTTCGTAGCGGCAACGGTGGGGTCGTCTCGCGGATAGAAGCAGTTCCTCTGCGATTCTCAAAGATTCTCCACCGAGCCGCGACCCCCAGGTTGCGGCTTTTTGCTTTGTTGCTTGCGGCTTTTTGCTTTGTTGCTTGCGGCTTTCGTGTTGTTGGCTGCGGTTTTGAAATTGTTATCGCGGTTCTCGTATTTCTACGCAGAAGGAATCATCTCATGAGCACAACGTCCACAATCACGAGTCCCGCGCCTCTGGCCGCGAGCAACACGCCGGGCCGCTTCGGCGCCTACGGAGGCCGCTACGTTCCCGAGACCCTGATGGCCGCTCTCCTGGAGCTGGACCACGCCTACGAAGAGGCGCAGGCGGACCCCGCCTTCCATGCCGAACTGGACGGCCTGCTGAAGGACTACGTTGGCCGGCCCACGCCTCTATATTTTGCCAAGCGGCTTTCGGAGACGCTGGGAGGCGCCCGGATCTACCTCAAGCGCGAAGACCTGCTGCACACCGGCGCGCACAAGATAAACAATGCACTGGGTCAGGCTTTGCTGGCGCGGCGGATGGGCAAGCAGCGCATCATCGCCGAAACCGGCGCCGGCCAGCACGGCGTCGCCACGGCCACGGTATGCGCGCTGTTTGGTCTGGAGTGCGTGGTCTACATGGGCGAGGACGACATGCGCCGGCAGGAGCTCAATGTCTTCCGCATGCGGCTGCTGGGGGCTGAAGTCCGCGCTGTGGCGTCCGGTTCGGCAACCCTCAAGGACGCGATCAACGAGGCCATGCGCGACTGGGTCACCAACGTGCGCTCCACGTTTTATATTCTGGGCTCCGCCCTAGGATCGCACCCGTATCCCACCATGGTGCGCGATTTCCATCGCGTGATTTCGCGCGAGGCCAGGCAGCAGATCCTGGAGCACGAGGGCCGGCTCCCGGACGCCATCGTGGCTTGCGTCGGCGGCGGATCGAATGCGATCGGCGCGTTCTACGAGTTCATCCCGGAGCCGAGCGTGCAGCTGATCGGCGTCGAGGCCGGCGGCCGCGGCACGGCGCTGGGCGAGCACGCCGCTCGTTTCGCGCCACAGGGCGGCGGCATGCCCGGCGTTCTGCAAGGCACGTACAGCTACGTGCTGCAGAACGAGGCGGGACAGGTAGCGCCCACTCACTCCGTGTCGGCGGGCCTCGACTATGCGAGCGTAGGGCCGGAACACGCCATGCTGCATGACTCGGGCCGCGCCACCTATACCAGCGCAACCGACGATGAGGCGCTGGAGGCCACCAAGGTGCTCAGCCGGACCGAAGGCATCATCCCCGCGCTGGAGTCCGCGCATGCGGTGGCGGAAGCGCTCAAGCTGGCTCCGCGCATGCAGGGCAAGATCATGATCGTCAACGTCAGCGGGCGTGGCGATAAGGACATGGGCATCCTCACGCGGGAGCTGAAGCTCTGAACTGAATCCACACCCCCGGCCGAGCTATACACCGGCCTGCAGGCCACAAAAGAAGGCTCTCAAAGCCAGCCCCGCCGTACAACGCAGAGAGCACAAAGCGGAGACCTCGAAACCGGATGATTGCCTTCCCCACAAAGCCCGGCCTCGTGATGTACCTCACCGTGGGAGACCCTGATCTCGCCACAACCCGGGAGATGGCGCTGGCCGCGATCGATAACGGCGCGGACGTGATCGAGCTGGGGGTGCCGTTCAGTGATCCGCTCGCGGACGGTCCCGTGATTCAGCGGGCCAGCGAGCGCGCGGTGGCGCGCGGCACCCGGCTGACCGATGTACTCGCCCTGAGCAAGCAGATCCGCGAGTTGCGGCCGCGGGCCGGACTGCTTCTCTTCAGCTACTTGAATCCGGTGCTGCGCCTCGGTCTGGCTGAGTTCGCGAAGGCCGCCAAGGACGCCGGGGCCGATGGTGTTCTGCTCACCGACATGATCGTGGAAGAGGCCGCCGAATACCTTGCGGTGATGCACCGGCAGGATCTGGCGCCGGTCTTCCTCGCCGCACCCACGTCCCCCGACGAGCGGCTCCAGGCAATCGCTCAGAACTCCCAGGGCTTCATCTATGCCATATCCCGGGTCGGAATCACCGGCGCCCGAACCGAACTGGCGGAGGATGCCCGGCTGCTGGTGGAGCGGCTGCGGCGCTACACGGACCTTCCCGTCGCTCTGGGTTTCGGCATTTCCACCCCGGAGCAGGTGCGGGCTGTCGCGGGGTTCGCCGATGCGGCGGTGGTCGGCAGCGCCCTGGTGGCTCTGATCGAGAGAACGCCGGCGGCCGACGCTCCCCGGGCGGTGGGCGAGTTTGTGCGCAGCCTGCGCGATGGGGCGGCGGTATGAACTCGCGCAGAACCACGTATCATCATCGCGGGCCCGAAAAACTGCGGACCGCGGACGGTGCGGCGGCAGTTTCTCCGTACCCGTGGTCCACTATTCCCCCGAGCCAGCAACGGCTCGCTGTACGAGGCGGCATGGATATACCCGGCTGGCGCACCAAGATCGATCAACTGGACGAGCAGATCGTCCGCCTGCTCTCCGAGCGCGCCGCAGCGGCTATGGCCATCGGCGAGATCAAGCGCCAGAGCAGCGCTCCTATCTACGAGCCACAGCGTGAGCAGGCGGTGTTCGAGCATGTCCGCCAGGTCAACGCCGGTCCGCTTACTGGCGCGCAGATTCAAGACATTTACGAGCGCCTCATGGATGTCATGCGCGCTCTGCAGCGTCCGCAATAAAGCACACCACTTCAAGCAGCACCGAGGACTCCCGTGATGATCGTCGCCATGCAGGACCGAGCCACCGATGAGCAGATCCAGAACGTGATCGAGCGCATGGTAGAACTCGGCTTCAACGTCCACCGCACCACCGGCGAGACGCAGACCATCCTCGCCGGCGTGGGCACACCCGCGCACTTTGAGGTCACCGAATTTCAGGTGCTCTCCGGGGTACACCAGGCCTACCGCATCTCCTCGCCGTACAAGCTGGCCGGCCGCGGCTTCCGTCCCGAAGGCACACGGATCACCTTCTCCAACGGCGTGGTGGTCGGCGGCGATGAGGTGGTCATCATGGCCGGCCCCTGTTCGGTCGAGAGCCGCGAGCAGATTCGCCTGAGCGCGCAGCAGGTCGCCCGATCCGGGGCGCAGTTCCTGCGCGGGGGAGCGTTCAAGCCGCGCAGCTCGCCCTACAGCTTCCAGGGAATGGGTGTGGAAGGCCTCAAGCTGCTGCGCGAAGTTGCGGATGAGTCGGGTCTGCTGGTCATCACCGAGGTCATGGAGATCTCGCAGATCGAGCCGATGCTGCCCTACATCGACTGCTTCCAGGTGGGCGCGCGCAATATGCAGAACTTCAATCTGCTGCGGGAGCTTGGCCATGTGCGCAAGCCGGTCCTGCTGAAGCGCGGCATCTCGGCGACGATCGAAGAGGTGCTGCTCTCCGCCGAGTACATCCTCTCCGGCGGCAACTACGAGCTGATGCTCTGCGAGCGCGGCATCCGCACCTTCGAGAC
>CAXUIM010000254.1:4245-6331 GCA_964250885.1 uncultured Acidobacteriaceae bacterium | reverse complement strand
CGCAAGGACAGTAATACTGCTCTAACAGATGATCTGTCGTATCGGACCGCGTCATCTCAGGCGTTAGGCCGGTAGAGCACCTAATCGGACGGCGCGTGCGTCCTGAAACCCGGTCTCGCCCGCAGATAGGTTGAGGCCGGTCGTCTATGTTTATGGAGTATCCGGCGGAGCCGATTCCTCCACAGCCGCAAATTTTCCGTCCGGCAGGCGGGTTATGGTCGGTGCGTACGCGCCCAGCAGTTTGCGGGTCCACCAGGCGCCGGTCGCCCGCTTCTCTGCCCACGTTGTGAACCAGTATTGCCATAGCACGGCCCGGACGTAGCGGGGCGGCGCGCTCGAAAAGGGATTGCCCGCGAACAGTCCCAGCACATCGCGATCCTCGCTCAGCAGCAGTTCTTCGGTGCGCGGAACCATCGGGTTCTGCTGCCAGGTTCCCAGCGACGCGAACCACAAATTCCAGTCGAAGCGCGGCTGATAGGGCGCATAGATACGCGGCCGCGCCGCGAGGTCCTGCGGTTTGTAGCGAAACGGATACGCTGCCCAGTGCGCTCCGTCATTCGAGCCCTGGAACTCGATCTCGTATCGCTCCGGCGTCATGGTCGCGAACAACCCATAGGTATTCGCGATCCGAAGCGGATCAAGCGCCGCAATCGGCGCCGTCGGGAGCGGTGCACTCGCCCAGAACATCTCCACGAGCGGAACCGTGGTGGCGTACGCAATCCAGGTCAGCATCACAGCGGCCGCGGCGGTGCGCACACGCGCATACCGGGATCGGGCTTCACTGGTATATCCCTCACCGGTATCCGCCTCACTGTTAACCCGGTGTTCGTCCTTCCTACTCTCCACTTGCAGCGGAGGTTCATGCAGCGCAGGCACAGCACGGGCGCTTGCGGGCCACCAGTGCAGGGGTACAAGACGGCGCAGGAACCGGTCGTCCAGCAGAAGGAACGCGAGCACCAGCACGAGGTAATTCAAAAAGGCGTAGTTCGCCGTCGCGATCACACCGATTTGCCAGACCGTGACAATGAAGAAACAGACGATTCGCCATCGGCGTCCGAAGAACACCATCCACACCAGCAGCAGTTCCATAATCAGCGTCGCTCCCGCGCTGGAGCGTTGGAACCAATGCGGCAGGTGTTGCAGGTACCACCCGATCCAGGTGGGCAGCGGTCCGTTCTGGTAGTAGGCATACATCGCGGTAAGATTTCGCCAGGTCGGATCGCCGCTGGCCAGCTTCACCACACCCGATTCGAAGTAGATTCGAAACCACTCCCAGATGAGCAGAAACCAGGCCGCGCGGCGCGGCAGTGACATCTCGCCCCACCTGGGCCACAGCCCTGCCGGGGCGATAAAGAGCGCGAGAAAGCCGGCTTCGAGCAGCATCCCATCCGATTGGTACCCCGCGAAGTCCTGCGCCGCACCGGTAAAGGAGAGGAAGCAGACGAAGCAGACAACCAGCATCCAGCGCGGCGCCAGGTTGGCCACGACCAGCAGGGACGCGATCAGCCCGATCCAGCACAACGCCATCAGCATATGGTCGCCGGAAGAGATCCAGAGCAGCGTCGGCGCATACCAGAACCGCAAAGCGCCCTGCTGGCTCAGCGCTTGCAGGTATTCTTTCGCGGGAAGAATGCCCGAGGTTCCGATCAATCCCTTTACCTGGAAGAGCAGTGCAAAAAACGCGGAGAAGTAGATCAGCCCCAGTGCACGCAGGAACAACCAGCGCGCGATCAGGTGGTCTCCCAAGCCTTCGGCTCGGCTGAACCAGCTTCGGTACATGCGATCCGCTGGCGGCATCGGCATCTGCTCCTTTCGCCGGAGGCACAGGCGCGCGAGCCGCTTCCCAGCATGATGGCTCGTGCGAACGTGCCCCGCTCCTGTAAGTTTTTGGATGCGCTGCATCGTGGCGGGGGCAAGCCGCCTCGCGGCCGAGTAGAACTCTAAGGGGACATGCATCCCTTGACTATCGACATCGTTGAACTGTAGATAGTCATAGTATGGGCAAGCCGAGCGACTTAGTACAAGGCACACTCGATCTCCTGATCCTCAAGACCGTCTCACTCGAACCGCGCCATGGCTGGAGCAT
>CAXUIM010000254.1:0-4145 GCA_964250885.1 uncultured Acidobacteriaceae bacterium | reverse complement strand
TCTCACTCGAACCGCGCCATGGCTGGAGCATCGCGAAGCGAGTTCAGCAGTCTCGGGGGACATGCTTAAGTTGCACGAGTGCCGTTTTCTTTGAGGAAAAACAGCCTTGAGACCTGAAGCCCTGGGTACAGCAACAGCAATACGGCTAGCGGGCTTCGATGTGATCGGCGAGGCGGTCAGCGCGCTCGGTGGGCCCGGTGCGTTCCACCTGCGGGGTGACCATAGAACTAGTATCCTTCATGGCGGCGATCGCTTGATCGTAGCGCCCACGCACAGAGTTGGCCCGAATCTCTGCCATCTCTTCCAGCATCTTCATACCATCTTTGAGATAGCTGATGCGGCTGCGTTCGTCGTGTCCCCAGGTAACCGGCACCTCGACGATCCTGTATCCCAGTTTGCGCGCAATAAAGAGAATCTCCGGGTCGAAGCCCCACCTTTCGATGGTCTGGAGCCTGAAGATGGTCTGCGCGGCGTCGCGGCGGAAGGCCTTGAAGCCGCACTGAGTATCCTTGAACGGCAGCCCCATCACCGTTCGGGTAACCCCATTGAAGCAACGCCCGAAGAAACGCCGGTACAGAGGCTGGTGCAGGGTCTGCTTTTGCTTGTCGAGCCAGCGCGACCCCAGAGCCACGTCGGCCCCCGCTTCGAGAGCCTGGATGAGCCGTTCGGCTTCTTCCATGGGCGCGGACAGATCGGCATCGGTGAACATGACGATCTCGCCGGCAGCCTGCAGCAGACCATTGCGGACAGAATATCCCTTGCCGCGGTTCCCGTCGTTCTCCACCAGGTGCAGGCGCTCATGATGCGCCATCCACTGCTGGACGATGGCAGCGGTCGAGTCGCTGGATCCGTCGTTTACGACCAGGACCTCCGCATCCCAGTCACGGCTCTGGATGCAGCTGAGAATCCGATCGAGCGCCTCCCCGATCCGGGCACTTTCGTTGTAAGCGGGAACCACGATGCTGAGCCGCGGGTGAGCCATCTCTAGTTTCTTTCACCAGACCGATTCTTCCGTCGCGGCTCAGCGCAATAATCTCGAAGGCGTAGAGCGGAAACCTAACAATACTACTCTAATTCATAGACGCAATGATATTTAGAAAGGCACTCGATCGCGCCCTCGGCAGCGGGCCGGCTGTGACAAGCGCGTCGCGTGGCTATAGACTTGGCAGCATGTCGGAGCCCGTTCCGCCCCAGCCGCCGCCTCAGCCGCCCTATGCGCCTCCTGCCGCACAAGGAGCGCAGCCCGCGAGCGGGTTTTACCCGCCGCGCCCGAGCCCGTACGCCTACGGGTATCCCCCGGCGTACCCAGTGCCCCAGCGCTCGGGCTGGTTCTGGGTCGCCATCACCGCGGCGATTCTTGGGGTGGTCGTCCTCGGAATGGCGTTCGCGGTCAGCTCGGCGGTCAAGGCAATCGCGTACGGTTCGGATGGAGGCGGGGCGGCAGACGGCGAACACTCGATTGCGGTGATCGACATCAATGGCGTCATTGTGGATGCGGACAAGATCGACAAACAGTTGGAGAAGTTCGGCGATGACAGTAGTGTCAGCGCGATCGTCCTGCACATCAACTCGCCCGGAGGCGGAGCGGCGGCGTCCCAGGAGATCTACCACGAGGTGCTGCGAGTTCGGCAGCAAAAGCACAAGAAGGTCGTGGCCTCGGTGGAGTCGGTGGGCGCTTCGGGAGCGTATTACATCGCTTCAGCGTGCGATCGGATTTACGCCAACCCGGCCTCGGTTGTGGGTTCGATCGGCGTCATCATGGAGTGGACGAACTACGGAGACCTGCTGCGCTGGGCCAAGCTGAAGAATGTGGTCATCGCCCATGGCGACCTCAAAGACGCCGGCGATCCGACACGCGACCTTACGCCCAAGGAGCAGGCGTACTTCCAATCCCTGGTGGACAACATGTACGGCCAGTTCGTACAGGACGTAGCGACCGGACGGCATTCCAGCGTGGACAAGATCGCTCCCCTGGCCACCGGTCAGGTCTGGACTGGCCAGCAGGCCCAGCCCTTGGGTCTGATCGATGAGCAGGGCGGATTCCGGTTGGCTCTGACGGAGACGGCACGGTCCGTGGGAATTCAGGGCAAGCCGCGGATCGTCAATCCGGCCAAGGACCGGCATGGGCTGCTCAATCTGCTGAACGGCGATGCTGATTCCCTGTTCACCAATCCAGCGGGATTGCTCGACCGTTCGCCCGGTTTCTACTTCCTCTGGAAGTAGCCGGTTGCCGCGCTTCTACTTCCTGGGGAGGTGGGAGCAGGGCTCAGCCCTCTGCCCGTGAATGGCGGGAGCAATGGGCCGGCGGAAGCGGCTTAGGCGGATCCGGAGAGGCGCGAGACCGGCGCCTTCCGAAACGCCTGAGGCGGAGCCGCGCCGCGGGAAACCTGAACGACGCTTCGCGCGGCTCCCGCGTGTGATCGTCTGAGGGGAAGGTTTTGTGCAGCCTACCCGCTGTGACGGGATTTGCTCTGAGGCCGGGAAGTATCTGATAAAAAGCTGCTTCGGCTCCTGGTAAGGATTAAACCGACACTTCTCCCCCTAGGGGCATCTGAGTGCACAGGTCCGTTTGGTTCGTATCAGGTGTAGACCACAGCAGGGCATACACTGAATCCGGCCACGCCGCGGACTCAAGCATCCAACTCGTTGGAAGTGACGGAGGTATCATGACGAAAGCTGATCTTGTCGACCGCATCATCGCCCTGGGCGATCTGACGCGCCGCGATGGCGAGGTTATCGTGGAGACGCTTTTCGACTCGATCATCCAGGCGCTGAAGGCCAGCGACAAGGTCGAAGTTCGCGGCTTTGGAAGCTTCCGCAGTCGACAGCGGAAGCCGCGGACCGGCCGGAATCCCAAGACCGGCGATGCGGTGGCGGTGCCAGCGAAACGGGTGCCGTTCTTCAAACCCAGCAAGGAACTCCGCGATCTGGTCAATCCGAGCGAGGCAAAGACCCAGCGCCGCGGCAGCGAGGCCGAAAAGGCGCCCAAGCCGGCCGGGGCCATCGACGTGCATCACCCGCCCCCGATGTAGCTGCCTGCTGCGGGCTATCTTTGCCAGGCGCGCGGTTGCCCTCGTCACGCCCGAACCCAGCCGCCGCGTCCATTTACAATTTATCCATGAGTGAAACTGCGACCCTTACGGAAGCGGCCCCAGCGGCAGGGCACAGCGGCAAGTACACGCGCAACCAGCCTTATCTGTCGAGAGTGTTGACCAACCAGCGGCTTACCGGTCCGGATTCTGAAAAAGAGACGATCCATATCGAGCTTGACGTCGAGCCGGGAATGACCTACACACCGGGCGATGCCGTTGGGATCATACCGACGAACCGCGAGGCGCAGGTCGAGCAGGTTCTGATGGCGCTGGGATTCGATGGGACCGAGCGCGTGCTGGACCACTATAAGGTCGATATCTCGCTGCACGAGGCGCTGACTTCGCGGCTGCATATCGGCAAGCTGGCGCGCGGCAGCATGAACCAGTACGCAAAGCTCTGTGGGGACAATGTGCCTGAAACCCTGAAAGCCTTGCTGGGACCGGAGAACAAGGCACAGGCGGAGGAGTATGTCTGGGGCCGCGAGTTTTTTGACCTGGTTCAGAGTTTTCCGGGAGTTATAACGGAGCCGCAGCAGCTCTTCAACATTTTGCAGCGGCTTACGCCGCGCATGTACTCGATCGCCTCCAGCCAGGCAGCGCACCCGAACGAAGTGCACACCACGGTTCGCGTCGTCCGCTACCATGCCCACGGCCTGGATCGCCAGGGCGTCGCCTCCGGCCATATGGGGGAGCGCGCTCCGGTCGAGGCTATTTTGCCTATCTTCCTGCACGAAAACAATGCGTTCCGCCTGCCCACGGATGCAGCCGCGCCGGTAATCATGATCGGGCCGGGCACCGGGATCGCGCCGTTCCGCGCCTTCCTGGAACATCGTCAGGCCCTGGGTGAGGACGGCGCTATGTGGCTCTTCTTCGGGGAGCAGAGGTCAGCGTCGGACTTCCTCTACAAGGAACAGTTCCTGGAGCTGCAGAAGCAAGGCGTGCTCACGCGGATGCATACCGCCTTCTCACGCGATTCCAGCAAGAAGGTTTACGTTCAGGACCGGATGCAGGAGAACGCAGCCGAACTGTACGAGTGGCTGGAGCGCGGGGCGT
>CAXUIM010000253.1:0-6373 GCA_964250885.1 uncultured Acidobacteriaceae bacterium | reverse complement strand
GAGAGCTATCAACTCATGACCAAGGTGACCACCGACGAGGGGGTCGACCCGCAGAAGCGCTTCGACGAGATGCGTCGCAACTCGCAGACCGAATATTTCGACATCATGCTCCTGCATTGGCAGCACACGGCCGACTGGGTGAGCGAAACCACCCGCTGGCAGGACGGGATTCTGGAAGCTCAGTCGAAGCAGCTGATTCGGACCCGTGGGGCCTCGGTGCATGGGTTACCCGCCTTACGCCAGATGCCGGGCAACAAGTGGCTTGAAGTGGCGATGATCCGCATGAACCATAACGGCACCCGCATGGATGGACCGACCGGCGCGGACAACAATAATCCGGCTGACGTGAGCGAGGTCGTCGACCATGTCAAGCAGGTGCATAAGCAAGGCATGGGCGTGATCAGCATGAAGCTGGTCGGCGCGGGAGCTTTTACGCGTCACGAGGACCGCCAGGCTGCCATGCGGTTTGCGTTCCGGAACGCCGGAGTGGACAGCGTCACCGTCGGCTTCAAGAACACGCAGGAGATTGACGAAGCCATCAGCAATCTTAACCTTGCATTTGCCTAGAGCATTTTGCTTTTACTGTGAACTGGAATCAGGCGTGCAGTGTCGTTTTCGGGGAAAAACGACGTCGAGGTCGGCGGCTTCGGTCTACACCTAAGCAAAAATGCTCTAGTCTGCTTCCCGGATCTGGGATGCTGGGACGCGGAGCATCAATCTACCTCACACAGCAGCCGGAGAGCGGCTCTAAGAAGTCTCTTTGCCGGCGTTGGTCGCATCCGCGGACCGGGTCAGGATCGCCTGGCCGTACTCCAGCAGGGTGACCATCAGCACTCCACCGCAGATGTTGCCGGCCACCGCCGGACCGAACCAGCGCGGGTAGGCGGCCCAGGGAAGCTGGTGCGCCAGCACGGCAGTCAGGACTTCCCCCGAGGTCGCGATGCAGTGGGCGAAGTTGCCCAGGCCCACCACGAACGTCAGCATCCAGATCACCATTACCGACCCCGTGATCGAGTGCGAGCCCGACACCAGCCAGGCGGCGGTGGCTATGATCCAGCCCGCCGTGACGCCGCTCCAGAAGACGGCGTTGGGGGACATATGGACGGCCGCTATGCCCAGCCCGGCGATGGCGTTCCGGATCTCAACCGGAACCGCCTGCGTCAGGGAGATCAGCGCCGCAAAGGCCAGCGCTCCCAGAACGTTCGAAGGCAGCACCGTGGCCCACAGCCGAAGTGTGTTCCAGAGCTCGCGCTTGTCGGTCAGCACCAGGGCGACCGGGTACAGCGTGTTCTCGGTGAACAGCTGCGAGCGGCCGATGATCACAACAATGAAGCCCAGGGGATAAAACATCCGCGAGATCACGAACGCTCCCGGAGACCGTCCCAGAACCGCCGCGACGATGCCCACACCGAGGGCGGATAAACCCATGAACGTGCCGCCGGTGAAGCCGGACATGGCCAGCGACCAGCTCGACCGCTTCAGTTCTTCCTTGGCGTTCTTGGCAACCTGCTGGTAAATCTCCTCGGCGCTGGGACGCGCCAGATTTTTCTGGTGCGACTCCTCGGGCTCGGAGGACGGGGCCGTCGCCGTGTCCTGGCTGTCCTCGGTCTCGCTGTTCTCGTGGGTCTCACGGTCCGCCCATCCGCTCTCGGCGGGCTCGGCGGCCTCGGCGGGCTCATCCTCAAGCGCGGTTTTGATCTCATCCGCCATTTTGCCGATCGGCTGTCTCCCAGGGTTCTTCCCCGTCAGATGCTTTTCTCGTCCGGCAGGCGGGGCGAATCGGAGGGTTTAAAACCTGCCCCGGAGGGCTGAGCACGGGAAGTCTGGGACGTGGAGCGCCAGATCATGGCATCGCTGGTGAGCACGGCCGCGAAGAACGTTGTGCTGCCGCCGAAGTGCGAGGCCGTCGTGTAGTAGTGCCGTGTAGCAATCAGGAGCGCCGACCGCCGCAAGATCCAGGCCCGGACGGATCGCCGGCGCACGATCAGATCACAGACTCTCTCGTGATCGAAGGCGCGCCACATGGGGTGATTGGTCCCGTGGTAGAACACCAGCTTCTGTGTGCCCCGCTGCGCTTCATCTTCCAGAAAGAAGGAGCGCATCACGGTGTTCAAGGAGTCCTTCTCGTAGTGGGCGGAGTTGATCTGGTAGTACATCACCGTGGTGGTGGCCTGCCGCCAGCCTCCGAGAACGCTCAACCAGCTTCCATGCGGCCCGCGCAGACCGATCAGAAAGCCTCCGGGCAGGTCGCGCGAGGCGCGAAAGCGCCGCCGGCACTCCGCCGCGGGTACCGGATTGAGTGAATTCGCGTTCATCGCGACACACTCGTCCTCGCTCATGACGGCGCACACATCCGGGATGAAGTCACAGGGGATCCGGGCCAGCAACCGCTTGCGGTAGTAGCGCAGATTGAAGCGCGTCTGCTTGCCGAACCGGGCCAGGGTTTCCTCGAATGTCCGGTCCAGTCTCAGCTGAGTGTTCCGGATCTCCCGGCTGTGCTCCGCCCAAAGCAGATGCGGCGGCTGCAGCCTTTCCCCCACGGGAACCGGATCGGCTTCTGTGCAGGGATACGTTACGAGCACCACATGCGCTCCCTGCTGAAGCAGCGCCTCCATGGCCATGGCCGTCACTTCTCCGCGGATGGCGGCGGGTGCGGTGACGGTCCGCCGGCCCTCCCAGTCATCGGTGGCATAAGCGCGGGTGGGTACTCCCCAGGGAGCCAGCTGGTAGAACAAGGCGGCGGCGCGCAGGTCTTGCGGCTGCAGGTCTTGCGGCCGCGAAGCGTGCGGGTCCGCCGCGGGCGAAAGGAAAAGAACCACGCAGGGCCGCTTCCAGCGTGCGCCGGCTCCTTCCATGAAGTACGCGAGCCAGTTCATGGCTCCGTGGTCGCCGCAACGCTGGGCCAGCTGCTCCAGCAGCGCCGCATGCCGGAGCACCGTCTCCCGCCCTTCAAGGACGCGCACGCTCAGCGGTTCATGCGTCCCTGGAAGGACTCGGTTCAAGCTCAACCCCGCGATCTGTCCGATTTAACAGCGGTACAGCTGCACGGAGTCATCTTATCCCGGCCCTGCCCTCCCTTTCGGCAAAAGAACCTGCGTTGTTAGAATGACGGGAGACATGTCCACTCTCGCGACCCTCTCGCCGGAAGTTCTCGCCAGCTATCAGCCTGTCATCGGGCTTGAGGTCCACGTCCAGCTGCTGACCCGCTCCAAGGCGTTTTGCGGCTGCCGCAACGAGTACGGAGGCGAGCCCAATACCCACGTCTGTCCGGTCTGCCTCGGCCTTCCCGGGGCGCTGCCGGTGCTTAACAAACAGGCCGTGGAGTTCGCCGTTCTGGCCGCAAAGGCGATCGGCTGTGAGATCCGCGAGACCAGCATCTTTGCGCGCAAGAATTACTTCTACCCGGACTCGCCCAAGGGCTACCAGATCTCGCAGTTCGACAAGCCAATCGCGGAGCGGGGTTGCATCTGGATTCCAGGCGCGGACGGCGGTTCTCCCCCCGCCGGCAATACTTCTTCAACGGCGGGCGCACGGCCCGGCATGAAACTGATTGGGGTCACTCGCCTGCACCTGGAGGAGGACGCGGGCAAGAGCCTGCACGATGGCTTCGCGGACTCCAGCAGCCGCACTTACATCGACCTGAATCGCTGCGGCACGCCCCTGGTGGAGATCGTCTCGGAGCCGGATCTGCGTACGCCGGACGAGGCCTTCGAATATCTCACCCGGCTCAAGGAGATCCTGCTTTACACCGGCGTCTCCGATTGCAACATGGAAGAGGGCTCGCTGCGCTGCGATGCCAACGTTAGCGTCATGCGCAAGGGCGCCGCGCGGTTCGGCGCCAAGGCTGAGGTCAAGAACGTCAACTCCTTCCGCTATATCCGCGCCGCCCTGGAGTATGAGATCGAGCGCCAGATTGGCATCCTCGAAGAGGGCGGACGCGTGCTGCAGGAGTCGCGCCTCTGGAACAATGCCGAAGGCCGCACCTTCTCCATGCGCTCCAAAGAGCAGGCGCATGACTACCGCTACTTCCCCGAGCCGGATCTGCCGGCCCTGGTGGTCGGACCGGAGTGGCAGAAGCAGATCCTGACCGCGCTGCCCGAGCTGCCCGAGCCGCGCCGCGCGCGCCTCATCGCCGAGTACGGACTCGCCGCGCAGGATGCCGCCACCCTGACCGCCACGCGCGCCTTCGCCGACCGCTTCGAGCTGGCCGCCAAGGCCGCCCGGAGCCCGCGCCGCGTCGCCTCCATCCTGCTCAGCGAGATCACCATGCGCCTGCGCGCCGCCGGCATCGAGTTCGACCGCTCCCCGGTCAGCCTGGAAGGCGTCGTGCTGGCCGCGGACCTTGCCGAAGCCGGCGAGATCAGCTCCAAGCAGCTCAAACAGCTACTCGACACCTGCTTCGCTGAAGGCCGCGACTTCGCCTTCGTGTACTCGCGCGACAAGCCGCGGCAGATCTCGGACACGTCCGCGCTCGAAACGATGATTGACCAGATCATTGCCGCCAATCCCGCGCAGGTCGCCCAGTTCAAGGGGGGCAAGCGGACGGTGGCGTCCTTCTTCGTCGGGCAGGTGATGAAGCTCTCCAAGGGCCAGGCCAACCCCGCGGTGCTGAATGAGCTGGTAGTGAAGAAGCTCGACGCCGCGTAAGTTCCAGCTCCGCGGCGCAGCTCGCTGACGCCCCCGATATCCACAACAGCCGGACAGAGACTCCTCGCGCGGCAGGCAGCGGGCAGAAGCGCGGGTTGTGTTGCATCTCAACATCTTATGCGCCCCACCCGCACGCTCGCGCTCCTCTGCACCCTGCTCACGGCCTCCGGCTGCCGCAGCAAGTACACGGTGCCGGAAAGTCCCATGCCGCCCAGTACCATCCTGCTTTCGCAGATGCTGCGCGAGCTTTCGGCGCAGCCCGGCTTCACGGCGGCGCTGCTCGACCAGATGGACAAGGGCGGGAAAAAAGGTCCCGCCCTGCTGACTCCGCGGCTTGTGAACGAGCTGCGGAAACGTCTGTTCGGCCGCGATTGGCAGGGGCTGGATCGCTTCCCGGGCTGGACCATGCGTGAGATCAACCCGACCGTGCGGGTGGTCGGACACGTCGCTGGCAAGGACCAGGCCCTGGAGTCGGCTTCGGCGGTCCATCCCGGCGCCCCGCTGGGGAATGCCAGCGATCAGCAGACGCGGCAGTATCTCGATCTCGGCCCCTACAAGCTGGATGAATCGCAGACGGTCTCGCTCGATCGGCCCTCGACCCTGGCCGGCTTCAGCACGCAGGGCATCGTCACCGACCTCGGCGCCGGGGTGATCCGCGGCGACGGACCCAATGCGCTTGCCCCGGAGCACGCCGAGAGCCAACGCCTGGCCGACGTGCTCAACCGTCTCGCGGCGAATTCGCTGACCGGGGCGAAGCCGTTCACGGCCACGATCCAGGGACACCAGGCCACCACGCCCCAGGCATTGATCGAGGCCCTCGCGGCCACGGGACATACAGTCATCGTGGACGATACGCGATACTTCGCCAACTTCGGTCACTTGCATTACAAGGGCCAGGACGTGATGATGCCCTTCTGGCTGAACTCCGGCATCCTGATTCCGCATAGCGGCGGGCTGTTCCACGAACGCCGCCATCTGCTTGTGCCCGCCGCGCACGCCGAGCTGGAGTGGCACGTGCACGGCCCCAGCTTGAACGCGGACATCAGCTACTACTTCGGCGTGGACGGCAAGAGCGAGTGGCGCACCATGGACACGCTCGATCAAGCCTGGGTGCTGAAGCGAAATGCCCACGAGTACCGCGATGCCCAGGCCGCCCAAGTGACGCGGCTCGCCGCTCTGCTCACCGTAGCCTACATGCACCTCCACACGGCGTATCCCAAGCTGCCGTTCGGCGGCTACTACGCCCTGGGGGTCTGCCAGGATGGCGTCTCAGCGGTGGAGCACAAGATGACCGGCCAGGTAACATTGTTCCCGAACACCGCCGATGACGCGCTCTTCAACGATCCCCGCGACGCCGAAGTCAATGCGCTGATCGCCGCAATCCCCAAGGACCGCGCCGGCGCCGCACCGCAGCCGGAGCGCATCTTCGGATCCATTCCCGCCGCGCCCGGCCCGCCCGCAACCGCTTACGACGCCATTACGATTCCCGGTCTGGCCGCAGACCTCAATGTCACATACGCAGCCTGGCGGGACGGCACTCTGGGCCGCTCGCGAAGACCTTTCTTCTTTGCCGGCGCGGGTGTGCTCGCGGCCCTGCTGATCGGGTTCGGACTGCGCCGCCGCAAAGCCCGCGCTACCTGAAGCAAGCCCGACTTCTGTACCTTCGATTGCACTATTTTTGATGCAACGCGCGGAGCGCAGCCCGCTTCCTACACAGCGGGAGGTG
>CAXUIM010000252.1:3118-6437 GCA_964250885.1 uncultured Acidobacteriaceae bacterium | reverse complement strand
TTTGTCGCCTCAGCGTCTGCGGCGTTGATGCGTGCTGGGGATCTGCATATCCTCGCGATACTTGGCCACCGTGCGGCGGGTTACCTTGATGCCCTGCCGCTGCAGTTCCGCGGCCAGATAATCATCGGTCCATGGCTTGCGCGGGTCTTCTTCATCGATCAGCTTTTTCACCCGCCGCTTGAGCAGAAGCAGGGGAACATCTCCACCCTCCGGCCCATTCACCGCTTCGGAGAAGAAGAACCGCAGCTCGAAGACGCCCTGCGTGGTGTGCACATACTTATTGGCCACCGCCCGGCTGACGGTGGACGGATGCACACCGATCTCTTCGGCGATGTCCTTGATCATCATCGGGCGCAGGCCCTCGACGCCGCGCTCCAGAAAGTCTCCCTGCCGGCGAACAATGATCTCGCAGGTGCGAATGATGGTGTTCTTGCGCTGCTCGATGTTGCGCAGGAGCTGAATCGCCGCCTTATACCGTTCCTTCACATAATCCTTGACCTCGCGTTCCACACTCTTTTCGCGAAGCATCCGGCGATAGCTCTGGTTCAGCCGCAGCGCCGGCAACTCTTCCTCGTTCATCACCACCACGTACTCGTCCCCTCGCTTCACGAAGGCCACGTCGGGTTCTATGAGCCGGGTGGTGCTCTGGTTATAGCGCTGGCCAGGCCTGGGATCGAGCCGCCGGATAAGCTCCACCGCATCGTTCACCTGGTCCGCCGAACAGCGGCAGAACCGCACTAACTCGCGCATGTCCTTCTTCTGAAGAAGCGGAAGGTATTGATCGACGATCAAGAAAGCCGTTTCGAAGAGTGCGTAGGGAACGCTCTGCGCCCCGTTCGCCCCCGCATTCCGGGCTGCCAGCTTCTCCGCCTCGGTGCGCAAGGCCGCAATCTGGAGCTGCAGGCACTCGCGCAGGTCGCAGGCGCCCACTCCGACCGGATCGAAGTGCGCCACCAGGGCCCGGGCCTGCTCGATGAGCTCGTCCGTGTTCGGGACGGGAACGAATTCCCGCAGAGACTCGGCGAGCTCCTGGAAGGTAGCCGTCAGGTACCCATCCTCGTTCAGGTTGCCGATGATGAGCTCCACGGCGGCTCGAAGCGATTCGCTGAGGCTCATGGACCCAAGCTGCCATATCAGGTGGTCGGTCAGCGTGCTGGGCTGAGAGAGGAAGTACTCGAAGGAGGGCCGGTCCAGCTCCTCGAAGTTGGAGCCGGTGCGGTAACCCGGATCGAGGTAATCCTGAAAATAGCTTCCAAAATCGATCTCGTCGAAGGGATCCTTCTCCTTGCGTTCGCTTTCATCCGCGACCGCTTCAGCGCTGCGCTCCCGATCCCCCTCCCGGGCCGAGCGCTGATCGAGGGTCTCGGCCGCTTCCTCGATCTCTTCGAGAACCGGATTTTCAACCAGCTCGCTGTTAATCATCTCCTTCAGCTCAAGCTTGTTGAGTGCGAGCACACTCACCATCTGCACCAGACTGGGTGTAAGCACCTGGCGTTGCGAGAGCTTGACGTTCAATCGTGGTTGCAACAACGGGAAAAACCTCGCGGGAATCCGCCCCTCGCTAAGCAAGGCACGGGCTCGCGTAGCCGCCAAACTGCTTCTGACAAGCACGCGTGGGGCCAGTCTACTCTGGATGGAAGGAAGAACTAGAGAAAATCGTCTGTGGCAGGCACACGCCAGTTCAAACCAGGGAAAATCCCTCGCCCAGGTAGACCCGCTTGACCTCCAGATCGCGGCCCAGCTCTCCTGGAGTTCCGGTGCGGAAGATGCGGCCCTGGCTGATGATGTAGGCCCGGTCGGTGACGCTGAGGGTCTCGCGGACGTTGTGATCCGTGATCAGCACGCCGATGCCACTGGCCTTCAGATCGAAGATGATCTGCTGCAGCTCCAGGACGGCGATCGGGTCGATTCCCGAGAAGGGCTCGTCGAGCAGAATGAAGGCGGGCTCGATGGCCAGGCAGCGGGCGATCTCCACCCGGCGGCGCTCGCCTCCCGACAGAGCATAGCCGCGCGTCTTGCGCACGTGCCCCAGGTTGAGCTGCGAGATCAGGTTTTCGGTGCGCTTCCGCCGCGCCTCCCAACTGATGGACTGCGTCTCCAGCACCGCAAGCAGGTTCTCCTCCACCGAGAGCTTGCGAAAGATGGAGGGTTCCTGCGGCAGGTAGCTGATTCCGTGCTCCCGGGCGCGCAGATACATCGGTGTGCGCGTAATGTCTATGTCGTCGGTCAGAACACGGCCGGAGTCTGGCCGCACCAGCCCGACGATCATATAGAAGCTGGTCGTTTTGCCGGCGCCGTTAGGCCCGAGCAGGCCCACGACCTCACCCTGCCGTATCTCCAGGCTGACGCCGCGGACCACTTGCCGGCCTGCATAGGTTTTGGCAATCTCTTCGGTGCGCAGCGTCCTCATTCAGCCCTACGGCCTCACTTCCGTTTCGGTTCGGACGCGGCCATGGCCGGACTTCGGCGCTCCCGGCTCACCCGCCACCACAATCGTACTCCCCGCCACGCCGAACCGCAGCGTGCTCCCGGTCACGTTACCCTGCTGAGCATCCACGATGCGCGGCCAATGACCGGGAGATCCTGTCAGCACATAACTGTCAGTGGCCGCCGTGTAGAGCAGTTGCTCCCCGGTCCCCGAGCGTCCAGGCTGCTCCATGTGCACGTCCCCGGACACCACCACGCGGTCGAGCGATCCGCTCATCAGCCCGGGTGGAGTGGATGAGGCGGAAGCAGATGAAGCGGGTTCCTGGCCAGCAGAGACCGCGCCGCCGGCAGCCGCGTTCGATCCGCGTTGGGCTTCCCGCCCCGGGGCCGGTCCGGCTGCCGGCTTCAGGAAGACGGTGGCCCGCTGCCCCCGCACCTCACCCATGCTGCCGTCCATCTGAACGCCGCCGGAGAAAACGGCCTCGCGCTGCAGGTCGTTGTAATCCAATCGTGGGCTGGCGACACGAACATAATTTTCCGCCGTTCGCGGCGGGCCGGGCCGGCTGCGCGTCCCGGCGGGATCGGTTGACGCCGGCCCCGAAGCACCCGCCGGAGCCGGAGCGCGATCCGGAGCACCCGCCGCAGCCGCGCCGGAGCCAGCCGGAGCCGCGCCGGCCTGACCTTTGGCCGGCGTGCCCGCGAAGATTGCATGGACCAGGGCTCCGGAAGAAGCCGGCCGCGCACTGAAGGTGTGGTGCACACCATCCAAAAGCAGGACCGCCGCCTGTACCTGGGACGCATCCTGCCACATCCGGGCCGGCTGTGCGTCCGTGCCGCGAAACTCCGACAGCCTTCTCTGGTGGTCGAAGCTGGCGCTGGCAGATAGGACATG
>CAXUIM010000252.1:0-3018 GCA_964250885.1 uncultured Acidobacteriaceae bacterium | reverse complement strand
GGTGACCCGGAGACCGGTGGTCGGTTGGAGCTTTGCGCGCCCGAGGACGGCGCGCTGGCCATATCGGTCTGAACGCCGCCATGAGCCTCCGCGTCGCCCGTCTGCTGATCCAGGGTGACAGTCGGAGCCCGGACCGACACCGTGCCGCTGACCAGCTCTGTGTCCCCGGAAAGCGTCACCTTCCGGGTCGTGCCGTCATACACCGCGCGTTCGGCGTTGCCGGTCGATATGTCGCTTGCGGAAGCCCGGCCCAGCGCACTTCCGCCAGGAGCCGGCGGCCCGGTTGTGTTGGCCGGTGCCCCTGCGTGGACCGGCGGGGTTCGGGCAGCGGCATGGTTGAACAGCGTGACGTGGCCGGCCTGCACGGCACTGACAACCGTCAGGGGCTGTTGTGGCGCCGCATGGACGCCCTTCGCCGTCCCGCCGGCCGCTTTCTGTACCCCGGCAGACGATGCAAAGGCGATCTCCAGTGTGTCGCCGCGGCTGATCTCCTGCTCGCCCAGGGGGGCATCCTGCTGCAGCACCGTGTGCCCGGTGGCTTCGAGATGCTGCGGCTGTACCTGTTTCTCTCCCGTGGCAGTGAACAGGATGTCGAGGTCGTCGCCCGCTACCTGCAGCCTCTTGAAAAGCGGTGGTCCGGGCTCAGGGGTCACGGGCTCGAACGCAACGGGCTGAGGGGCAACGGGCTGAGGGGCAACGGGCTTGGCCACCTTCAGCTGGAGTGGCGCCGCAGCAGCCGAGGGAGCGTTCCTGCCCGAAGAGGCGGCAGCCGGGGAGAAGAGCGACTCAGCTTGAATCCTCCCTGATCCGTCGGCATGCACCTCGTGCAACTGCGACGTGGATTTGCGCGGCCCAGGCTTGAACAGTGCAACAATTTTCTCGCCCTGGATGCTCCGCTCCAGGCCATGGGCCCCGGCGGCCGGGTTCCTGCGGTCAATCGTGGAGAGATTCGCCGCTCCGGTCGCGATCAGTCTCGCGGGGGCGCCCTGCGGATCGAAGGTGGCATCCACCTGTCGCGCCGTCCCGTGCATCGACCGCTGCACGTTGCTGTCGACCAGAAGGACATTGCCCGAGAGCCGGGCGGTCTCGGGAACAGAAGTTGGACTCAGTGTTGCATCCAGCCGTTCCGCGGTGACCTGCTGCGTGCCCGCCGACATGGTAACCTCTCCCGTCGCATGCGCCTGTTGGATGGATCCATCCTTCCGTAGATCCAGGACCGCCTGTTGAGCCGTCGCCGTACGCCCCTCCGAATTCATGACGGGCTGCTTCAGATTCACGATGTCGGCGGTTCGATCGATATCGGCCTTGACTGCCGTAAGATGAACCGGCCGGCTGTGCGCCAGCCCATCCATCGTGACTTTCGCCAGCAGGCGCAGGATGTTCTCCTTGGTATTGAACTCCGCTCCCACGGCCGTGCACAGCATGCCGCCATAACGGAATTCCACCCATTGATCGGTGGTTGCAACGCCGAGCTTACGCTGATACACCAGACCGCTGGTGTGCACGTGGATGATCTGTCCCGCCGCCGCCGGGCGCGCCGGGGATACCGAAGCGCCCGGCCCTCCCGATGAAGTTGGCTGCCCCGAGGCCGGCGCGGCCTCGCTGCGACTTTTTCCGGCCGGCGCTCCCGGTCCGGCCAGGGCTCCCGGAGCTTCCAGATCCATGAAGACCTCACCCAGCGCCCGCGCCACTCCCGCATTCTCGTCATACTCAAAGTTCTTGCCATAGATGTGATCCGGATGATCCAGATCCCGGGTGTACAGCAGCAGATCCGCATCGTGAAGCGTCCAGCGGCCATTGCCGAGTGAGGTCTCACGCGCGGCCCGCAGTGTGAAGATCTTCTTTCCGCCGAGGGACTGCGAATACGTGACCCCGTTGGTGTCCCGCGAGATGCTGATGCCGCTTCGCGCCAGGATGCGGCGATAGGCGGTGAGCGCCCGATAGCGCCCATATCCGATGTACACGGCCAGCACCGTCACCAGCAACAGCGCCCCCGCCGCCAGCACCCATCGGAGTCTTTGTATCGAAAACCGCATCGCTTGCCTTCATCCATCTTCTCACCGCCGCGGCGCCGCCACGCTCCAGAGCGCACTGCCGTCGGCGGCTTGCATCCAACGGCACTGCGAACAGGTGATCGGCGGCAAGGGGCACATTGCCGGTAGAGGGACACGTCGAATACTTACGGAAACAGCCCTGCGGATACTCACGGAACAGCCCTGCGCAGGTGTTGCCGCTCGTCGCACTGTTGTTGGGCTGGTGTCGCTCCTAGGCGGAACGACGCGCACCCCCGGTGAAAAATCTTCCTGTCGCATGAATCACAGACCGAAGGAGCGGCAGAAGGGCTCTAGAATGAAACCGGTAGTGAACTTTTGAAGCTATGGCCGACCAGCTTTATCTCAGCTTATGGTTCCCCAATTTTCGCCTGCAGTCGCTGCCCGGAGCGCTCATTGGTGTGCTGCGACAGTTTGCGCTCATTGCCCGGGACGGCCAACCCAACAGCAGTCTCGGGCGGGTGGCGGCGGCCAGTGCCTACCCGATCGACTGGACCGAATCGCCTATTTATCAACGTATCTTCGTGCTCGACGACCGCGCCGAGGATTCCCTCGACAGCGAAGACTCCATCATCGAGAACGCCGTCGCCGAAGCCACCGAACAGCTCCACGAAGACACCGCCTATGAGTTCGAGATGCGATGGATGCTTTGGCTGCCGGAACCGGATGCCGGCTGGCCGGACGAAAGCTCCTCCCCCGACGCCCGGCTCGACGCCACCTGGCGCCTGGAACCCTGGCGAGTTCGCATCACCGGCTTCGGTCCCGAGTTCGATGAGGGCAGCTACGAACAGAACGGGCATATTCGTGTGGACTTTGGCCTGGACACACCCTGGACCGCGGAAGGCCGGCGGACGCCCTTGCGCGCCGCTGCCGGCCGGAGTGGCGGACTCCGAAACGGCGCAGGTCAGGATGGCGGAGGCCAGGATCGCGCAGGCCAGGATCGCGGAAATGACCACACCGACACAGA
>CAXUIM010000251.1:0-6464 GCA_964250885.1 uncultured Acidobacteriaceae bacterium | reverse complement strand
GGAACGGCGGCGCTGCTCCACGAACACGCCGTGGGATGATGGAGCGTGATGCCCTCGTCCGAATCCCGGTCCGTTGATGTCATACCCGTAGTTGCCATCATTGCGGCGCTGCCCCGCGAGATTGCAGCTCTGGTGAAGGGTTTGCCAGCGGATGCGGAGCTCGTCCGCCACGGCATCCATCTGTATCGCCGCAAGGGGGCCGTCGTGGTAGCGGCCGGAATGGGCGCGGCGCGTGCCGCCATGGCGGTGCAGGCGGCTCGCTCCGCGGGAAACGTAACGACCTTGATCTCCGCCGGTCTTGCCGGAGCCTGCATCCCGGAGCTCGATGCGGGCGGGGTGGTCGAGGCGCACCGGGTGATCGATGCCAGGACCGGGGAGCGCTTCGCGGCGATAGCCAGAGACCGCTCGGCTGGGATGGCCGGAGACCGCTTCGCTACGATGGCCGAAGGCCGCTCCGCTGGGATGGCCGGAGACCGCTCCGCTGGGACCGCGGGTCCGGACAACCCCGAGGGCGATCCCGGCCGCCGTCCGGTTGCGGATCGCACTCTAGTGACAACCGGGACCATCGCCAGCATCCAGGAGAAGGCGCGGCTGGCGGCAACTTACGGGGCCGCGCTGGTGGATATGGAAGCCGCAACCGTGGCGCGGCTGGCGGCAGCCCATGGTCTGGGCTTTCGCGCTATCAAGGGCATCTCCGATGCGTATGACTTCGAGCTGGTCTCGCTGGCACGCTTTGCGGACAAGCAGGGCAGCTTCCGGACCGCAGCCTTTGCGTTGCACACGGCACTGCATCCGCATCAATGGAGGCCGGCGGCGCGTCTGGGACGCGACAGCCGCCGCGCCCTGACCGCGCTGCATGCGGCGCTGTTCACGATCATCGCCAGCGGCGGCCGCTAGAAGCTCGTTGAAAATTGGCTTTTGTGGCTTTGCTAGCTTCGCGAAACCCTCTTTGCTTGCGGGCTTCGTACTTGCCTCGCGGACATCCGAGGTGCTTTTCAACAAGCTCCTAAAGCGAATCCGCCCAAACAACGCCTATTGCATCTGCCGCTTCGGCGTTTGCGTGCGCCGCGAGAGCAACATGCGTCCAACCAGGAGCAGATGTTTCTCGGATGAGGTGCCGCTTTGGTCTGGATCATCTTCTTAATCGCTCTGGCTGCGGGCGCGGCCAATCCGTTTCAAGGCGCCACCAACGCAGAGCTCAATAAACAACTCCACCAGCCCCTGTGGGCCGCGATTGTGGTGTATGCAAGCGGTCTGACGGGACTTCTAATCGCTCAGATCTTCGTGCGCGCTCCTCTGCCGACGTCTCAGGCCGGCAGTGTGCACTGGTGGGCGTGGACGGGAGGCCTAATCAGCCTGGTCTCCACGATTGTGGGCCTCACCCTGACCCAGAAGCTGGGCTCGGGGCTGTTCACGTGTCTTAGCCTGACTGCGGGGTTGGTGACATCGATTTTGCTGGATCAATTTGGCCTGGTCGGTCTGCGGCAGCATACCGCCTCGCCGCTGCGGCTGCTGGGTTGCGGGCTGCTGATTGCCGGGGTTTGGCTGGTGGCGCGATTCTAGGTTTGTTGTGAGGCGGTACCAAGACTCCTGCGAAGACGCTATGCTCGGACCGGAAACCAGCCTGTCCCGTTAGTTTTTGCAGCAGTCGCAGTAGCCCCTTCAGGGACGTGGGTGCCAGACGCTTCCGGGATGCAGCGCGACAACGTGGCCGGCCTCGAAGCAGGCGGCCCGGGCTGCTGCATGGAAGCGTTCTTCGGGTTCGCGGTGTGGCTCATCCGTGAGCTCGAACGTACCCCAATGAACGCCGAGCACCTGCTTCGCTCCACAGTCCAACGCGATCCGCACAGCTTCTTCCGGGTCGGCGTGCTGCGTCTCCATGAACCATCTTGGTGCGTAGGCGCCGATCGGCAGAATGGCCACGGTCGGCGCTGCGAAGCGTGCACGGATCTGCTGGAAGATCTTTCCGTCCCGGTATGCTGTGTCGCCGGCGCAGTAGATCGTACCTAGAGGAGTTTCGAGCATAAAGCCGCCCCAGAGAGCCATGCGCCGGTCGGCCAGACTGCGTGACGACCAGTGATACGAGGGCACGATCGACGCCGTAATGCCGTGAGGCAGCACGAGCCGATCCCACCAGTCGCCTGTCTTAACCTCCGCGTGGGGAGTCCTCGCGTGAATCAGGGTATCGTTCCCCAGCGGCGTCAGGATCACGGGACGGTGCGTCTGCCAAAGCTTTTCGATCGCCGAAAGATCCATGTGGTCGTAGTGGTTGTGCGTTACCAGGACCACGTCGATGGGCGGCAGATCTGCAAAGGCGATCGCTGGGGGGTTGCGCCGGCGCGGACCGAACCGGGAGAACGGGCTAGCCCGCGCAGCCCATACCGGGTCGAGAAGGATGTTGCAGCCGGCTATCTGTATGAGGAGTGATGCATGACCGATCGCTGTGATTCGCAATCCGTCCACACGCTCTGCTGGACGCACTCCCACTCCGGCTGGAACAACCTTGGGCCAACCGGCTCTCTTGCCCACCAACTTCCATCGCAGTACGTCGAGCAGGCTTTTGTCGGAAGGGGGAAGGCCAGGATGGAAGAAGCGTTGTCCGTCAAAATGATCCGATGGTGGTCCCTGATAGTACCGGTTTGCCATTGGAGCATTTTCACCTGTTGGAAATCGTCATGATCGGTCGCTCTCCCAAACGAGCTGTCGCGACGGCTTAGTCATGTGATGCCTTTAGCTAGCGGCTGAACGAGGGAAAGTACGAGGCCATCGCTGTACATCGAATACGCCGGGCGAGAGATCGCAACGAAGGTGGCGACAATGGTTGTGTGCATGTGGAAGCCGGTCGTAAGCTTGCGTACTCCATCTGGGGTAAGTTGTGCGGGTCAATGGGACGATTCCTTCTAAGGGTTGAGATCGAAAGCCGGCCGTAGACTTTCGTCCATGTAGAACGGAACGGAGGTGTGCTCGTGAATGATCTTCCAGGTGTCCGCTTTCCGCACGAAGCAAAGAGTTTCGCGCATCCAGAAACTGACGGATCGGTCGGCGCCTTTCTTTCTCCCGGCCAGGCGCATGTAGCCATGGCAGTATGCGATGTCTCCGCTGACCGTGATGTCGAAGTCCAGGGGCTCGATCGTGATCGGACCTTCCCAGGTATCCAGCCATGCCTGTGCTTCAGTGGTGTCGATTCCTCTATGAAGGAGCGGCGGGGCGAGGCTGAAAATGGCTGCATCGGAAGCATAGGACGCGGCCATGGCGTGGGGATCCTTGTCGTAACGGGCCTTGGCCATGTCTCCGATGACGGCGAGGATGGCGGATGTATCCTGCCCCCGGTCGCTGGTCGGTCCTGCGGGTGAGACAACTTGCTCCTGCATTGCGTTCATAGTCTTATCTCCTTCCTGGCTTTGGGTGGGGATTTCTTTTGCGGCTCGGTGAAGAGCAATCAAAAAATTGCGCATCCCCGCAGACCTTCATGTTTCCGTCTACTGCCCGACGGGTTCGGCTCGCAGATTCCAAGCTCCGATCCCGAAGCGGTCACAATACCACTTAATCCACGCCGGGCATAGCCACTATGAGCACCGCGATAAAATACGTCTTCCGCGGTCGTGGGCTCACCCTGACCCACAAGCTGCTCGGGGCCGTTCACGGGTCGTTGCTCGATGAATCTCGCCGCTGAGACTGCCTTCGAGTAGCCGACAGACTTGAACTTGCTGCCCGGGTGAACCTGATCACAGTTTGGTGAGGTTCACCTCTTCGGCTCAGGATGTTCCGAGATGCTCAAGGTATTCCCGTCGGGGTCTTTGAACCAGGCGACCTTCGCGCCGGTAGGCGAAGTCCAGATGCCTCGCTCATCCTGGTCCATACTCCCATAGCGCTCGAAGCGGACTCCGGCTTGCGCCAAGTCTTCTACGGTTGCGCTGATCTCTGGGACTTCCCAACCCAAGACGGTGCCTTGGGCCGCGGGGAGTTCTTTAGCCATCACGAGACGCAGCATGATGCCATTGGCCTCAAAGACCAACGCGAACGGCGGCTCTTCGCCGAGCAGGCGGAGGCCAAGGGTGTCCCGATAGAAATTCCTCGCGCGGGCTACGTCGACGATTGAGACGAACCCAACGATGTTGTACTTCCCCAGTGCCGAGAGTTGTGACATACGGAGATAATGGGCGTTTCTAGCAGTTGTCGCAAGAATGCCTGTCCGCCATAATGTATGTCTATTGCGACAGAACACGGTCTTGACCGCATACGATCCAAAGCGCGGCGTTTCGGTTGCGACGCTCGCCTATGAATACCCCTCCGGGTTTCAGGTGCCGGAACACGCACACGGGTCGGATCAGTTGATCTATGCGATCAGCGGCCTGATGGAAGTATCTTCCGATCAGAACATGTGGTTGATTCCGCCGCATTTCGCACTTTGGATTCCAGCGAGAACCCGCCACCATATTCGGATGCCTGGATCCGTTTCGATGCGCACACTGTACCTGCGGGCAGGTCTGGCCGCAGGATTAAAGCCGCGTTGCGCTGTACTACATGTGACTCCGCTGCTGCGAGAGCTGATATTTGAAGCCGTGAACGCCGGTCAGCTTCGCACGCGGAATCGCTACGAGTGTGCCCTTCGCGATCTGCTACTTCGGCAGCTTCAGACTGCCTCCCCCATGCCCACCCTGATAACCCTTCCACGAGAGGCGAGGGCCCTTGCTGTCGCCCATGCGGTTTTGCGAAATCCGGCCGAACCGAAGACGATGGCGGTTCTATGCTTTGAAGTGGGCGTCAGCGTCAGGACCATCGAGAGAGTGTTTCGCCATGATGTCGGCGCCAGCTTTGAATCGTGGCGGCGACAGGTCCGGCTGATGAAAGCCGTGGAGTTACTGGTTGCGGGAAGTTCGATCAATGAACTAGCGTACAGGGTCGGTTATTGCCAGCCGAGTGCCTTTGTCGAGATGTTCCGCCGGACATTTGGAACAACGCCGAAGGCATGGATCTCAGCGTTGCAAAATCTTGGCCAACGATCCCCCGAACCACACACAAACCTTTTGCGTGCAAGGCAGCGCTCAAGGAGGACTTGATCGGCGCCCGGTATGCTGACAGCGATTGGGACTGGATAGCGGGCCACTCGAACTTGCCCCCAGCCGCTCCAGTGAGGGTGCTCCGGGCCGGGGCAGCCGGCCCGTCCCTGCGCTTTCCGTTAGGCTAGACAGGTATGTCTGACCTTGTCCCAGGCACCATGCAGGCTGCAGTCTATCGGGCCGTCGACGACATCCGCACCGAGACCCTGGTAGTTCCCGAAATCGGTCCGGGCGAGGTGCTGCTGCGCATCGATACCTGCGGCATCTGCGGCACCGACCTGAAGAAGATTCACACCGGCTCGCACCCGGCGCCGCGGGTTTTCGGCCACGAGATGGCTGGCGCCGTCGTCGCCGTCGGGGAGGGAGTGCGCGGCTTTGCCGTCGGCGACCGCGCCATGGCCTTCCACCATATCCCCTGCGGCCACTGCTTCTACTGCCGCAAGCGCACCTTCGCGCAGTGCGAGCGCTACAAGCGCGTGGGCACCACGGCCGGGTTGGGCGAACCCGCCGGCGGTGGCTTCGCCCAGTACATCCGCGTCATGGACTGGATCGTGTCTCCGGCCCCGGACGGCGGGTCGCCGAGGGACGACGGCGCCGCGGCCACGCCCGCCGGCCTGATCCACATCCCCGACGACATCCCGTTTGAGCAGGCTGCCTTTATCGAGCCTGTGAATACCTGCTTCAAGGCTATTCGCCTGCTGCGACTGGAGCCCGACGACACGGTACTGGTGATGGGGCAGGGGAGCATCGGGATTATCCTGGCGGCGCTCGCCCGCCAGACCGGAGCCACGGTGTTCACTTCGGATATGTACCCGGAGCGCCACGCCGTTGCGGCGCAGTTCGGACTCGATCATCCGCTGCTGGTTTCAGGGGCCGGAGGGAGCGCGGAGGTGATGGCGGCGGTGAAGGCGGCGACCGACGGCCGGGGCGCGGATGTGGCCCTGGTTGCGGTAGGCGCAGATGCCCTGATCCCGGCGGCCATGCAACTGATACGGCCGGGGGGCCGCGTGATGCTGTTCGCGAGCACCCAGCACGGGACCGCGCCCTTCGATCCGGCGGCCGTCTGTATGGATGAAAAGACGCTGATGGGGTCGTACTCCGCTTCGGTCACGGTGCAGCAGGAGGGCATCGACCTGGTGTTCGAGGGTTACCGGTCCGGCCGATTGGACTTCACGAAACTGATCTCACATCGTTTTCCGCTGGAAGCCGCAGCCGAGGCGATCCATCTGGCCTCGAACCCCCAGCCTGACTCGATGAAGATTGTTCTGAAACCATAGCGGGGTGCTGGCCGCCCCATGCGCTGAGTCATCCCTACAGCATTTTTGCTTTTACTGTGAACTGGATCAGGCGTGCAGTGTCGTTTTTTCGGAGAAAAACGACGTTGAGGTCGGCGGCTTCGGTCTA
>CAXUIM010000250.1:0-6469 GCA_964250885.1 uncultured Acidobacteriaceae bacterium | reverse complement strand
GGCCACACTGTGCTTCTGCAACCGGGACGAAAGTGAATGCATCGCTAACATGATTTTTAGGAGCTTGTTGAAAATCGGCTTTTGTGGCTTCGCTAGCTTCGCGAAACCGCCTCGATTGCGGGTTTCGTACTTGCCTCGCTGACATCCGAGGTGCTTTTTCAACAATCTCCTAGTGAATCGGATTCGCTGCGGCCGTTGCAGCGGGACGGAGGTCCTTTGCATACTGTTTCAGGTACGGCGACAAGTCCTCATATTGGTCGGTAGCAATGAAGTTTACACCCGCGGCGACGGCGGCCTTCCACCTTAAGATCACGGCGTCTTTCGAGCCAAAGTTGTAGTAGTCCCCCCATCCGTGGTCGTCCGCGGGCGTGAAGCCATCGAGAGTATAGAAGCGGATCCAATAACCGAGCTTGTGAGCATGATCGACCAAGGCTCGCAGGCGCGCGTCATCGGCTCGCGTCCAGTCTCCCGCATGGTTCTGCCCTCCCTCTTCCACGGGATACCAGGAGCTGTTTACCCAGCGTCGATAGTTGGTGGGCCGCTCCCTCAGCAGTTCCTCTGGTGGCGTCACGACCGCCCAGTGCATGACTTGCTGGGTCGACATTCCCTTGGGAGTCGCAGGATCATGCGCCGACCCGAAGACGCGGAGCCTGGCGCCCACCGGCACCTGGTCGTAGAACACTTTTTGCTGCTCGTCAGAGTCTTCGGTAATGGCCAGAATGGGTTTTCGTTCGATCGGAGACAGATGGTGAGGATCACCTGTCTTGATTGCGGTGGAAAGCCACGGCTCATACTTGCCTAACAGCTGCCAGACGGCATTCAGAATTGCCGGCTGGTTCTCCTTGAAGTCGAAGTGAAGGACGATGAGCGGCCACTCGTCTTTTTTGTTCTGTGCAATCGCCTTCTCGATGACCGGCCGCACCTGCTCGAAGAAGTAGCTTTCCAGGGTGGGCTCCGCGCCGGTGGCCTTGGGTGTATGCGAGACAACGACTCGGCCCATCCCGGTCGCTGGATCTACATACCAGGCCAGATCCTGCTCAATGGAAACCGGAAAACCGGATCGCAGTGCCCGCTCTACGCGGTCGTTCCAGCGGCCATCGTAGGGATAGCAGTTATGTGCGTCCAATATCGGCTGGTTGTGGTTCAGAAAGTTCAGATCGGGACCCTGCGCGGCTGCTGATGACAGAGTGGCGCCCATTACGATCCATGCACACAAAGATAACTTTCTCTTACGACACATTTGAACGACCCTTCGCTTCCACTTACTGCCGTATAGATTTATCCGCGCGGCCGAAGCCGATTCTAAGGTGAGAGACCCGCAAAAGGCAGGCATACACCGCGGTAAGGAGGATCACTTCCGAATCAACGTTTATCCAGCAACTTGAAGACTCTCTTCAATTCATTCCGCTTGCTTGCTCAGATGTGAATCGTTTGTCAGGAATTTCCATCGCTTCAGGTACTGGTTCACACTGACATCGGGATCGATTCTGCCCTCTTCAACGAGCTTTGGCACACCCAAAGCCGTCACCGGCTTGGAGATCGAAGCCGCACCGAAGAGCGTCTTCGTCGACGCTGGTGTACCGCCAAGAGATGAGACTCCATAAGCGTGGGCCCAGTCGATCCGGCCCTTGCGGATTGCGGCGACACTCACTGCAGGAACATGGAGCGCGGCCATTTGCGACACCAGTTGCAGCTCGCTGTCGTTCGAGCCGCTGATGACCACATATCGGGAGAGGTGGTCCTGCACTGCCTCCATACGCTGCTTCGCAGATAAGCTCGTTTTGCGCGTCCAGCATGACAGTCGAGACGACACAGACCACCAGAGCTGCCCTCGCCCACTGCATGGACCCGAGAAGAGTCAAGAACGCCTCCACTGGTATTGCAAAACCGGAGCCATTCTATACGGGCTGAGCAGGGCATCCTTACTGGTGGTGTAAGTCGAACCTCGGCAGCAACGGTTCCGTACAGCCTCTCAGGTCCGCTCCAGCCTTCCGCGCTTCAGGCGAAATCGCTCTCCGCGCCAGACCACGACATCGCTGGCATAGCTCCAGGCCCATAGCAACAGCCCCAGCGCATCGCGCAGCGGCAGCAGCAGAATGTCGCGCAGAACCTGACCGTCGCGCAGAATGCCGACCCCGACGGTCAACGCCACCGAGACCCGCACCAGCAGGGCCGCGCTCAGCAGCGACAAACTCCACAACGAAGCTCCGCTGGCGATGACGGTGGCCAGCGCCCAGGGCAGAACGTACGTCACAACCAGGCCGAGGTAGCCGGCCCGGCGGGAGTCGCGCGTGGAGCGCGCCCAGCGCAACTGGTGGTCGCAGAAGCCGCGCCACGTGTAGGCCGGAACCGTGGTCTCAACGACCTCCGGCGCCAGCTCCACGCGATACCCGGCGGCACTCAGCCGCGCGCCCAATTCGTAGTCGTCGGCAAGCTGGTCCACCAGAGCTTCAAAGCCGCCGATGGCCGCCAGCGCGGTTCGAGTGGTCGCCAGGGTCGAGCCCAGACCAAAGCGTATGCCACCCTCCAGCTTGCGCGCGGTCAGCACTCCGGGCATGAAATCGGTCGAGATCCCCAGCGCCTCCAGCCGCGACCAGATCGTGCGCTCCGCGCAGCCAACATAGGGCGCCGTCACCAGGCCCACCTCGGGGGAAGCGAAGGGGGCCAGAACACGGCTGAGATACAGCGGCGACACACGGATGTCGCTGTCATTGACGATCACATGCTCAAACCGCGCGGACCGCAGCATCTGCGCCAGGTTGGAGACCTTGCCATTGGCGCCCAGCCGCTCCTTGCATTCGATCAGCCGGATGGGGACGCCGGGGAACTCCACCCGCAGCCGCGCAATCTCAGCCACCGCGGCGTCCTCAAGCGAACTGACCCCAAACAGCAGTTCGAAGGCCCCGCTGTACTGCTGCACACAATGGCTGGCCAGACCCGCGTACATCCGCGGGTCGACGCCCTTCACCGGCTTCAAAATGGTGACGGCCGGAGCCGCGGCCGGGGCTGGGACCGATCCCTGCGGCGGCGCTGAAGCTTGAGCGGAACGCCGAAAATCCCGCGCTCCCCACAGCGCGATCAGACCGTATGCGAGGCCGCTTAGCGTCAGAAGCAACACGACGACCTGAATGGCCAATGCCAGCGAATTCATCCATCCAGTGTAGTGACTCGCCGACCCGAAGCAGCGGGCACTCGTTGCCAGGCAGGGACGCCCGCGGCCGGGCCTCGCGCCTCACTCGTAGCGCAGCGCCTCGATGGGGTTCAGATTGGCGGCCTTCCAGGCCGGATAGATTCCAAAGATCAGCCCGATTCCGCAAGAGCAGGCGAATGCCGCCAGGACCCAGAGCACGCTCACCTGCGAAGAGATCACGAAGTGCAGGCCGAAGGCGACGGCCGATCCCAGGAAGATGCCAACCACGCCGCCCACCGCGCAGAGCACAATGGCCTCCAGGGTGAACTGCAGCAGGATGGTCTGCCGGGTGGCGCCGATGGCCTTACGCACTCCAATCTCACGGGTGCGCTCGGTCACACTCACCAGCATGATGTTCATCACGCCCACTCCGCCCACCATCAGCCCCACCGCGCTCAGCCCGAACATCAGCAGGAACAGGCTGCCCGTAATCTGGTTCCACAGCTTGGTGATCGAGTCGGCCCCGAAGATATCGAAGTTGTCCGGCTGGTCGTTGTGCACCTTGCGCCTTTGCCGCAGCATCTCTTCAATCTCATCCTCCACCGCGGCCTTGTTCTTCTGGTCGTCGAACTTCACGCTGATCCAATAATCCAGCACTTCCGGATGCAGCTTCCCGAAGGTGCCGATGGGGAAGAAGGCGGAGTTGTCCCGCGGATTCTTGCCTCCTCCACTAAAAGCGTCCTTAACCAGAGGAAAGACTCCAATCACGGTGAAGGTTCGGCCTTCAATCGTGATCTCCCTTCCAATCGGATCGATCGTGCCAAACAGATCCTGCGCGGTATCGTGGCCCAGCACGGTGACATCCGTGGCACGGGTCTCATCGTAGGTGGTGAAGTAGCGGCCCGCCTGGAGAGGCTGATCGCCGACCTCCTGGCAGGTCGCGGTATCGCCGCCGAGAGTTACATTCTCGGCCTTGCGCTGCCCGAACTTGGCGGTCACGGAACCCGCATTGAATGCAAAGTTCTGATATCGCAAAGAGGCGCAGGCCGCCACCACATGGGGCAGCGTGCCCAGCGCCTGCTCATCATCGAAGGTCAATTGCTTCCGCGCCAGCATCTCGGCGGTGGGCTGAACGCCGATCACCGGGAAGCGGAAGACCCAGAGCACGTTGGTACCGAACGACTCCACCAGACCCGCCACCTGCGAGTTCAGACCGGTAATCACCGACGAGATGGTGATGACCGTCATCACGCCGATCACAATGCCGAGGATGGTGAGCCCCGAGCGCAGCTTGTTCGCGCGGAGGGTGTCCAGCGCCATCTTGACGGATTCGCGTTGATCGGACGCTCGCATGGGCATGTCTATAATCCACTCCGCTGGAATTCACTCCGCTGGAATCTACTCGCTAGAATTCACTTCTGAGAGCCACGATGGGGTCCAGGTTCGCCGCCTTCCGCGCCGGATACACGCCGAAGAAGACGCCGACCGATATCGCGACTCCCAGACCGGCGAACACGCTCCACAGCGCGATGCTGGAGGGGAAGTCCAGCAGCACCGTCACCAGTTTCGCCACGCCCACGCCGCCCACCACGCCGACCGCACCTCCGACCAGCGCCATCGTCGCCGATTCCAGCAGAAACTGCTTCAGCACATCGGCGCGGCGGGCCCCCAGCGCCTTACGCACGCCGATCTCGCGCGTCCGCTCCGTGACGCTCACAAGCATGATATTCATGATCACGATGCCGCCCACCACAAGCGAGATAGCCGCAACCGCCACGGCCACCGCCTCGAAGCTTCCGCTGATCTGGTTCCACAAGCCCACCAGAGCGTCGCTGGTTTCCAGCGTGAAGCTGTCCTCCTGACCGGGCCCGTTGTGGCGCATCTCGCGCATGATCACCCGCGCCTGATCGCTGGCTGACTCCATGGCCGCCGCTCCGCTGCCGGCCTTCACGTAGATGATTACGCTGGACATCGTGCCATAGGTCTTCTGATAGCTGGTCAGCGGAACGGCGACCCAGTTGTCCTGACTCTGCCCCAGGGTCTTCCCCTGTTTCTCGCCCAGACCGATGATGGTGTAGGGCACGCCATCAACGCGGATTTCTTTGCCCAGCGGATCTTCGAACTTCAGAAGGTTTTCATAGATGTCATAGCCGATCAGCGCCACGTGCGCGGCGTGCTCCTCGTCCGCCTGGGTAAAGCTCCGGCCCTCGATGATGTTCAGGTTCTGCATCTCCGGCATAAGCGCCGTGTAGCCGCGGATGGTGGTGTCCGTGCTGGACTGCGAGCCGTACACAATCTTGCCGGTCGCGGCCTGCATGGCTCCCACCTGCCTGCAAAACGTGCAATCGCTCTGCACGGCGCGGTACTCGTCCATAGAGATGATCTTGCGCTTCTGGTCCTTTACGTACTCGTTGTAATCGGTAACCAGCCCAGGTACCTGCGAGATCGTAAACACGTCCGCGCCATAGCTGTTGACCTTGGTGGCCACGTAGCGGTTGGCGCCATTGACCAGCGTCACCACGGCAATCACGCTGGCCACGCCGATCACAACACCCAGCAGCGTCAGCACCGAACGTAGTTTGTTCGCCCACAGCGACTGCAGCGCAATCAGGAAGGCTTCTTTCGTGTTCATCGGGAACCTGCATCAAGTCTACCCCGGGCATCTCGCGCTGCAGTCCTGAAACACGGCCGCGCGGGGCCGGTTTCCTATGCAGGGCCTGCTACACTCGATCCTGTGCAGGCGGCCGGGCGATCGCTGCCGCTCGCGCCTTGTCCGCGGACAAACGTGTCGAGCGGGGGAGGAAAGTCCGAACTCCGCAGGGCAGTGTGCCGGATAACGTCCGGGACGGCTGGCGCAAGCCAGTTGGACGGCCAGTGCAACAGAAAACAGACCGCCAAACTCGCCCGCGCAAGCGGCGAGAGGTAAGGGTGAAACGGTGGGGTAAGAGCCCACCGCGCGGGTGGTAACAGCCGCGGCACGGTAAACCCCACACGGAGCAAGACCAAATAGGCAGGGAGTCTCGTCGCGACCACTCAGGCGGCGAGCGCGCGACGGCCCGTCACGCCCAGGAGAGTGGAGCTTGGACCGAAACCTGCGGGTAGGTTGCTCGAGCGGCGCAGTAATGCTCCGCCTAGAGGAATGATCGTCTAGAACAGAATTCGGCTTACGGGCCGCCTGCACCCAAGCCTCCGAAGCGCAGCCTTCTACAAGCCCGCGTACCAGTCATAACCCAGTTTGGTCCAGAAATCGTCGGGTTTGCTGTCGGTATAGGCAATCAGACCGATGCGCTTGATCTGCTTGTAGCCGATACAAGCTCAAGGCTGGTTCCGAAGTGCTCA
>CAXUIM010000249.1:3460-6509 GCA_964250885.1 uncultured Acidobacteriaceae bacterium | reverse complement strand
ATGTCGGCGATGGTGTGCAGCTGGTGCGCCGTGAGCAGCCCATTGGGCAGGCCGATGCGCATCATGAAGTACTCGGTCGCCTTGCCCACGCCGCCGGCGCCGCCGGTGACCCCCAGACCATCGCCCTGGGTGTAGACGCCCCACCACTTGAAGTACATCTCGGCCCACTCCGGGGGCACGCTGGCGCGGCCGTCGCGCGCGAACTGCCGCACCTCGTCCCAGCCGTTCCAGGGATTCTTTTCGAGCTTCAGGCGTTCCGCCTTCTGGGCCTTGGTCTCTTTGGGCGCGGCGCCCGGGACCGGGGAAGCTGCATGACTCACGTGAATCTCCAATCGAAGGTGAAAAGCGAAAAGGCCCACGATCGTGTCGTGGGCCTCGCGTATCCTCACAGCGGGCTGCCTAGTCGGTCGCAGCGCCCGAGGCTACCCAGCCCGGGAGCGGACAACACGCCGTGATCCGCGAAAAGCTCATGCTTCAAGCTTAGCGGGATTGACGGGCAAGGGCAAATGGCCGGATGCTCGGTGTATCCAGCGAGTGGCCCACATCTGACTTGCTGCTGAAGCCAGGGTGCCAGGGTGCCAGGGTGCCCCACAACTCGATTTTGAGATGTGGGTTGCAGGACGCCGGACGGAGCGCGGGCTGTAACATGAGCGTATGCCGAAGGGATTGGTTCGATATCAGCAGATTACGAATCTGCACTTCGTGACGTTCTCGTGCTATGGTCGTCAGCGTCACCTCGGGTCTCCGCACAGTCAGATTCGTTCGATCGATCGCTGGAAGCGATTCGCGTCCGACATGACTTTTCCTGACCGCCGGAACATGGATCTAGGGGCAAGCCCGGGTGGCTAACCAAGACATCCTGCGAACCCACGTCTCAAAATCGAGACGTAGGGCGCCCAGCGATGCGCTTGGGCGTAAGGTAACTCAGCATGTCCTCCAGAGACTCGAAGGTGATCCGTCGCTCCGGCTCAACGTGCAGCCCGCGATCCAGCTTCTCCGCCCGAGCGAATTTGCGCTCCCACACCTCTTCGTAGCTTTCGACACCGACGACGGTCTTCGTGCCTTGCTCCAAGACTAAGTTCAGCCTGAACTGCCGAAGTCCCTGCCGTTGAGCCTTCATCTCCGGCCATGTCCAAGCATACGGGGGAGAAGACAGGCTGAAGGATCTCGATGGCTTCAAAAAGTCGGCGCTGGAGCAATTTCGCGGTACGCTCCAGGTTTGGCTTCGTCGATAGCTTGGACCACCTCAGCCAAGCGCATCTGCACGATAGGCCAGCGGCCAGAAGGAAGTACGACCAACGCTATCTTGCGACCGGAGAGATTCTGCTGATACCGGATGTTGCGGTCTGCTGTGACCATCACTTCATAGCCGGCGACTTCCGCAGCCTTCAGCAGGTCGCCGTTCTTGAGCTCTTCCCAGCCGATCTCAACCGAGCGGGTTACAAGATGATGAGTAAGGAACCGTGCGAGCGGACGAGGGGCGTTCTGATCAAAAAGAACTTTCACGTCCGAAGTGCGCACTGATGCCTGTCCCTGAACAGCTTCAGGCGGAAGATGTCGCCCGGACTGAGATCGTGGTTATAAGCGATCTCCTCGACCGTCTCCCCAGCGTCTAGGCTCTCAATCACCTGGTCGGCAGGCACACGAGTACCCTTGAGCAAAGGGACGCCGCTGACCTTGCCCGGGATCGTCTCAACTCCGCTGTAACCCGACCAGTCCATAATCGGTATCTTACGCCGGCGCGACCATACCCAGACGTAAACCACACGCACGGTCACACCTGGGACAGGTCCGCGCCCTTCGCCTCCCGGCCCGTGCCGGACAGCAACGCGACCGCCAGTGCAACCACCAGCACCGTCCAGGCCAGCACCGGAGTCAGCCTCCCCGCATAGAAGTGCCGGGCCAGCCAAGCCTGCAGCGGCCCGTTCTCCGACGACAATACATTGCCGAGCTGATACGCCAGCCCGGGAAAGATCGCCCGCACCGGAACCGGCGACAGCTCGTTCAGGTGCACCGGGATAATCCCCCACGCGCCCTGCACCATGAACTGCATCAGGAAGCCGCCACAGGCCAGCAGACCGGCCGTGGGGCTCCACGCCCACAGCGGGATCACCGGAATTGCAAACAGGGCCGCCGCTACCATAACCCGGCGCCTCCCAAAGCGTTCCGATAGCGTGCCGCAGACGATGCCGCCCAGGATGCCGCCTACGCTCCCCAGGATCGCCACCCACGATGTGGTTTTGGCCGACAAGCCGTGATCCCGCTTCAGGAACGTTGGGTACAGGTCCTGCGTGCCGTGGCTGAACGACATGAACGCCGTCATCATCAGCACCAGAAACAAGAACGCCGGCAAATACGGGCGCATGGACTTCCAGGTGGACGCCACGGACGGCCGCTCCGGGCGGGCGTGCCCCAGAAGCCCCTGCTGGTTTGCCTGCTGCTTCTTTATCCAGGCCGGCGACTCCCCTACCCCGGCCAGCAGCCAGAGCACCAGCAGCGATGGCAGCGAACCCAGAATGAACAGCATCCGCCAGTTGGCGAAGTGCCCCGCGCCATGCAGATGCGGGAAGAGCAACCCGTACATCGCGGCAGCCAGCAGATTGCCGCAGACGTAGCCCTCCTGCAGCAGCCCGGAGAAGAACCCGCGGCCCTCCGCCGGCAGCGTTTCGAAAGCCAGCGCGGCTCCGACACCCCACTCCCCGCCCATGGCGACGCCGAAGAGCGCCCGGGTGGCCAGAAAGAGGCCGAACGTCGGGGCGAACGCGGACGCCACCTCGAACAGCGAGAAACACACGATGTTCAGCATCAAGACGGGGCGGCGGCCGAACCGCTCCGCCAGAACACCGAACAGCAGCGCCCCCACCGGGCGCATGCACAGCGTCCAGAAGAAGGCGCTGGCCGCGCTGACCAGGTTGACGTGAAACGTCGCCGCCACGGAGTCCAGGCAGTAGGTCAGGATGAAGAAGTCGAAGGAGTCCAGAGTCCAGCCCAGGAAGCATGCGCTGAAGGCGCGCCGCTGTGGGGCGGTCAGCGATCGAAACGGTCGCAG
>CAXUIM010000249.1:0-3360 GCA_964250885.1 uncultured Acidobacteriaceae bacterium | reverse complement strand
GCGATCTCCTTGTTGCGCATTCCCCGCGTGATGCACGCGATGATGGCCAGCTCCTTTTCGGTGAGGCGCGGCTGACTGCGCGGATTGGTCAGAGTCGCGGCCTGCGCGCGATACGCCTGGATCACCCAGCTGATCGACTGGTTGTCGATCCAGGTCTCGCCGGAGGCGATCTTGCGCACACACTTCACCAGCAGGTCGGGCGAGATGGACCGGGCCACCACACCGCGAACCCCACGACGATACAGCTCCACCGTGTTGCTCTCGTCGGTCTCCGAAACCTGCACGATCAGCTTGGCGTCCGGCGCGCGGCGCACAAACTGCGGAATGGCATCGACCGTTCCGGCGATGAGCTGCCCTTCCAGCACGACCACATCGGTGGGAAAGCGCATCAAGGCCGCGTACAGGTTCTCCAATGTCTCAGCCTGCGCGACCACCCGGATGTCGTCTTCCAGGGCGAAAACCTTGCGCATCCCCACGCGATAGATGGCCTGTGAGTCGGCGAGAATTACGCGGATCGAGTTGTGTCCGGGCCCATTCTGCTGGCCTGCGTCCTGAACGCTGACGAAGTCACTGTTGTTCATAACTCACAGCCTTCAAGGAATATTCGTCGATTACTGCGGCCGCCATATTCTTTCCGTTCATCTGCGTGTGGCGGACGATGCGTCCTGAGCAGTGCAACAAAACATCCTCTGTGCCGCCCATAACGGCGGCCGGCATCTTCAGCCGGAACTCCACTTCCGTTCCCACCGGGGGCAGCTCCTCCAAGAAAAACAAGACGCCGTTGGCCGACAGGTCCTCTGTGACAGCCTTGTACTCACGCTCCGGGGTCGACAACACCACTTCCAGATGCAGCGGAAAACGCACCGCTGTGCGAACGGGAAGAGCATCGGACGCTGCGAGTTGAGCCGACACGCGACCTCCTTCGATAGTCTTATAGCAGTTTGAAAGGCGATTGGGACTATTTTACCTAATTATGTGGTTTGCGGGTTCCGTTATCGGTCCGGCAATCGATGCACAACTTATAACACCATTCCTCAACCGCATGGAACGAACCCGGCCGATCCCCCCACCCAGGCGCGGTCGCGATTGTGATCCACACCCATCATCAAGCCACGGCCCATTCGCACCAGGCTGATCATCGGGGTCATCGAACCGTTGTCCGGCCAGGCGTACAAAATGCGGATCTCCGCCTGCGTCAAGCCCTGCGGCGTGCGGATCACGGGCTCGAACCGCACCCGCTGCTGCAGCAGGTATTCATGCCGTTGGTTCGGTGCAATCTCGGCCAGCTCCTGCTCGCTGGGCGCAAACTGTATCCCCTTGCCGGCAAAGGAGTACAGCGGCTTCAGCACCCACTGGCCGCGATCCTCCGGCAGCCGCTCCCGCCCTGGCCCCGCAAACCAGTCGTCCAGAAAGACGGCCGCCGGCACCGAGGCATGACTGAGGTGCGGGATCGAGAATTTGCTGATCCGGAAGTACCAGTTGGGGTGGCCCGCCCACTCCAGGTCCAGATCGTCGCGATAGTCGAAGGGCAGCGCGATCCGCTTGCGCAGCAATTCATCGACGATCACCCGGTTGTAAATTCGCTCCACCCGGACCAGCTGACCGTTCTCCGGGTCGCGATGGAAAAGCCGGTTGCCCTGTTTGATCAGCCTGGCGACGTCGACGGTGCGCACGCCCAGCCGCTGCCGATACACCTCGAAATCGGCGCGGGTCTTTTGCGCCTCCGGTTCCACTTCAGCCAGCACCACGTGCGCGGGATCGTGCGCCCCCACAATGACTTCGTGCAGCACAGACCAATAACTGTCCTCGTCCAGCCCCCCGAGCAAAGAATTCAATCGTGGATCCAGCTCGAACGCGTCTCTATAGGCCGAAGCGAGCACCGTCTGATACCCGAACAGCGACGGGAACGCCTGCATCTCCACCAGAGTCGGCTGCAATTCGCCGGCCGCATCGCGCACCAGGCCGAAGTCCACGGTCATAAAGTGCGGGTGCGCATCCGGATGCGGCACCCGATAGGCCTCCGGAATCGCGGCGTTCGACGCCTCCATGTACGCTGCATCCGCGAGCAGCTGCGATGTCATCTCGATACCCGCACGCACCATGCGGTCCATCATCCCGGGCGCGAAGAAACACGGTGTCTCCGCCACGCGAAACTCGATCGGTGTCCGGGTTCGCTGTTCCAGCAGGCGCAGCATCTCTGCATAGCGGGCTGGCGTAAACCGGGCATTGAAGTCGCTGCGATACGGCTCAATCATGCCATCACCCCTGCCATGCCATCACCCCTGCCATGCCATCACCTCTGCGTTTGGCCTGGTGCGCTGCCTCGCCGGCGCGCCGGCACTGGCTTAGGTGTCAATCAGAAACTGGCCCTCGCGCATTATCTGCTCTTCGCCATCAGCGCCGCCCAGCCAGATGTTAAACGACAGCCCCACCACGTCGATGTGCGTGGTGGATCTCCAGGACGCGCCCGTGTGGTTGCCGTACGGATCGCCGAACGCAATATGGATGCCGGGAAACTTCTCATCCTGCAGGATGTTGCCGATCACCCGCGTCACGCCGATGTTGGTTCCAATCGCGAACTCGCCCACTCGGTTCGAATTCTCATCGGTATGCGTGTAGCTCCAGAAATCCCGCTCCAGCTGCTTGTTCACGCACTCCGCCGAGACCAGCCGGTTGCGGCTGATCTCGAGGTGCAGCGGCGTCGCGCGCAGAATCCCATAGCGTGCGCACAGAAAATCGCCGACCACACCATCCACCACAAACAGGCCGTTAACCTCGCCGGGCGCGGTAAAGCACTCGCCTCCCGGCAGGTTGCCCCACTTCTCGGGACTGATGATGCCGGAGGTCTTGAACCATTTGTAATTCGGATTGAGCTCCGCACGGATGTCGGTTCCGGCCGCCGTGGTGGCATGCACATAACTGGCCGCGCGCACCTTATCCAGCACCAGCTGGCTCAGCCGGTCGACCGCATTGAAGTCGGCGCGCATGCCTTCCACCATCACCTCCGGTGTGATGTTCACCATGTGCGCGTGCCGCATCTGGCGGCGATTCACGATATCGGTCATCTGCATGCGGCTCTGCAGCTCGTTGGGTTGCACCTGCACCGCAAACAGGCTCACCTGTGAGGTCTCCATGTCCTTGAGAACAGGGGCCGGCATGCCCGTCAACGGCCGCTCCGCGAGCTCTTCGAGTACAAAGGCGTTCCACGTGCAGCCGATCTTTTCCAGCTCCGCCACGATGGCCGCCGCGATCGTCAGGGTGCTCTCATCGGCGATCACCGTTACCTTTTCGTAGGGTGCGATCCGCAGACAGGTCGTTACGGCGTTATGCGCGCCCTCACGAAACTCCTCCGGATACGCA
>CAXUIM010000248.1:0-6566 GCA_964250885.1 uncultured Acidobacteriaceae bacterium | reverse complement strand
GCCCTGGTAGTGCTGGATGTGGTAGTAAGCCTCCCAGGCGCTCCACTCGATCGGTGGGACCACGGGGGCGTCGGGGTTCTGCAGGGTTGCGGCGAAGTGCGCCATCAGGCTACGGGTCTGATCTACGCCCGTGAGCCAGTCGCCGCGGTACCAGTTCCGCCACTTACCGTATTCGGCAAGCGATTCAGACTGCTTGATGGAATCCAGCGCCTGCAGCGCCGCGTTGGTCCTGGCAATGGCCGTGGCGCGATCGCCCTTGTGCAGGGCGAGGACGGCTTGTGCCAGGGAAAGCAGCATCTGGTTGCTCTCGCGGTTGATGGCGATCATGGTAAGCACGGCGGCCTGGTAGAAGTCGCGGCGATCGGCCCGCACCAGCGGCTCAGCCGCCTGAGCCTGCTTCCAGACCGCATCCCAGCGCGGCTGAGCGTCCGCGCAGGCCTGGACTTCCTTCTCGGCTTCCGCGATGGAGCGATTGGGATCGTAGGGCAGGTCGTGCAGGTTGGGCGCCTTCCAGAACGGCGCCTGGTCGGGCAGTTCGTAGACGGGCCACTGCGTCATGACGTTCAGCAGGATTTCGCGCGCCGTGTAGTGGTAGTAGCTGTCGCCATAGGAGCGTGGGGGAGTTCCCGCAAGCTGGGCCGGAGCGGCGAAGTAGGCTTTGTAGACCGCGGCGATCGGCGCGGCTGCGGCGGCCCCGAACTCCTGCGCCGACCAGTTCGTGTAGAACGCATCGCTGGAGCCGAGGGCGGCGCCCTTCCAGCCGAAATCCAGCACAGCGCGGGCTCCCATTGTGACCGGGCGGATGTCGCTGGTGTTGACCAGCAGGAATGCGGTGGCGCCGACCTGCTGGAAACGGCCGAGGGAGGAAAAGATGCGATCCACCGGGGTGAGCTCGGAGAGCTGGTTGGCCTCACGGTTGAACATGGCGACGTGGATGTAGGCGCCCTCTCCGGCCCGCGCCTCCCCGTGATCCTGCATGTCGCCGTAGCCGGTGTCGGGCCACACCGTGATCACGTTGGGGGGAATCACCAGATCGCCGGAGCGCATGAGCCTGGCTCCTTCCATCCACAGGTCGGTGATAAAAACCGCATTGGGGTACTTGGCCTGGACAATGTGTATCTGGTCCGCGATGGCCTTGCTGATCAGCCGGCCTTGTGCCTTTTCGTCGCCGCGTACGCTGGGATCGAGAGCCGAGTACGGCTGGTCGGAGAGGCCGCGCAGGCCCACCTCCCAGAGGATCTGCTGGCCAGCGGGATATGCCGCGACGGCGTTCTTCCAGGCGTTCTCGATGTACTGGGGATCGGCGGTGAAATTGTAGGGCGTGCCCTGCGGCCAGCGGGAGAAGTTCACTCCCAGAAGCTCCGCGTGATGCTGGTTGAGAAGCAGGCCGCGCGCGGCGGCGAGGCGGTCCTGCGGCTCGTTGGCGAAAGGCCAGGTGCCGGCAACGACCATGTTGCCCTTCAGGCGCAGGATGGTCTCATAGACCTTGTTCCAGACCGCAAGCGAGATGCCGGTGCCGTCTTTCGCTTCGCCGGGGGCCCAGCCCGTCAGCAGATCTTCGTCGTTAATGAAGAAGCCGCGATAGCGGAAGACCGGCGCGGGATACTTCTGATCGAGCGAAGCGGGAATCGCTACGGAGCTCTGTTTGACCGGCTGGTGGTCGGTCCAGTAGTACATGGGATCGACGCCCAGATATTGCTGCGAGAACTGGTAAATGGCGAAGAGGGTACCGCGCACGCCAGAGCCCGCAAGCCGGATGACCTGCACCCGATGGCCTCCGAGGTGGGCGGCCGCGCCGCTGGTGATGGAGAAGGCTTCCGGAGCCGAATCGTGATCGGCGGGCGCAGACCCCTCCGGCGGAGCTTCGTCGCCCAGGATGATAGTGACTGGCGCTGCCTGCTGCGGAGTGGAGACGATCCTTGGCGCACTGCCGAAGACCCTCTGCATGTCGGCGGCGAGATCTTCCGCGGCGCGCTGTATGGGGACAGGCTGCCGCGGATCGACAAGGATCGTGGCGTTGCTGTCGAGGTGGATCGCGCTCCCAGGCGCCTGCGCGTACACCAGGCCCGCGCCCAGGCAGAGCACCGCGGCCACGCCGCGGCACATGGGGAATCTGTGCCGGGTCGGCGAACCATTGAACATGTCGATCTCCTCATCCGCGCTTGTAATGATCCGTTGCGGGGAAGCTGCTTTGCAGCGCATCAGGGCGAGCTCGTTGCCGAGGCAGCAAGGAATTATAACCTCCGAATAGAACCAGAAGGCACAGCCAAAGCTCTGCTGATTCGAGTCCTGACGCCCCGAGCCCTGGGCGCCAAACGGTGCAAGCCTTCCACAAGGGTCGGGGGTTCTCGTCATGGCTCGGACTTTCGCCGCGCGGCGATTCAGGAGCAGATGGGATTGAAGCTACAGCGTCAGAAGGGACCGGTGGAGACGATCGTCATCGACCACATCGAGCAGCCTTTGGCAAATTAGCGTGCCCTCCTTGCATGTCTTGCCTCTCGCGCATCTCAACAGCCAGGGAGATGCAATGAAACTTCTTGTGGTTGGAGCCGCCGGCAAGACCGGCGAGGCCATAGTGAGTCAGGCAGTAGCCGCAGGTCATGAGGTGACCGCCTTCGTTCACAAGCCGGACGAGTATCAGCGCCAGGATGTGCGCGTGGCCGGTGGGGATGCCCGTGATTATGCCGCGATGCTGGCTGCCGTTCGGGGCCAGGACGCTGTGCTCGACGCCTTGGGCGGCCATCTGCCCTTCGTGGAAACTACTCTTGAAACCGACACGGCCCGCAACGTCATCAAGGCAATGCAGGAGACGGGTGTGCGCCGCCTCATCGTCGTCTCCACGATCGGAGAAGGCGAAAGCATCGCAAATGTCCACTCCTTCTACAAAAATCTGGTGATGCCCACCCTGCTGCGTGGTGTGATGAAGGACAAGGCAAGCATGGAGGCTGAGGTGGACGCCAGTTCACTCGATTGGATTATCGTTCGCCCCGCGGGTCTCAGCGACGGCGAGCCGAAGGGCGTGCGCGTTGTTGAGCCCGAAAGTGCCGAGAAGGTCCGCTTCGTTACCCGGGCTGACGTAGCACGGTTTATGCTCGAGCAGCTCAGCAGCGATCAGTACCTGCACCAGGCTGTCGGTATCGCAAATCCCCCGGAGTAGACCCGCATGGCCGCGGGTGTACCCACGGCTTCAGGTCTGAACGCCGTTTTTCTTTGAAGCGGCGCCTGTCTCACTTCAAACTGGGCGCGATGACAGCAATGCCGCACTATAGCCTTTCTCCTGTTGCTCTGACGCGGCGAGGCCGTGTGAGTGCCGTTTCCTGCCAAGGGAAAGCGGCCCGTACCATAAGGCTGAGGGAACTTCATGCCAAACGAGCCCGCGATCGTCCGCCAACACGCCTATACCGGTCCCGCGCTGCCGCAGATACCAGAGCCGAGCTACGCGGAACGCGTACGAACTCTGATGGCGCTGGCCGCGGTCGGGACACTCTCCACGCTGTCTCGCAAGGTGGAAGGATTCCCTTTCGGCTCGCTCCTGCCCTTTGCGTTGGATGCTTCAGGCAGACCGATCTTCCTCATCAGCGGCATGGCGATGCACACCCAGAATTTGAAAGTGGATGCGCGATGCAGCCTCTTTGTAGGACAGCCGGGGGCTGAGGGCGATGCGCTGGGAGCGGCCCGAGCCACCCTGGTGGGCCGCGCCCAACCCGTACCGGAAGACGAACTTGAGAAGGTTCGCGAGAAATACCTGAGCCGGCACGAAAACAGCCGATATTGGGTCGACTTTTCAGACTTCAATTTCTACCGGCTGCAGCCCATCGATCTGTACTACGTTGGCGGTTTCGGTGTGATGGGGTGGGTGGCGGCCCGCGAGTACGCCGAGGCGGCTCCGGACCCGCTGGCTGAAGCCGCGCCCGGTATTCTCGCGCACATGAATGCCGACCACGCCGATGCGATGAGTCTGCTCGCGCGCGTGCACGCCGATCTACAGGCGACAGGCGTCACAATGACCTCGGTGGATCGCCTGGGCTTTCATCTCAGCGTAAAGACCGGCGACGCAGTCAAAGGGATCCGCATCAACTTCCCTGGTGAAGTGACGAGCCCGCAACAGACTCGAACGGCGCTGGTAGAGATGGTGCGGCAGGCCAGGCAGCGGTAGAGCGTTTCTCTCCTGGAAGGGATGCTCTTCGCCTGGCGCTACAGCCCAAGCAATGCACGGTTCAGCGCCTGATCCGGCTTTGCTCCCGCGAAATCATCGAAGGCGCGATCCGTGACGCGAATGATGTGCCGGGCGATATAAGCCGCACCCTCGCGTGCGCCGTCCTCGCCATTTTTCAGGCAATCTTCCCACTCCAGCACGCACCATCCCCCGTAGTCGTAGCGGGCAAGACTGCTGAAGATGGCTGGGAAGTCGACCTGTCCGTCCCCCAGGGAACGGAAGCGGCCGGGGCGGTCAATCCAGTCCTGATACCCGCCGTAGACTCCCGAGCGGCCAGAGGCCCGATACTCCGCGTCCTTCACGTGGAAGGCGCGGATGAAGGGGTGATAGATATCAAGGAACGCGAGGTAGTCCAGTTGCTGTAAGACGAAGTGGCTGGGGTCGAACAGAATACAAGCGCGCGGGTGTTCTCCGACGGTGGCCCGGAACCGCTCGAAGGTAATTCCGTCGTGCAGGTCTTCGCCGGGATGCAGCTCATAACAGACATCCACGCCGGCTTCATCGAAGGCATTCAGAATAGGCGCCCAGAGGCGTCCCAGTTCGGCGAAGGCCTCTGCAATGAGGCCTGCGGGCCGTTGCGGCCAGGGGTACACAAAAGGCCACGCGAGCGCGCCGGAGAAGGTGGCGTGTGCGTTGAGTCCAAGCAGCCGGCTGGCTCTCGCCGCCAGGCGAAGCTGCCCGCTGGCCCACTCCTGGCGTTCCGTGCGGCTTGTCAGGCTGGCCGGTGCAAAGCCGGCAAACGTCTGGTCGTAGGCTGGATGAGTGGCAACGAGTTGTCCCTGCAGATGGGTGGAGAGCTCGGAGAGCTCCAGGCCATACGTCTGCAATTTGGCGCGCAGATCGTCACAGTACGCACGGCTCTCAGCCGCGGTTTCGAGGTCGAAGAGCCGCTTGTCCCAGGTCGGAATCTGCACCGCTTTGAAGCCCAGGCCGGCTGCCCATTCGGAGATGCCGTCCAGCGTGTTGAAGGGAGCTTCGTCGGTGACGAACTGTGCGAGGAAGAGGGCTGGTCCCTTGATCGTCTTCATGAGAGCGTTTCTCCTGTTGCCATGACGCGGATAGAGGATGCACGAGACGTTTTACCGAGCGAAACCGGGCATGCGGCCCGAAGCTCTCCTCTACACCCGCGGGAGAAAAGCTCCGCTGCGGGAGAAAAGCTCCGCCTCTCCGGTCCGTCTCAAGAATAGGCTAGAGGCTGCCAGCTGAGGCTGTCGCCGCCCTGGCGAACGGCGCGTTCCACGAAGGCCATGCTGCGCACTCCGTCTTCGATGCCACAGAGGTACGAGGTGCCCGGCACAGGGTTGCCTTGCCGCGCCGCGAGAACCCAAGCCGCGAAATCGCGATAGATGTTCGCGAAAGCCTCAATCAGGCCTTCCGGATGTCCGAGCGGAAGCCGGGTTGCCGCCCTTGCGCCGGGGCTGACCGCGGAGGAACCGGCATACAGGGTCTCCTGCCTGCCCTCCGGCCAGCGCAGATGCAGCTCGGAAGGCGACTCCTGCAACCAGTCCAGGCTGCCCTTCTGGCCGTAGACGCGTAGCCGCAGGCCATTGCGTTCTCCGGTTGCAATCTGGGACGCGGCGATTATCGCATGGGCGCCATTATCCAGCCGCGCCAGCACCGTGCAGTCGTCGTCCAGTCTGCGTCCGGCAACAACCGAGCGCATGTCGGCGCAGAGACTCTCCACACGGAGTTGCGTGACCTGCTCCAGCAGGTTGAACGCATGCACACCGATGTCGCCGATGCAGCCACCCACGCCGTTGCGGGCGGGATCGGCACGCCATTCCGCCTGCTTCTGCCCCTGCTGTTCAATCGGCTCGCTCAACCAACCCTGGAAGTACTCGACCACCACCTTGCGCACCTCACCCAGGGCGCCGGCCTGAATGAGGTCGCGCGCGGCGCGCACCATGGGATATCCCGTGTAGGTGAAGGTCAGGGCGTAGCGGCATTGCGTGCGCTCTACGATCTCCTGCAGCTCCAGCGCTTCGGCCAGAGTTGCCGTGGCCGGCTTATCGCTGATGACGTGGAGACCCGCTTCCATGGCCGCCCGCGCCACCGGGAGATGGAGATGGTTGGGTGTGGCAATCGCAACCAGGTCAATGCCGTCCGCCCGGCGGCCTTCGGCCTCGATCATCTCGGTATAGCTGGCGTAGGCGCGGCCAGGATCGATTCCGTACGCAGCGCCGGCTGCGCGAGACTTTTCCGCACTCTGACTGAAGGCTCCCGCCACCAGCCGTATCTGTCCATCGAGTTCGGCCGCCATGCGGTGGACGGACCCGATAAAAGCGCCCGGTCCTCCTCCCACCATTCCCATGTGAAGCGTTGTCTTTTGCTCATCCATGTTCTTCCATCC
>CAXUIM010000247.1:0-6595 GCA_964250885.1 uncultured Acidobacteriaceae bacterium | reverse complement strand
CCCCCCCCCCCCCCCCCCCCCCCCCCCCCCCCCCCCCCCCCCCCCCCCCCCCGCGACTGCTGGCCTGCACCTTCGTCGATCAAAAGTTTCCGGACCGTGCCCCGCCCGGCGCGCGCATCCTCCGGGCCTTCTTTGGCGGCCCCGGTTCGATTCGGCTCCAATCGCACAGTGAGGGCGATCTCGCCGGCCTCGCGCTGGCGCGGCTGCAGAAGATCCTGCAGCCTTCAGCGCACAAGCCTTGGCCCACGCCCGACGCCGCGCTTACGCTCGTCCGCCGCTGGCCGCGCAGCCTGCCCCAGTACGAGGTGGGCCATCTGGAGCGGATGGACCAGCTCGACCGGCGCATAGCCGCGATCGGCCAACTCACCCTGCTCGGGAATGGATACCGCGGCGTGGGTTTACCCGACCTGATCTACGCCGCCCGCGGAGCGGCGCGCCGTCTCGTTCAGACTCATCGTTGAGACGAGGCGGTCCGCCGGTTAGGACGAACTCGCTCGCGAGTAGTAGCCGATCTCCACATATTCGTGCGCGGTGGGATAGCCGGTGATCTCCACGCCGCGAGCCTCCACCCAGACATGGGTCAGCATGGCTCCCGTCGCATTCTTTGCGGCCCCACAGTGAACCCGGCTCGCGACGCCACGCAGCTGGAGCATCTTCCAGGCGGCCAGAGCTCGCGGCAGACACACCAGCCGTAACGGGAGGACGCGGGCCGCGCGATCGATGGCCCAGGCCACTCTCAACCCAACCGCCCGCGTGGAAGGGTCCGCCTCGGCGTTCAGAGACGGACTCTGCAGCGGTCCGATGTGGCGTCCGATCCGGGCGAACTCGACCGCGGCCAGCGACACGCGCGCGGTACACAGCCAGAACACCGCCTCCAGGACGAGCAGGCGGTCGCGCCAGGGACGTTTGAGGAAGTTAGACCAATGCCGGCGGTCCAAGACGCACCACATGATGCTGCTCCATCTCCCTCAGGAAGCCGGTTATCTCGCCCAGTGCATCCTCTGCCGTGATCTCGAACTCTTCGGCCAGCGCCGCGCACAGGCTGACTACGGTGCGGGGAGACTCGAGAAGCTCCCAGATGCGGGCGCCGGTTGGCGACAGGCTCACGTACTCGCTGCTGCGGGCGTTCATCATGACCAGATCGTCGCCGACCCAGCCGGAGAGCCAGCCTTCTTCGCGTGTGACCCGCACGTCCGCGAAAGGTGTGGAACCGCCCATCAGAGCATTTCTCCTGTTGCTGTGACGCGGATACCGATTGCGAGTGCCGCTTCCTTCCAGGGAAACGGCATCGGAGGGAAACGGCTATAAGATCCGAAGCTCCCCTTGGGGAAAAACGACGTTGAGGTCGGCGGCTTCGGTCCACACCTAAAGTAAAAATGCTCTAGACCTGCAGGAGAAATGCTCACGCTTATCGCACCCCGCTCAGCTGCCGGTCTTCCAGCATAGAATTCGGATCCTGCAATCCGATGCTGCCCCAGTGGGCCTGCAGGGTTCTCAACAACTCTCCGGTGTTCTGAAAGTCGCGCACGCGCCTCAACCGGAAGACGCCGGAATCCTGCTGGAAAGCCAGCGAGGCACGGAAGTAGGTTTCCTGCTGGCCCATGGCCAGCACCAGGGCGAGCCGGTAGGCGTTGAGCTTGAGCTGTACCGTGGCTTCCAACGCGTTCAGGCGGGTGATGCTCACCGGCTCTCCGGGTTGCGCCTCTTCCAGGATGTAGATCGCGCCGATTGGCCGATCGTTGTGGATTTCCGCCTGCATAGGCGCTACGAAGTACTTGTCGGTCCGGCCGCTCACGGCGGAAAGACGGGAACCGGTCAGCGAGAGACCCTGCACCGAGGCTCCCCAAAGCTTCAACTTCCGTGTGTCCGGAAGAACGTGATATCCCTTGCCTTCGGTGTACGCGATGGTGCAAACGTCGTCATTGAGCAAGGCATATCCGTTTTGGCACAACAGCGCCGCCATCGTGGATTTGCCGGCTCCCGAGGCCCCGCAGAACAGAACGGCTTTGGCGCCAACGGCGATGCCGCTGGCATGCAGAACGATGGCTCCGCGTTGCTGCAGCAGCGTTGCAAAACAGGTCCCCAGGAGGTAGAGGGCGAGCTCCCCCGGGTCGTGGCCGGCCTCCGGGTCGACCAGGATGCTCGTTCCACTCCGGATCAGAAAACGGCTCACCCCCTCCACGCGAAGGAGGAAGGAGTCCTGCTCCATCTCCCAATCGGGGCCAGTGCTTTCGGGGTGCGGAAGACGATCCGGAACCGGAGACCGTCGAATGGAAACCTCGTGCGATTCGCCAGGTTCCTCGCACAGCGAAGCGGCGCGAAGGAGGATATCCGAAGAGACCCTGAGCCCCGAGATCCGATAGGTGTACGCACTTTCTGGACCGGTCTGGGGTGGCTCGAACATGCTCTCAATCCTATCTGAAGCCAATGCGATCGCCTGGGCGCGATCCTCTCCTCGATACGCCAATCCGGCGCATGCATTATTGGCTGCTGGCCGTTCGCTAAAGGCCATGGCTAGCCGGGCTGGCCGGTTCCGTCTTCCAGTCGCCGCAGGAAGCGGCCCATCGCCAGGGCGCCCCCAAACGTGTAGTTGTACGCCGCATCGGCTGTAGCCTTGTCTTCACAGTCCGCTCCCGGCCAGGAATCCAGCAGGGCCTGCATCCGTTCCAGGTCCAGGTATCTCCCGACGCTGGGACTCTGTCGCAGCCGCTCCATCTCGCTCTGGAACTCCGGCAAGGACTGGGCGAACAGCTCAAGGAAATCACTCGACTGCAAGCCGCGCAAGGGTTCATCGAGCAACTCCGCCGGCAGATCGGCCTGCATGGCCCGGCGGTAAAGCTCCCGCTTCCGGCCATCGGTGCGGAACGCTTCGTCCGGAATCCGGAGACACAGCTCGGCAAGCCGCCGGTCGGCGGTCGGGTCGACCAGCTTGATTCCGTAATGGCGCATCATCCCGGCTCCGTCCATACCGAAGTCCCTCATCTGCAAAATAGACAGCCGCCAGGCGGCGCCAGACGTTCGATCGGCCAGCACCAGGGCTCCCAGCGGAGAGAGATGGATCGGCGGAAGGCCGGTGCTGGCATAGAACTCCGGCCTCATCAGGCTCCACTCATAGAAGCGCCGGGCGCGCTTTCCATACAACCGCTGCACGCGCTCCTTGGCTCTCGCGGACGGCATCCAGACCGCCTGCAACACGGGCCGCCACTTCTCTCCCGCTTTGCGCCGCCTTCGCACGGCTCGCGCCAGATCCTTCCAGTTCCCTCCGCGCTTGCGCATGTCAAACAAGCCGAGTTGACCGTCGTAGCTTCCCGTCAGGTTCCCCATCGACGCCTCCAGCACGACACTGAGGCCCCGTCTCTGCGCGTCGCGGTGGATCGCATGGAACCATTGCGCATTTCGTATGAAGGCCATGGGCGCCGCCCAAACCTCCGCCGGAGTGTCGATGGCCTCCCAGCAATCCCCAGCATCGGTGCGGATGGGTACATGCTCCACATTGGGATACATTGCGGCGACCGCATGCGCCAGGGGCCACTCATCGCCAAACCGGCCTTTGAGAATCTTCTGCGCGTCTCCGCGGTGGACTGGAACCGATGTGTAGGCGACCAACGGTCTGCCCTGCCGGGCCAGCGCCTGCGCGGCGAGCGCGGTAACGCCGGAGCTGTCGAAGCCGGCGCTGAGGTGCGATCCAACCAACCCGTTTGCCGGCAGCCGCCGCTCGACCGCACGTTGCATGGCCGAGCGCAGAGCCTCGGCATACTCACGCTCGTCCCGAACCCGCATCTGCGGCTGTTGGTGGGGGAACCAGTACCGCACCGGTTTTGCCGGCTGGTTGCGCTCCACCACCAGAACGTGCCCGCCCGGCACATATCGGATGCCGCGAAACAGGGTCCGTCCCGGCTCGAGCTGCGCGCTGAGCAGGCGGGCGATTTGCTCCTCGTCGACCCGGCAGTCCAGGCCCGGCCAACCCTGCAAGCCGCGTGGTTCGCTGGCGAAGACAAAGCTGTTGGGAGTTGTCCCGTAGTGCAACGCCGCCCGGCCCATGGCGTCCCTGCCCAGGACCAGCCGCTGCCTCACGCCATCCCAGACGGCGAAGGCGAACTCGCCATCGATTTCCACCGGGAACGTCTCACCCCAGCGCTGATAGGCCAAACCGATCAGCCGTGCATCGCTCGCACCCGCTGCGCTGTAGTCAGCGGAATCGACTTCAAGAGCCTTGCAAAGGAAATCGCGCTCGTACAGGTCCCCGTCGAAGAGCGCCACCAGGCCGCCGGCCTGCGGTCCTGCTGACCAGAGCTGCGCTGCGTTGACGACGCCCAGCTTCGCCCCGGGAGCCGCTCCAAGGTGGGCTGTAAGTATGGGTTGGGCGGCACCGGGGTAGGCCAGGCGTTGGAGCGCCGCCCGCACCACGCTCGGCTCGCCCGCTCTTTCACTGATCGAACCCGCTAACGACAAGAGCTCTCTCTAAGGCCCCAGACCTGGCGACTATAACCGGCTAAGCACAGCAACCCCGTTCTACTGAGTCAGCTTCTGTCAGTAGAACGGGGCGGTTTGTGCAATATCAGAAACTGATGAGGAAGAGACGACGGCGTTAGGACGTGCCGTTCGCCGCCGGGTACAGCCGATCGATAGCATGACTTGCATTATTGGTTTCCGCTAACTCGCTGGGCATCGCGGTCAACTTCGGCGCAACCCACGCCTTACGGCCCCCAACCTTTGCACCCAATGTCTTTTCACTGTGACCTGCTGGCATGTATGCCCTCCTGGTAAAACCCCACGACTCGAACCGTAACAGTAAGATAGCATTAACGGGCGTTAAGGATGTGTGCCGGTGCGGCACCATGCACTTATTTGGCGGAGCACCAAGCAGTTATTTGGTGGAGCACCAAGGACCCCTATCTGCGGGGAGCGGCCTGCTCCTACCGTTTGGCCTCGCCGGGGCGTGGCCATCTCCTGCGACGTACCCACTCCTGAAGCCGGGTGGCCGGGTACCGCCACCCGCTGCGGATGGCCAGCGGATCGGTGCGCGGCGATGTGTCGAGCTTGAGTTGGGCGCGCCGGTACGCAAGACTCGGCCGCAGCAGATAGCGCTGCAAAACCAGCCGCAGCGAAGCCCGCACACTCCCGGCCGGCTCCTCAGCCGCAATCGCTGCCAGCGCCAGGCGCACCAGCCAACGGGAGATCAGGCCGGGCCGGGGAGCCTCCGGCAACTCAAGATGAAACAAGACGCGGCAGAGTTCGAAGGCCTGCAAGGTAGGCCGGTCCAGGCCCTGGGCGCGCGCCTGCTCAACCAGGTGGGCTCGATCGGAGCGGGACACTGCCGCCAGCAGGCTCCCGACATCCGCCAGCCACTTCAGACGGAACCAGCCATGGGTCGCGCCGTGCAGAATCAGGTACGGAAGCAAATCCTGGACCGGCAGCGAGGGCAGCGCGATCCCGGGTGCGACCGGAACCTGAACCACGTTGTCGAGGGCAGGCGCGCCGGCTGTGAGCTCCGAATTGTCGGTCAAGCGCCAATGCAGCTCCAGCCAGGTATTTCGCTCGGCGCTGAAGTACTCGAAGTGTTTCCGATGCCGGCGCCAGTCGGCCAACTCCTCCGGCCCCCAGTTCGCCGCGGGCTCGGTGCGAACGTACCCGGCAGCCTCTATAAGGGCGGCGGACTCCGCAACCTTCGCCGGTGCGACCAGCAGGTCATTGTCCCGGCTGTGCCGCAGACCGAGATCGCCAAATGCCAGCATCGTGAGCGGCGCCCCCTTCAGGACCGCCACCTCGATACCAGCCTCCTGCAGACCGCCGACAATGCGGTAGCCCTCGGCGGCGAGTTGCAGGCTGCCCCGCATCTGCCGTGCCGCGGCACTCCCCAGCGCCTGCAGCACGCCGCCGGGCACGCTTTGGGGAAACCGCCGCAATCCGTCGTAGACCAGCCCAATGACGCGATGGCGGCTGGCCAGTTCCGTGACGCGCTGCCAGTCCCCCGCGGTCTGCAGCCGGGCCGTGATCCGCTGATCGCGGCCGGCGCCGGGCGGCCAGCAGCAGCAAGCCACCACCAGCAGCAACTCGTTCGATAGACGGGGTTTCACCGCAGAAGTATAGCCGAGTGCCGGCCCAGCCGGCCTCCTGCAGACCGCCGCACGCCGCACCGGCCTGCTGCACCGGCCTGCTGAAGTCCCATCGCAAAACCGGAGAAGCACAATGTTTTTGATCTTCTCCGCGCAAGCTCTAGAGTCAGATTCGTGCTCTCCCGTACCTGGCTGCGGCGTCCGCGCGCCTCTGGTGGGCGCCGGTGCTCGGCTTCATGCGCGCTCCACAACCGTCGATATCCGTTGTCGCGACGCATTCGGCTGCCCGACAAATCCATCCAGCCAAAAAGCAAAGTCCGGACATCCAGACGAGTCGCTGGCCGGCGGTCTCTGGCGCGCGCAAACAGCGTAAACTCCTGGTATGGGCATCACACGCCAGCAAGCTCTCGATTGCTTCGCTTCCGACGACCTGATTGGCATCGGCATGGAAGCCGACGCGGTCCGCCGCCGCCTGCATCCGGAAGGCGTGGTCAGCTACATCATCGACCGCAACATCAACTACACCAACTTCTGCACCG
>CAXUIM010000246.1:0-6637 GCA_964250885.1 uncultured Acidobacteriaceae bacterium | reverse complement strand
GAGCGGCTTTCACCTCAGGAACGCGTGTACCGGATCTGGTGCCAGGCCCAGGCGCTGGTCACAATGTCGTCCAGGTCTGGGTGACGCGGCTGCCAGCCCAGTTCGGCCTTGGCCTTTTCGGAGCTCGCGACCAGGCGCGCCGGGTCGCCGGGGCGCCGCGGCTTGATCTCCACCGGAATCGGATGGCCCGTGACCCGGCGTGCGGATTCGATGACCTGCTTGACCGAGAAGCCGCTGCCATTGCCCAGGTTATAGATCAGCCGCATCGGGTCTGCCGAGGGGGTTCCCGCCTCACCGGACGGTTTGATCCCTCGCAGGGTGGAGAGGGCCAGAATGTGCGCATCGGCCAGATCGGCCACGTGGATGTAGTCGCGAATGCAGGTGCCGTCGGGAGTGGAATAGTCGTCGCCGAAGATGAAGATCTTCTCGCGGCGCCCCAGGGCAACATCCAGGATCAGGGGAATGATGTGCGACTCGGGCTCGTGGGCCTCGCCGCGGCCGGGCAGGGCGCCGGCCACGTTGAAGTAGCGCAGCGAGGCGTAGCGCAGGCCATGAAGGCGATGGAACCAGGTGAGCATCTGCTCCACCATGAGCTTGGATTCGCCATACGGATTGGTGGGCGCCAGGGTCGCCGTCTCTTCGATGGGTGAGGACTTCGGTTCACCGTAGACCGCGGCCGTGGAGGAGAAGACCAGGTTGTTGGTGCCGGTGGCCTGCATGGCCTCCAGCAGCGCGAGCGTGGAGCAGGTGTTATTGCGGAAGTAGATCCCGGGCTTCTGCATCGACTCGCCGGCTTCGATCAGAGCGGCGAAATGCAGCACGCCGTCCGGCTGCAGTGCGTTCAGCAGCCCCTCCACTCGCGAGCGGTCGGCGACGTCGGCCTCGACGAAGGACACGCCCATGGGCACCTCGCGGCGGCGGCTGTGGCAGAGATTATCCAGCACCGTGACCTTGTGACCGGCCTGCAGCAGGATGGTTGCGACGGAGCCGCCGATGTAGCCGGCCCCCCCGGTTACGAGGATGTTCATTGGATCTCCTTCGAGTCTTGGGCCTTCGACTCTTTAGGGTCCTTCGCCGTGGCGCTAAACTTCGCAATCGCCTGGCGCACTGTCTCCGCGGCGGACTCGGGCGTGATATCGCGCTGCGGAGAGCCGAGCAGCTCAAAGCCGACCATGAACTTACGGATGGTGGCCGAGCGCAGCAGTGGGGGATAGAAGTGCAGGTGCAGCGTCCACTCGGGATGGCCGGCGCCATCGCTGGGCGCGGGATGAAAGCCCATTGAGTAGGGGAAGGGCGTATTGAAGATGCGGTTGTAGCCGCCGGTGACCTGCTGCAGCATCTCGGCGAGCCCCTGGCGCTGCGGGGGGCTGAGGGCCTCGACCGCCGCGACGCTCTGCCGGGGCAGCACCAACAACTCGAACGGCCAGACGGCCCAGAAAGGCACCAGCGCTACCCAGGTATCGTTCTCCGCGACGATCCGCTCGCGCTGGTTGAGCTCGATTTGAAGATAGGCGGAGAGCAGCGGAAGCTTGTGCTGCTCCAGGTACTCGCGCTGCGCGGCGAGCTCCAGGGCCGGCTCATTGGGCACGTGTTCAGTCGCCCAGATCTGCCCATGCGGATGCGGATTGCTGGCGCCCATCATCGCTCCGCGGTTCTCGAAGATCTGCACGTACCCGATGTCGGGACGAGCCCCGAGCTCCTGGGCCTGAGCGGCCCATTCGTCCACCACCCGGGCGATGGCGCCGAGATCCATGGTGGCCAGGGTCAGGTCGTGGCGCGGATCGAAGCAGAGCACGCGGCAGGCGCCGCGCTCGGTGTTGGCGCGCAGCAGGCCGGCGTCGTCGATGTCCATTGTGGCCTTGGCGACATCCGGCTTCAACGCAGCGAAGTCGTTCTCGAATACATACGTGCCGGTGTACTTCGGTGTTTGGTGTCCGCCGGCCCGGGTGTTCCCGGGGCAGAGATAGCACTGCGGATCGTAGGCCAGCGCCGCGGGAGCGACGGGCTCTTCGGTTTGTCCCTGCCAGGGCCGCTGCGTGCGATGCGGTGATACCACCACCCACTCACGAAGGAGTGGGTTCCAGCGGCGGTGCGAAGATTCCAGGAAGACAGTTTCAATCATGACGGGCCTCAGAGACGCTCTACTACAGGTTTGCTGCGCGGAGTTCGCTGCGCGGGGTTTGCTGCGCGCGATGAGCGTGAGTCGCTCAATGGCTTGTACGTACCTCACGCGGATTTTATAAGTACCGGACAGGATCGATCACTACAGGACTGAGATGAATCTCTGACACGGCCGGGCTGAATTCCGGTCGCGCCAACGTATTAGTGCCCAGGCCTCTGCCGAGATCGCAGCCTAGCTTTGCAGTTCTGCATTGGGGAGCCGGCCTGCATTCTGCCGCAGGGCGCCGTCCACGGCCTCGCACACATACGTCTCGGCGTCGATGCCGAAGCGTTCACGATACGGGGCCTTGAGTGCGTTGGAAAAGCTCTCCGCCTCGCTTTGCGTGGTCAGGTTGACGGTGCAGCCCCCGAAGCCGCCGCCGGTCATACGCGCGCCGAAGCAGCCGGGCAACCGAGCCGCCGTGTCCACCAGGAAATCGATTTCGACGCAGCTGGCCTCGAAGTCGTCGCGCATGCTGGCGTGCGCCGCCAGCATCAGCCGGCCCAGCCGCACCGGATCTCCCGCCAGCATCGCCTGCCGGGCCTCGCGCACGCGCCCATTCTCCGAGATGATGTGGCGGCAGCGCCGCAGCGACTCCGGAGCCATGCTGGCGGCGACCTCGTCGAGCTGCGCGAGCGTGGCGTCGCCCAGGTCGCGCAGCTCCGGAAAGCGCTCCATCAGGAGGGACTGGCCGGCTTCCACCTCTTTGCGGCGCGAACCGTACTCTCCCGTGGCTACCGAATGTTTCACCAGGGAGTTGCAGATGACAATGCGGGTGGCTGCAAGACCGCCCTCGCTGATGGGAAGGTGCTCGTACTGCAGTGAGCGGGTATCGAGCAGAAGAGCGTGCCCGGCCTTGGCCGCGGTCACCACAAACTGATCCATGATGCCGCACGGAGAATGCACATAATCGTTTTCCGCACGCTGGCAGAGCCGCGCGATCTCTTCGATCCCCAGCGAGGCGTCCGCCTGCGCCAGCATCGCAACCGCGCTGGCGACCTCCACGGAGGCGGAGGAGCTGAGCCCCGCGGCCACGGGAACGTTGCCCTTCAGGTGCAAGGTGAACGGCGGTGGCTCGATCTGGCGCTTCTGCAGCATGCGCAGAACGCCCACCGGATAATCGCTCCAGTCGCCGGTGGCTTCGGACCGGTCCGAACGGGGAAACTCGCGCGACTCGTCGAAGCTGTCACTCTCGAAGGCATACATCTCGTCCGCACGTGGGACCAGTGTGGCGGAGGTGTAGAACGGAATGGCCATCGGAAGCACGAGGCCGCCGGTGTAGTCGGTGTGCTCCCCGATCAGGTTCACGCGCGCGGGCGCGGAGAAGGCCTCGCCTCCGGCGGTACCGGCGGGTTTGTCAGCAGGGCTCAAAAGGCCACCTCAAATTCCATATAGTCTCCCGAGACAGATTCGATGCGGCGGTGTTGCCTGGTGGCCGGCGCCGCGAATCGGCTGCGCGATGTTCGCGCCCGCGGATGGCCCCCCTGGCTGTCCCATTCTCTTTAAAGAGCAACTCGTTGGCAAATGCCTGTTGAGTTGCCCGTACACAAGCCACCGTGTTGGATCGCTCCGGACCGACGCGGCCCGGCTTCGTGAGAGGCATACCGTTGATGGCTCGCCGGTTCACGTCTAACCGGACATGGACCGCGCTCACCTTGCCAGCCTGGTACAAGAGTTCCGCCAACACCCTGCCGAGACGGCGGTGGTGGCACATCGCGGCAATCGCCGCTATGCGACCCGCTACGGAGACCTGGCGAAGCTGGCGGGGCGATTCTCGGCCGAGCTGCTGCGGCGGCAGATCGCTCCGGGAGACCGTGTGGTGCTCTGGGGGGAGAACTCCGCGGAGTGGATCGCGGCCTTCTTCGGCTGCCTGCTGCGGGGCGTGTTAGCTGTCCCCCTGGATGCAGCGGGCTCCAGCGAGTTCGCGGCGCGGGTCATCGCGGATGTATCGCCAAAGCTGATCGTGGGCGACCGCGAGCTGCTGCGCGAACTGCAAGCCGATCTCCCGCGGCTGCTCTTTTCCGCGCTGGCGGCGGAGCTCCCGCCCCAGCCGGAGTTCAGCGTGAGCGAAGCGGTCCAGGCGGAGACCCCGTTCCAGATCGTCTTCACCTCCGGCACGACCTCCGATCCCAAAGGCATCGTTCATACCCACCGTAACGTTCTGGCCAGCCTGCAGCCGATCGAGAACGAGATCGCGAAGTACCGCAAGTATGAGCGCTGGGTGCACCCCCTGCGCTTCCTCCATACGATCCCCTTGAGCCACGTCTTCGGGCAGTTCATGGGGCTATGGCTGCCTCCCATTCTGGCCGCCGAGGTACACTTCCTCGATCAGCTGGCGCCGGTGCGGATGCTGGCCATGATTCCCCGCGAGCGCGTCTCCGTGCTGGTCGCCGTGCCCCGCATCGTGCAGCTGCTGCGCAGCCAGCTGCTGGCGCAGTTCCCCGGGCTGGATCAGGAATTACAACGGGCTCAGGATTTGCAGCGAGCCCAGGGACTTCCGGTGCACAAGCGCTGGTGGCGATTCCGGCGGGTGCATTCCAGCCTGGGCTGGAAGTTCTGGGCGGTGATCTCGGGAGGGGCCTCGCTGCCGCCCGAGCTGGAGAGCTTCTGGAACGGGCTGGGCTTCGCGTTGATCCAGGGCTACGGGATGACCGAGACGGCGGCGCTGGTGACGCTGAACCATCCCTTCCACATCGGCAAGGGAACCATCGGCAAGGCTCTCCCCGGGCGCGAGGTGCGGCTCAGCGAGCAGGGCGAGATCCTGGTGCGGGGCGACATGCTCGCCGGCGCGACCTGGCAGCACGGCCGCATGCAGGCGCGTGAGGGCGAGTGGCTGGCCACCGGCGACCTGGCGGCGCAGAGCGATTCCGGCGAACTGCGCTTCCTGGGACGCAAAGGCGATGTGATTGTGACCAGCGCCGGGATGAACGTGCATCCGGCCGATCTGGAGCAGGCGTTGACAGCACAGGCGGGGGTGCGCGCCTGTGTCGTGGTGCCGTGCGAGACCGCCGCGGGCGCCGAACCGATCGCCGTGGTGCTGTCCGAGGGCAGCGACGCCGACCTGCAGGGGGCTGTAGGCCAGGCGAACCGCGGGCTGGCAGACTTCCAGCAGCTGCGGCGGGTGCTGCGCTGGCCGGATCTGGAGCTGCCCTATACCTCCACCGGCAAGCTGCTGCGCCGCAAGGTGACGCAATGGGCCTGTGCCCAGGTCGCCGCGCAGATGGCCGCCCCGCTTGCCATGGGCCAGCCAGGCGCCTCCGCTCCCGGCGCTGAACAGGACGAGCTGCGCGCGCTGATCGCCGAGGTGACCGGAGATCGTGTGACCGGCGATCGTGTTAGCGGCCAGGGAGACCAGATGCGCCTGCTGCAGGACCTGCATCTCGACAGCCTGGCACGGGTGCAACTGCTGTCCCTGCTGGAACAGCGCCTGGGTGTCGAACTCCAGGACGATGCCATCGCGGGCGTGGAAACCCTGGGCCAGCTGCGCGGGTTGGTGGCGGCCGCGGCGGGCGGCGTGACCGCGGAGGCGGCAAGGTCTGCCTGGCCGCAAAATGCCCGGCCCAGTGCGGGTGCGGGCCGCTCCAACCAGCCCGGCCTGGAGGCGGCTGTCGCCGTGTCCCCCGGGGCCGCAACCCCCGCGGCGGTCCCGGCTGTGCCGTCGCCGCTGCCGACAGCCAGGCCGAACGCGAACGAGGATGTGTACCCACGTTGGCCGTGGAGCTGGCCGGTCCAGGCCCTTCGCGTCGTCTTCATCGAAGTTGTGATGCGTCCGCTGATCTGGATCCTGGCCGCCCCGCGTGTGGGGCGCGGCGGCGCCGCTCTTCCCGCCGGGCCGGTGCTGATCATCGCTAACCATGTGACGGCCTATGACGCCGCCCTGATCCTCTACGCCCTGCCCGCCCGGCTGCGCCGGCGCATGGTGATCGCCATGTCCGGAGAGATGCTGATGGACTTTCGGCGGGGACGCAATCAGGGTTCCGTTCAAGAGGGTTCTATTCAAGGGGGTTCCGTGCAAGGGGGTTCCGCCCTGCTCAACCTGCTGGCGCCACTCGCCTACTGGACGATCACAGCGTTATTCAATGTCTTCCCGCTGCCCCGCCTGCGTGGCTTTCGGCGCAGCTTTCTGCACGCCGGCGAGGCTCTGGACCGCGGCTATTCGGTCCTGATCTTCCCCGAGGGACGGCGCAGCCGCAGCGGCGAGCTGCAGCCGTTTCGTCCCGGCATCGGCCTGCTGGCCCAGGAGTCGAACGTGTCTGTCGTTCCAGTGGCCGTGCAGGGGCTGGGCCCACGCGAGCAGCGCTGGTTTCACAGCGGGCGCATCCGGGTGCAGGTGGGGAGCGCCCTGCCGGCCGACGACTCGATTGCGCCCGCCGAACAAACCGCGCGGCTGGAAGAGAGCGTACGCCGGCTGGATCCCGAAGCCCGCTGACTTTAGAGCATTTTTCCTTTTACTGTGAACTGGAATCAGGCGTGCAG
>CAXUIM010000245.1:0-6646 GCA_964250885.1 uncultured Acidobacteriaceae bacterium | reverse complement strand
GCAATACCGCTCGCCTCCGCCGGGAACAGCGAGGAGTTGTGCAGCCACTTCACCAAAAACTGCCACAGTACTGGACTGATTCCCATCGTTACCCTTTATCCATTTCGCCGGCTCTTGCTACGTCCGGTTGAGGTGTGTCTTATCGCGGCGCCAATCGTACGTCTGCCCGCGCGACAGCTCTAGATCGCGCCTGAACATCAAGAAAATGAAGCCGCCAAGCACCGCCACGGTGATGATCCCACCCAGCTGGACGACCCGCGCGACGATCAGAGAATGCCGGTTGTTCTGCGGATCGTAGCGATAGCAGTATGTCAGAATATTGGCCACCGGGGAGCCGATCCGGTTCCCCGACGCATCGATCAGCCCCAGCATGATGTCCTTGGGCGAATACTCGACGCCGAGATAGTACTGCGCCAGTTTCCCTTGCGGAGTGGCAATCTCGATGGAACTGGCGTGGGCAAACTGCGTCATCCGGCCGTCGGGACCCGGGGTGCGCACATAACCGAACCCGGTGGCTTGGGTCACCGCATCGATGGACGGCTTCTGCCCGGTCAGAAAATGCCATCCGTTGGCCGTCTCCGGGTGCCCATAGCGCCTGAGATAAAAGGCTTTTTTCTGCGCCGCCAGAGCCGGCGTTTCGGTGGGATCGATGCTGATCAGCACCACCTGAAAGTCCTTGCCGGGAACCAGATGCACCATCATCAACGCACTGGTCAGCCCATCCAGCTCCTCGGAGCACAGCATCGGGCAGTTGTAATAGACCAGCGAAAGAATGGCCGGGTGCTTGCCATCGAAGTACTTGCCCAGCGTGACCGGAGCGCCGGTGTCGTCGACGAACGGAGCCTTCAAAGGCAGCTGCGCGTTCAGGTGCTGGTAGACCTGCACCTTCTGCAGCACGCTCGGCAATTGATCTCCGACGTTCTCGCCTTCTGTCTTGTCTCCATATCCGGAGACCTGCGCCGTGAGCCGCAGCGGCATCGCCAGGCCGAGCGCCAGGCTCAGCAGCGCCAGCCAGCGCCGCGCTCTCTTTCCCCGGATTGTCTTTCCAAAGTACATAAGCCCTGCGACTCCGCCTTGCATTGAGGATCTATAAGCGTTCAGCGATCCCTCAGTTTCAATTCTACCGGTCTGCCCGGCGTTCCTCGTCCCGCTTCCGGCGTCGCCTTTCCGCTTATCGTTGATCTTGCCGCGGATCTCGCCGCGATTGTTTCTGTTACGGTGCAGCGGCTCAACGGCTGCGGGGCGGCTGTGCCGGATGCGGTCTATCGCTTCGCCTCAGCCCGGGTGAATTCGTTGCGCTGCTCACGAGTCTCCATGGTCTCGAGTTCATATCCGGTGCGGGCAAAGCCGTCGGTCAGGGGCACCTGGATGCTCGGGGCACTCTCACCCGCCATCAGAGGCTGCGTTTGCAGTGAGGCCGGAGCCTGCGGCAGGCCGTGCTGGAGCACCAGCTGCATCGCGCGTTCAATCGGAATGCGCACCGTCCCCGCCGGCAGGTCGCTTGAGCGGCTGTAGTAATTCAGCAGCAGATCTTCGCGGGCGTGGAGGTCGGCAAGGTCCTGATTGCCATCATCGGTCTCCAGCCGGGGCGTGGGAAACACCTGGGTCATTTGCTGGAACTGGCGCTGCTCCATCGTGGCATTGGACGTAAGGTCCTCGCGCTTCTGGCCGCGCGGGGTCGCACCGATTGTGGCTTCGTTCGCGTGAGCCTGGTGCCACCGGTCCGACTCGCCATCGTGTTCGGCCAAGGCGTAGTTGATCGCCTTACCCATCACGAAGCAGAAAAAGAAAAAGATCAGAACGAATCCCGAGAGCCCGGCGAGAAAGGTGACGACGCCACCGATATTCACGTCCTGGATCTCGTATCCCGGATTTTCTGAATCCAGCTTCGGCGCGGGATGCGGTTCCACCCCGCGGATTTTGACCATCTCATCGCCGTCAGTGGGCATGCTCGGGCTCCAGAAGCTCTTCAGTATGAGGATCGTTCAGGTTGATCAGCGGCCGCTTCATCAATTCGGTGAAATAGAACACCATCCAGAACGCGACAACGGCGATGGGCACGGTGACGTAGGCCAGAATGCCGATGTTCCCGGCGATATGCAGATTGCTGGCCGCGTCATTAAAGTTCGGTTCAATCAGCCAGAACATGTCGAGCAGGCGGGCACAGATCATGAAGATGCACAGCCAGACCATGCGGCGCTTGGAGCGTTTGAAGTCCCGGCTCAACAGGATGCAGAACGGGATCACCCAGTGGCAGATCGCGTCCAGGGCGCATATGGTCCACCATCCGCCCCGAATGCGATGCAGATACCACGGAATTTCGTCCGGCACATTACCCGACCAGATGATCAGGAACTCGGCGAAGGTCAGATAGATATTCAACATCGTGAAGGCGAAGGCCAGCTTGCCCAGATCGTGTTGTTCGGTCATGCGGAACATGGACCGCATCGGTTCGTAGCGCGAGAGCAGGATGAGCGACAGAATGCCGAAGGCCAGCACCCCATACCCCTGCGCCACCAGGAACTGCAGCCCATAGACCGAGGAGTACCAGGTCACGTCGAGCGACTTCACGAAGATGATCACGAAGGCAGTCATCAGGATGACGTACAGCAGGATCGACGGCCCGGAAAGATTCTCAAACCGGATACGCCACTTGTCGAAACTGGCCAGCGTGCCCGCCGCCGGATCGGCGTCCCGCTGCAGCGACCAGCGATTCAGCAGAGTGATCACCAGGGCCATGAAACCCAGCACGATGGCGGCCTGAATAACGGCCGCGGCCGGATTCAGCATGGTGTGCTTGGAGTTGGCCGTGAGCTGCTGCTCCTGGGTCATCAGGCCGTGGCGATAGGCGTTCCAGGTGGCCGCCGCATTGGGGAAGGCCGCCCACTGATAGAGGTGCTTCATCAGCACCAGGACCGGAACCAGCATCAGGATCACGATCCAGATGGTGCGCGTCATCGCCTCCAGCGGCCGGCGCAGGATCTGGCCCCACTTGCCGCCCGACACATACTGCACCATCAGAAAGGCCAGGGCGCCGCCGCACAGGTTGAAGCAGGTCATGTAGCCCATCAGGTAGGCCCGCAGCAGGTGATTGCGGCCCTCATGCGTCCACACGAACGCGAGCACCGAGATGATCGTGAACACCACCGCCACGACGGCCGCTCGCAGCCGCCAGACCGCAACCGCATCCGGCGCCGACAGCACGCTGGGCAGCGTCCGCGGAAGCACAGGGTGCGCCGTCAGTCCGTGGGTATGACCGCCTCCGAAATGTTCGTGTTCCATTGCCATGCTTTGTCGCCTTCAGAGTTCGTGATTCAAGCTGCTCAAGTCTAATTCCAATGCAGGTTCCAAAATCCCGACGCCGCGCTCACCCCTAATGCTGCGCGCCGGCCAGCTTGCCCGGAGCATTGGCCGAGGGGCTCGCCAGCTGGGCCCCACCCGAATCGCGGGTACCGGAGTTCTGGCCAGCCGCCTGACCATTGCGGCCCCGCGCCGCATTGGGCGGGGTATTGATGGACTGTCCGGGAATGCCGTTGTCCTGGCCGTTGGGCGTGCCATAGATCGCCGTCCCCGGGAACCCCCACGGATCGGCAAATCCGGGAGGCATGCCCAGATCCTTGGCAATCGCGTGCAGATCGTCCACGTGCTGCCCGGGGGCCACATCTCCTCGCTGCGCATTCTGGCTCAGCTGGAGCGCGCGAATGTAGGCGGCCACGGCCCAGCGGTCCTGCGGAGTGAGCTGGGCCGCGTAGTCCGGCATGGCGCCATAGCCGTTGGTGATCACGCTGAAGAAGTGCCCTAACGGCGCATTGCGCAGGCGGTCGGTGTGGAAGTTTCCCGCCGGCCGGTAGCCGCGCTGCACAATCATGCCATCGCCATTCCCCACCCGCGAGTGACATGGGGTGCAATAGATGTTGTAGCGTTCCTGTCCGCGCTCCATGGTGGCTTCGGTCAGTGGGATGGGAAGACCGTCGCCCTCTTTGCCATTCTGAATTCCGGTATAGAAATAGGAGGCTTCCCCGCCCTGGTTGCGGGCCACGGTGTCAGCCACCTGCGGACGCACGGAACGGCCGTCGGCATAGAAGCTGGTTCCACGCTGGGGAATGAACTTGGGCTGGTTATGCATGTCCTGCCGGCAGCCGGTGACTACCAGCGCCCCTGCCATGGCCGAGAGTCCCACAAGTTTGCGTGCTGCTGGCATGGCCCTTCCCCATCTCGATGCATGAATCTGCTGATTGCGCCCTGGCTGCTGCATCTAGTGATCGACCTCCACGACGGAGACCGGCGAAAACTGTTCCAGGAAGTCGCGCGAGGCCACCCGGTCGAAGCGCGGATCGTAGGCCTCCAGGCAAAGGAAGAACTTGTCCGATGTGGCGCCGCTGGCGAAGTTGGGCGCGTTGAACAGCGGATGGTAGAGCTGCGGCAAGCCGTTCTGCGCCAGCATCCCGAAGGCCGCGGAAAGGCCGGCGAACAGAATCGTCCACTCGTAGCCGGGGATGACGAAAGCTGGCCAGCTGAACAAGGGCATGGCGCGAATGTTGAGCGGATAGGCCCAGACGTTCACCCAGACTTCCAGCCCATAGCCGGTCACCAGACCCATGAGGCCGCCCAGCAGACACATGAGCGGAACGCGGGTCCTGTGAAAGCGCAGCGCTTCGGCGGCTTCTTCTACCGGATACGGGGTATAGCACTCCATGCGGCGGTAGCCGGCGCGGTGCGCCATCTCGGTGGCGTGCACCAGCTCCGCGGGCGTATTGAACTCCGCCAGCAGACCGTAGATTCCCTCGCGTGGCGGCATTAGAGAGCCTCCTGAACAACCGCTTCGGCATCGGCGCCGCCGGGCCGGATTTTGGTCTGCGGCAGCATCATACGGATCTCGGACATTGGGACCATGGGCGCCAGCCGGGCAAACAGCAGGAACAGCGTGGTGAACAGACCCCACGTGCCGATGAACAACATGTAATCCCACTTGGTGGCGCGGTACGTTCCCCAGCTGGACGGCAGGTAATCGCGGTACAGGCTGGTGACGACGATGACGAAGCGCTCGAACCACATACCGATGTTGACCACGAAGCTGAGGAAGAACAGGTAGCCGACGTTCACCCGCAGCTTGCGGCTCCACAAAGTGGTCAGGGGAATGGCGATGTTGGTCAGGATGAGGATCCAGTACGCCCAGCCCATCGGCCCGAACATACGGTTCCACATCATGAAGAACTCCCAGTGGCTGGCCGAGTACCAGCACATGAAGACTTCCATGCCGTAGCCGTAGGCCACGATGGAGCCGGTCGCCAGCATGACCTTGGCCATATTGTCCAGGTGGCGCAACGTGACCAGGTCTTCCAGGTGGTAGAACTTGCGGATTGGGATGGCCAGCGTCAGCACCATCGCAAAGCCCGAGTACACAGCGCCGGCAACGAAGTAGGGTGGGAAGATGGTGGTGTGCCAGCCCGCCATGGCGGCCACCGCGAAGTCGAAGCTGATGGTGGTGTGCACCGAGAGCACCAGCGGAGTGGAGAGCCCGGCCAGCAGCAGCGACGCCGACTCATAGCGGATCCAGTGGCGTGTCGAACCGCGCCAGCCCAGCGACAGAATGCCATAGAAATAGCGGGCCATGGGGAGCTTGGCGCGATCGCGCAGCGTGCCAAAATCCGGCACCATGCCGATGTACCAGAACACCACCGAGATCGTCGCGTAGGTGGAGACCGCGAACACGTCCCAGGCCAGCGGGCTGCGGAACTGCGGCCAGACGTTCATCGAGTTCGGATAGGGCAGCAGCCAGTATCCCAGCCACGGCCGCCCGATGTGCAGCAGGGGGAACATGCCGGCGCAGACCACCGCGAAGATCGTCATGGCCTCGGCAAAGCGGTTGATCGAGTTGCGCCAGGTCTGCTTGAACAGCAGCAGAATCGCCGAGATCAGGGTGCCCGCGTGGCCGATACCGATCCACCACACGAAGTTGATGATGGCGAAGCCCCAGGCGCCGGGAATGGTCACGCCCCAGATTCCAACACCCTTGAGCACCAGCCAGGTGACCGCGATCACCACCAGGCAGGCTACCGTCGAGGCCAGGAAAAGCCCGCCGAACATCGCCCAGGGCGTATCCGCCGTGAGGACGATGCCCGCGATCTTCTGGGTCACGCTCTTGAAGGTGTGGCCCGGCGCAATCACGGCGTATTCGCCGGTGCGCGGATCGATCATGGGATCGACAAGCGCCCTATTGTCGGAGCGCGGGTTGTGGACTGGTCCTTGGGTTGCCATCGTTAGACTAGCTCCGCGTTAGGGTTGATGACGCCAGCGGTGTAGCTCGTGCGCGGGCGGTAGTTCAAGTCGGCGAGCACCTGGTAGTCGCGCTCCGTGGCCTTCAGCTGCGTCACGCGCGCCTTGGGATCGTTGAGGTTGCCGAAGACGATGGCGTCGGTCGGGCAGCTCTGCTGGCAGGCAGTCAGGATCTCCCCATCGGCGATGGCGCGGTTGTTCTTGTCGGCCTCGATCTTCACTTCCTCGATGCGCTGCAGGCAGTAGCTGCACTTCTCCATGACACCGCGCGAACGCACGGTGACGTCGGGATTGCGCATGAACTTGAGGCTCTCGGTGTCGTAGTCCGAGTACAGCAGGAAGTTGAACCGGCGCACCTTGTACACGCAGT